>NZ_VWUO01000004.1:0-346996 GCF_008631595.1 Pantoea sp. F_5
ACACTTTGGCGTCCAGACTATATGGTATTGACAATGCCACAGCACGTGGGAAGCTTTTTGAAACCTGCTCATGTTGAATTTCCTTATCAGTTGTGGGGACAACAGATGAGGAGTTTGACATGGGCAGATCTTTACAGGCAGAGCCAGAACCGAGGCGATAACCACGTCCATAGGACGTGGTTTTAAGTTGGCAATAAAAAAGCCGGGCAGAGCCCGGCTGATTCGTGTCACGGCCGCAATGACGCCTGCACGTTATTTTTCCGTGTCAGGAGCCTGCGCCATACGGTTCAGCACCGGTGCCGTAATCAGCATCAACAAGGCGATAACGGCGGTCACAATACCGATCTGCTGGAATACACGGCTGTAGGTCGCCAGTGAAATCAGCGGGTCGGTCACGTTTTCAGGCACCGCCATCAGGTTAGCCACTTTACCGGCAATGACCGCCGCGCCTGCGGTGGTCAGGAACCACGCGCCCATGATAAAGCCCATCAGACGCTGAGGCACCAGCTGTGCCACCATCGCCAGGCCAAGACCCGCAATCATCAGCTCACCGATACTCTGCAGTGCGTAGCTCAGGATCAGCCAGTTAACAGAAACGATACCGGCATTGCTGGCAAATTTCGCGCCCATCGGCAGTACCAGGAACGCAGCGGAGCAGAGCACCATACCAAAGGCAAACTTGTGCGGCATAGGCAGCTTATCGCCCAGCTTATTATAGAGCGCAGCCAGCAGCGGGCTGGCCAGCATGATCCAGAACGGGTTCAGTGCCTGGAACTGCTCGGGCGCAAAAGTAATGCCGAGAATCGTGTGTTCAACGTTGCGGATAGCAAAGAAGTTGAGTGATGTTGGCATCTGCATATAGAGCACGAAAAACAGAATCGCTTCGACCATCAGCAGGAAGGCCACAATCATTTTACGACGCGCCGCGCCCTGCAGCGAAAACGTCTCTTTAGCAAACACCAGCACGATACCCAGCGCAATGACCGCCAGCACCAGGCGTGCAATGGCCTGATGATGCAGCATCCAGTTTGCCAGCGCTATCAGCACCACGACGCCCACCAGGGTCATCAGCAGTTTTCCAACCTGTAACGGCTCAAAATCGGGTTTAGAACCATAGTCTTTGACCATGTGTTTGCAGAACAGGAAATTAAACAGAGTAATAACCAGACCGATAACGCACAGCGAGAACGCGACGCTGTAACCATATTTCGCCGCTAACCACGGGGTCAGCATCATCGAAAACAGTGAACCGATGTTGATCGACATATAGAACATGGTGAAGGCACCATCAATGCGCGGATCATCTTTTTCATAGCAGGTGGAGAGCAGCGCAGAGGGATTAGCCTTGAACAGGCCGCTACCCACGGCGATGGTCGCCATACCGAGATAGACGATGCCTGCATGGTGACCGGAGAAGGCCACCAGCGCATAACCCAACGCCAGCACCACTACACCCAGGACGATCACGCGTTTGGTACCCAACACCTTATCGCCGAGCCAGCCACCAATGGCCATCAGTCCATACACCAACGCACTGAAAGAGGAAAACAGAGCAATTGAATCCGATTCGGACATACCAAGCTGTTTGACAAGATAAACCGCGATGATGGCTTGCAGACCATAGAAACCAAAACGTTCCCATAACTCAATTGAGAAAATTAAGTAAAACGCCTTTGGCTGTTTAAACGCATTGAGACTGACGGCCTCATCGGTGTGTTTGTTTGCAGTTGACACATATACCTCAGTTTTTTCATACCCTGTTTCGGGACAGCAATTAAGTCCGCGTCATGTGAGTTTTCATGCGCGAGATTGTTATTAGAAGGGAAAAGCGGCGACTAATTTGGCTGATTACGGGCGGCAGGGCAAGAATTTTCTGACAACCTGCCTGAGCTGATAATCCATGGTTAAAAACCTTATAATAAACTGTTGCCCAGATTTAAATATTGATGACAAAGAGCATATCAGTATAAATCAACTGAATGCGAGTGAGGCGCTGGATGAATTTAACATTAACTGCTAATAGAGGGTAATTCAGATGAAACGTTTGCCGCAGATTTAATCGGCAGCATGTACAGGAAGTTTCAGGCCATTAACCAGGCAATATGACGACAAAGTAAACGTAAGGCGTCTCATCTGGCGGCAAAGCATACAATTCCTGAACGAGAGCATAAACCCGCGATTTAATTCAGAAAGCAAAACAAGAAACCGATTGCGTTGCTGCGCAGGAAAGGTGAAAAGCCTGTGGACAGCATAAACCTGCAAAAAATTTTCCGCTGAAGAAAAGGGGAGCAGGCTGTGATGAAGAGATGATGCTTCCTGTACTGAGTAGCAACATTATGACGCGGCTTTCAGGCTGCTCGACTTAAAATTAACATTCCTGTAACCTCTCAATTTCACCGAGAAGGATCTGTTTATGTCGTCCCCCCTGCGTTTATCTCTGGCTGGTGACTACCGCGCGAATGCGGTTGCCCATCAGGCCATACCTCTTGCTCTTGAACGTGCTGCCCGCTGGCTTAACATAACGGTTGAAGCTGAATGGATTGCCAGCGAAAAACTCGCTGAATCCGACCTCAGGCGCAGTGACGCGGTCTGGGTCGTGCCTGGCAGTCCCTACCATAATGATGAGGCCGTTTTTGACACCATTCGCTGGGCGCGGGAAAGTGGAACGCCTTTCCTGGGCTCCTGCGGGGGATTCCAGTATGCGGTCATCGAGTATGCGCGCAATGTACTGGGCTGGCACGATGCGAGTCATGCCGAAACCGACGCCGGCGGGCGCATGGTCATAGCGCCGCTGAGCTGCTCGCTGGTGGAGCAGCGCGGCGCGGTCAGGTTTGAACCCGGTTCACGTATTGCTGCAGCCTACGGCACGCTGGAGAGCGATGAAGGCTATCACTGTAACTTTGGCGTCAACCCGGAATTCAGTGCGGCGCTGGGCGATAACACGCTGCGCATTACTGCCTGGGATGACGCGGGGGACGTACGCGGTGTGGAGCTGCCGGATCATCCTTTCTTTGTTGCCACCCTGTTCCAGTCAGAACGCGCTGCGCTGCAGGAAAAAGATTCTCCTCTGGTGATTGCCTGGATGCAGGCAGCGCTGGCACAACGCTAAAAAGAGAGCAGCCTGTGACACTGTCACAGGCTGCTGTTCTTCAGCGCAGCAGCGCCGGGCGTTTGGCGTTAAACGACCAGTTTTCAATCAGAAACTGCATGCCCAGCGCATCGTTACGGTTTTTATCCGGCAGCGAAGTGTAGAGTGCGTGTGCCGCTTCGACCCGTTTCATATTCAGGGTAATACCCAGCCCTGGCCCCTCTGGCAGTTCCAGATGCCCATCACGAATCTGCGGCGCATGCTGCGTCAGCTGTTGTCCATCCTGCCAGATCCAGTGCGTATCAAAGGCCGTCAGGCGATCGCCGGGTGCAGCCGCCCCCAGATGCGCCACCATCGCCAGTGAGACATCAAAATGATTGTTTGAATGGCAGCCGGTGGTCAGTCCCCACTCCTGACAGAGCTGTGCCACGGTGTGCGCATGGCGCATCGTCCAGAAGTGCGGATCGGCCAGCGGAATGTCGATAGCATTGAGCTGTAACGCATGCTGCAACTGTCGCCAGTCATTGGCGATCATATTCGTGGCGACCGGAATACCGGTGGCCCGTTTAAACTCGGCCAGCGTTTCCCGGCCGGAATAGCCCTGCTCCGCGCCACAGGGATCTTCCAGATAGGGAATGCGGCCCGCCAGCTGTTTACCATAATAAATGGCTTCATCCAGCGACCAGCTGGCGTTGGGGTCGACCGTTACCCGCGCCTGCGGAAAGCGTTGCAGCAGGGCGTTAACCGTCTCTACCTCCACTTCGCCGTGGTGTACGCCGCCCTTGAGTTTGAAGTCGCGGAAGCCATAGCGTTCCGCGGCGGCCTCAGCCAGCCGCACGACGCTTTGCGCATCCATCGCTTTTTCATGGCGCAGTTGCAGCCAGGCATCACCGCCAGCCTGGCCTGCCTGATAGTTCATGCTGGTCAGGTTGCGGTCGGCGATATAGAACAGATAGCCGAGCACCGGCACACGATCGCGCTGCCTGCCGCTGGCAAGTAAATCGGCAACCGGCAGATTGAGGTGCTGGCCCATCAGATCAAGCAGCGCGGCTTCAATCGCCGCGGCGGCGTTGTAGAACTTTTCCGGGTTCATCTGTGGAATGTGGATGTCATCGGTATGCGCGGTCTGCTGATGGCGTGCATCACTGGCAAACAGCGTGGCGATCGTCGCATTCAGCCGCAGCAGCTCGCTGCCCTCAATCTGCGATTGAAAACGTGCCAGCAGCCCCAGCGTCGAAGCGTGACAGGGACTTTCGCCCACGCCGGTACGGCCTGCGGAATCGGTCAGGATTACCAGGATGCGGGTAAAGTAGCAGTTATGCGCGCCACCAATGTTCAGCAGCATGCTGTCATACCCGGCGACCGGCACCACCCGCATTGTTTTAATGACTGGACTGTCTGACATGGTGATTCTCCATAGGGTCAAGGGACGGCGGGGATGGCCTGCGGCGCAGCAGCAGCCACAGCCCGGTCAGTAGCGAGACGCTGGTCAGGGCATAGAGACCGCCGGTAGTGGAGCCGGTCTTCATCTCCAGATAGCCAAACACCGTCGGTGCGAAAAAGCCGCCAAGATTGCCAACAGAATTCACCAGCGCAATGCCCGGTGCGACAATTGAGGCGGGCAGTTCTCCCTGTGGCATCGGCCAGAAAAAGGTGGCGCTGACTTTAGAACCGATACAGGCCACGATCATCGCCAGGAAACCAAACCACGGGGAACCCAGCGTCGCCATATAGGTGCCACAGGCGGCGACCAGCATGGCGACGCCCAGCGCTTTATCGAGTCTGTCGCGGTGGCGGTCTGAAAAGCGGCTCAGCAGGTTGATGGCGATAATGGCGCATAGCCATGGCACAGCGGTGAGCATCCCGATGCCAAAACTGCTGAAGCCCTGAATGCGCTGAATAATCTGAGGCAGCCAGAACACCAGCGTATAACCGGTCATGGTCATGGTGAAGAAGATTGCGCAGAAGAACAGCAGGCTGCGATTGCGTAACAGCGACATTTTGCCCGGCTCGCGATTAAGCGCGTCACGCTGTGTCTCTTCACTATCCAGTTGCTGTACCAGCGCCTGTTTCTCCGCGTCAGTCAGCCAGCGCGCCTGGTCGGGACGTGATACCAGTACCCAGGCGGCGAGGATCCCGACCAGCACCGAGGCACCGCCTTCGAGAAACATCACCCATTTCCAGCCCGCTATCCCCAGAAAGTTGTGCATCATCAGGATGGCACCCGTGATCGGCCCGGAGAAGAGAAAGGCACCAGCCGTGGCGCTCAGCACCATCGCGGTAGCCCGGCCGCGCCAGGCATTCGGTACCCACTGACGGAAATAGAACAGCACGCCGGGAAAGAAGCCCGCTTCGGCGACGCCAAGTAAGAAGCGCAGCAGGTAAAACTGAATGGGCGAGGTGACGAATCCGGTTAGGATCACCACCAATCCCCAGGTCATCATGATGCGTGTCAGCCAGACACGTGCGCCAAAGCGCTTCATCATCAGATTACTCGGTACTTCAAACAGCGCATAACCAATGAAAAAGAGGCCCGCACCCAGACCAAAGGCGGCGGCGCTGATCCCGGCATCGCTGCGTAGCTCGGCTTTGATAAAACCAATATTGGCACGGTCAATCTGATTAATGATCAGCATGACCACCAGCATCGGGATGATATGGATGAAGAATTTTTTGATGGCGGAGGCGATCAGCTCATCGTGCTGCGGGGACAAGGCGCTATCCATCGTGCTTCCTCATAAGAAACGTAAAGAAGAGCAAAGTGTAGAGCGCGGCTAAGACAGGCTCTATGGGCATCCGCCCTGGACCGGATGGGCGTCCGGCCTGGGCGATTTTGTTATCAAGAGGTTACCGGAAAGGCGAGGCGCAGCGGCTGAGCAAAACTGTGGCAGCGATCAACTTCGTGTGTGTCTTTCGGCCACGCGGAGCGTGCCGGCACGACAGGATAAGGTGGTGTCAGCAGGCAGACTTCAGCCGCTGAACTGGCGGCGTTGCGCAATCTCTTCAGCGCGCAGCAGCAGCGCCTGCAAATCATCTTCGTCAATATCCAGCAGTTCGCCACCCTGTAAAGCCTGATGCAGATCGGCACGCGTCAGCGGGACTGGCATGGCAACCGGCTCGGGTTTAATTTCCTGAGGCGCCAGCGGATGAGGGTAGCGACGACCGGCCAGATTATTTAACAGCAGGGCCAGTAGTGCCAGCGTCAGTGAGTTGAGCAGAATCGGCGTCAGGACAAACTGATAACCCAGCTGCTGCACCGACGGCCCGCCCAGAATAGCGGTCAGGGCCACTGCGCCGCCAGGCGGATGCAGACAGCGCAGCTGGAACATCAGCAGGATCGCCACACAGGCCGCGACGCCGCAGGCGATGGCTGGTTCGGGTATCAGCTGGCTGACGGTGACGCCAGCCAGCGCAGACAGGCTGTTGCCACCGACGATTGCCCACGGCTGCGCCAGCGGACTGGCAGGCAAACCAAAGAGCAGGACGGCTGATGCGCCAACCGGGGCGACAAACCAGAGGTTCAGCTCGCCCAGCATCCAGTGGCTCAGCAGGCTGGTCAGCACCAGGCCAATGCCTGCACCCAGTCCGGCAATCACCACATGTTTTTGACTCACCGCTAGCGGATGTGGCCAGAGTCGCGCCAGAAACAGGCGCAGAGGATGCCTTCCGGCAGAAGGGCTTTTCTTCATTACGTTACTCACCGTGTCATAACTTTTTCTTATCGTCAGGGGCGGCGATTTTCCATCATCAACATCGATGTAACAACCCGACAAACTGTGCCGGTATTCAGGCGCGTCAGATAGCGTGGTGAAAAGGGGGGATCGCGCAGGAGAGGTCATGCAGCGGGCACAGGCAGATAATAAAAAACCCGCCACAGCGGGTCAGGTATCAAATCACTCGACTTTGTCGGGATACTCACAGAGATCTTCAATCAGGCAGGCACCGCAGCGCGGTTTACGCGCCACGCAGGTGTAGCGGCCATGCAGAATCAGCCAGTGGTGACAATCGACCTTGTAGGCGGCCGGAACCACCTTCAGCAGCTTCTGTTCCACCTCTTCGACATTCTTACCTGGCGCAAATTTTGTGCGGTTGCTGACGCGAAATATATGGGTATCAACGGCGATCGTCGGCCAGCCAAAGGCGGTATTGAGCACCACATTGGCAGTTTTACGGCCAACGCCGGGCAGGGCTTCCAGCGCCGCACGATCTTCCGGCACTTCGCCGTTGTGCTGCTCCAGCAGAATGCGGCAGGTCTTAATCACATTCTCCGCTTTGCTATTAAACAGGCCGATGGTTTTGATGTACTCCTTTACGCCATCCACACCCAGCGCCAGCATCGCGGCGGGCGTGTTGGCCACCGGATAGAGCTTCGCGGTGGCTTTGTTCACGCTGACATCGGTCGCCTGCGCCGAGAGCAGCACCGCAATCAGCAGCTCAAACGGCGATCTGAAGTTCAGCTCGGTGGTCGGATGCGGATTGTTCTGCTGCAGCCGATGGAGAATTTCGGTGCGTTTGGTCTGATTCACACTGGCTTCCCGACAACGTTCTGAGGTGCCTCGGTTTCAGCCGCCTGAGCACGCAGCGCTGCACGCTGTTTCATCTTCTGGTCAATCAGATATTTGCCCGCCAGCATCATGCCCAGGCCGATAAACGCGCCAGGCGGCAGCATCGCCAGCAGCATCGGCGAATCGAAATGAACCACTTCGATACGCAGCGATTTCGCCCACGGACCAAGCAGCTGATCGGCACCGTTAAACAACGTGCCGCTGCCGATAATTTCACGTAGCGAACCCAGCACCACCATGGCGCAGGTCGCGCCCATGCCGATGGCAAAACCATCCAGTGCGGCAAGTGGAATGCTGCTCTTAGAGGCGACAGCTTCAGCACGGCCAACCACGATGCAGTTGGTCACAATCAGCGGGATAAAAATCCCCAGCGACTGATAGAGACCGTAGGCATAGGCGTTGATCAGCATCTGCACGCAGCTCACCACCGAGGCGATGATCATGACATAAATCGGGATACGGATTTCCGACGGCACCCAGCGGCGCGAGGCGGAAATAAAACTGTTGGTCAGGGTCAGCACCAGCGTGGTCGCCAGCCCCAGACCGAGCGCATTGGTGGCCGTTGCGGTAACCGCCAGCAGCGGACAGAGGCCCAGCAGCTGTACCAGTGCCGAGTTGTTTTTCCACAGTCCACCAACCAGCAGACTTTTAGCTTCACTCATTTGTGTCTCCACATGCTGGTAACGAAGAGAGTCTCTCCGGAAGCGTTTTCATCAACAGCGCGGTGCGTTTCGTCGCATTGACCACCGCGCGTGGGGTAATGGTGGCACCGGTAAACTGATCGAAGTCGCCGCCATCTTTTTTAACCGCAAAGGCTCTATCCGCCGGACCCTGCACCACTTTGCCATTAAAGCTGTTGATCCAGTCAGAGATGCGCAGTTCGATTTTATCGCCCAGGCCAGGCGTTTCATGGTGTTCAATCACCCGCACGCCCAGTACTTTACCCTGGAAATCAGCACCGACCAGCATCTGGATCGCACCAGAATAGCCGTCAGGCGCGGTTGTCTCCAGTGCAGCCGCGACCGGCTGGCCACCTTTACGCGCCAGGAAAAGATGATGCGGCGCACTGTTGCCCAGTGCTGCATCCGTGACAACGTAACAATCCTGCTGGATGTTATTGTCATAAAGCTCAACAGGCACCACCTGATCCAGCAGATTTTTCTGCTGTAACTGAGTCTGATGCTCTACCGTTGGTTTGGTCACCGTATTGATAACTGCCGTAGCGGCCGTGGTAATCGCAGCGAAAATCGCCAGCGTGACGCCATTTTTGCGAATCGTCTCCAGCATCGCTTAATCCTTCTGATGGCCGTAAACGCGCGGCTGGGTGTAGTAATCGATGAGCGGCACGCAAATGTTGGCCAGCAGCACAGCAAACGCCACGCCGTCAGGATAGCCGCCAAAGCTGCGGATCAGCCAGACCAGCAGTCCGATCAGCGCGCCATACACCAGACGACCTCGATTAGTGGTCGACGCGGTTACCGGGTCGGTGGCAATAAAGAACGCGCCCAGCATGGTGGCCCCGGAGAAAAGGTGAATCAGCGGACTATTCAGTGATTCCGGGGAGAAGAACCAGCCCAGCGTGGCGCAGAATGCCAGTGACAGCAGCATGGCGACCGGGATATGCCAGCGAATCGCACTCTTCCACAGCAGGAACAGGCCGCCCGCCAGATAGCCGACGTTAACCCACTGCCAGCCGAGCCCGGCCAGCACGCCGCTGTAAATCGGCTGCGCCAGCAAATGTTCGGCACTGTGACCGGCACGTAAGCCGGTTTTGAAGGTATCCAGCGGGGTCGCCTGGCTGATGCCATCCACACCCATCTGCAACTGCTGCATGGTATCGCCCGCCAGCGTGTGGCCACGGAACACCATGCTCAGACTGTCCATCAGGCCGGGTTTGATCGCCTGTAACGTGTCAGGCGGCAGCCAGCTGGTCATCTGCACCGGGAAGGAGATCAGCAGCACCACATAACCGACCATCGCCGGATTAAACGGGTTCTGGCCCAGTCCGCCATAGAGCTGTTTGGCAATGACCACCGCAAAGAGGGTACCAATCACCACCAGCCACCAGGGTGCCAGCGGCGGCAGGCTGATACCGATCAGGATGGCGGTCAGCAACGCTGAGTTATCCGCCAGCGTGCTGGCGACAGGCGCTTTGCGCAGACGCAGAATCGCTGCCTCGGTCAGCCAGGCGGTAAGGGTCGCCAGTAAGACCTGCAGAACGGTGCCGTAGCCAAAGAAATAACACTGTGCAGCAAAGCCCGGCACCGCGGCCAGCACCACCAGCAACATGATGTTGCCGGTACTGCGGCGGTTATGGGTATAGGGAGAACTTGCAATACGAAAAGCCATTTAATCCTCAAGCGTCGTAGACGACTGCGCTTTACGCGCTTTGGCACGGGCGATGGCGGCAGCAATAGCGGCCTTGCGCGCATCATCGGGTTGATTCAGTTCAGGTGCCTGTTCAGGTTCAGCATTGGCGTTGTTGGCCTGCTCCTGAGCCTGTTCCGCTTTCTCTACCGCAAAGTGTGCGGCGGTGGCGAGCGCGGCGGCGTCACGTGAAGCGGCATCCGCATCACTTTCAGCCTGCGCGGCTTTCTTCGCTTTGGCGCGGGCGATAGCGGCCTGAACCGCGGCTTTACGCGGATCAGTTTCCACGGCGGCGTCCGGTGCGGCGTCAGTAACGCGCTCCGTTACAGCCGGAGTTGTGGCATCAGCGCCTTCAGCCTGCGCGGCTTTCTTCGCTTTGGCGCGGGCGATAGCGGCCTGAACCGCGGCTTTACGCGGATCAGTTTCCACGGCGGCGTCCGGAGCGGCGTCGGTAACGCGCTCCGTTACCGCCGGAGTTGTGGCATCAGCGCCTTCAGCCTGTGCGGCTTTCTTCGCTTTGGCACGGGCGATAGCGGCCTGAACCGCGGCTTTACGCGGATCGGTTTCCACGGCGGCGTCCGGTGCGGCGTCAGTAACGCTCACCGTTACCGCCGGAGTTATGGCATCAGCGCCTTCAGCCTGTGCGGCTTTCTTCGCTTTGGCGCGGGCGATAGCGGCCTGAACCGCGGCTTTACGCGGATCGGTTTCCACGGCGGCGTCCGGTGCGGCGTCAGTAACGCGCTCCGTTACCGCCGGAGTTGTGGCATCAGCGCCTTCAGCCTGTGCGGCTTTCTTCGCTTTGGCGCGCGCTACAGCGGCCTCGACGGCGGCTTTACGCGGATCGACACTGGCGTCAGCAGCCGTATCAGCCGGTGAAACTTTCTTCGCTTTTGCCCTGGCAATCGCGGCTTCAACCGCCGCTTTACGCGGATCGACTGACTGACGCGTCACCGGCTGAGTTTCAGCCTGCGCCTCGGCCTGACGCAGACGCGCCTGCGCATGGCGGGCTTCACGCTGCGCTTCAAGCGTCGCTTCATCCGGTTCAGCGGTCTGACGGGCTTTCACCCGCGCTTTGGCTGCCGCCAGTTCGCTGGTATCGGTGCGGGCAACACGCTGTTTCGCCTCTTCATGACGCGCTTCACGGGCCTGCTTCTCACGCTCCAGACGCGCCTGACGCGCTTCGAAGCGGGCTTTGGCCTCCAGCGTACGTTTCGCTTCCAGATCGATGGCGCGCAGTTCCGCTTTTTCCTGACGGTAATATTGCACCAGCGGGATATTACTCGGGCAGACATAGGCGCAGGCACCGCATTCGATGCAGTCATCAATATGGTGTGCACGCGCTTTATCGTGATCGCCGCCCTGGCTGTACCAGTAAAGCTGCTGCGGCAGCAGCTTAGCCGGACAGGCGTCGGCACAGGCGGAGCAACGAATGCAGGACTGCTCTTCGTCGTTATTACCCATCTCACTGGAAGAGGGCGCAAGAATACAGTTGGTAATCTTCACCACCGGCACATCCAGCGATGGCAGGGTAAAGCCCATCAGCGGACCGCCCATAATCACCATCTGCCGCGGTGCAGGCGTGAAACCCACCTGATGCAGCAGATGGCTGATTGGCGTGCCAAGACGACTCCAGACGTTACGCGGCTGGGCAATCGCCTCGCCAGTCAGCGTCACCACGCGTTCGGTGATCGGTTCACCATTGATAATCGCCCGCTTAACCGCCCAGGCGGTGCCGACGTTCTGCATCAGTACACCAATATCGGTCGAACGCCCGCCATGTGGCACTTCCATGCCGGTCAGAATGCGGGTCAACTGCTTGGCACCGCCGGAAGGATATTTGGTCGGGATCACCCGGATTTGCAGATCGCGCTCGCTACCCAGCGCCTGTTTCAGTGCGGCGATCGCTTCCGGTTTATTATCTTCAATGCCAATCAACACCCGCTCAGCCTGTAATACCCAGGCGAGAATGCGGCTGCCTTCCAGCACTTCGGCGGCATAATCCTGCATCAGGCGATCGTCAGCCGTGATGTAAGGTTCACACTCTGCCGCATTGATAATCAGGGTTTTAACCCCCCGCAGGCCGCCTTTCAGTTTGGTGGCGGTCGGGAAGCCTGCACCGCCCAGACCCGCGATGCCCGCATCATGAATTCGCTGCACGATGTCGGCGCGCGGATGCTGACGGTAGTCTGGCAGCGGATCGAGCGGCATCCAGCGGTCTTCACCATCGGGCGTCAGGAAGATGCAGAGTTCGGACAGACCAGAAGGGTGCGCGGTCATATGCTGACCGATATCCTCAATCACGCCAGAGGTGGGCGCATGGACCGGCAGCATACGGCCGGTACCAAAGGTCAGGGGCTGACCGCGCAGCACCTTATCGCCAGGCGCAACGCAGATCTCACCTTCATGGCCGATATGCTGTTTTAACGGAATAACAAAACGGTCCGGCAATGGCAGTTCGCTGAGCGGCGTGCCGTTGGACTGGGTTTTCATTTCTGGCGGATGAATACCGCCCTGAAAATCCCAGACCTTCTCTTTTTTCAGGAGGTTAAACAGATTAAGCATGAGTTTCTACCGGGATCACCCGTACAGGAATGGTATTCAAATCCCACTTCCAGTTAGCTGGCGTGGTGGCGACCGGACGCATTTCAATACAGTCAGTCGGGCAGGGCGCGACACAGAGATCGCAGCCGGTGCAGACATCGCTCAGCACGGTGTGCATGGCGCGGGTTGCGCCGACAATCGCATCCACCGGACAGGCCTGAATACATTTGGTGCAGCCAATGCAGTTGGCTTCATCGATGAACGCCACGGTGCGCACCGGCTCTTTTGCTGTTTCATCGCCATCAATCGGCTGCGGTTCAACGTTAAGCAGCGCAGCCAGCTTGAGCATGGTTTGCTCCCCGCCCGGCGCGCATTTATTGATTGCTTCTCCGTTGTTACCGACCGCATCGGCATAGGGGCGGCAGCCCGGATAGCCGCACTGACCACACTGGCTCTGTGGCAGAATGGCATCAATCTGCTCAACGATAGGGTCTTCTTCGACCTCAAAACGGCGCGAGGCGTAACCCAGCAGAGCGCCGAACACCAGGCTCAGGGCACTTAATACGGCTACAGCAATCCAGATCGCGGTCATCAGAATTTCACCAGACCGCTGAAGCCCATAAACGCCAGCGCCATCAGGCCTGCGGTAATCAGGGCAATGGAGTTGCCTTTGAACGGGGCAGGCACGTTGGCCAGCACCAGTCGCTCACGCATCCCGGCGAACAACACCATGACCAGCGAGAAGCCGATAGAGGCACTGAATCCATACAGCGCAGCCTGCATAAAGGTGTGGTTAAGGTTAACGCTCAGCAGAGGCACACCCAGCACCGCACAGTTGGTGGTGATCAGCGGCAGGAAGATACCCAGCAGACGATAGAGCGACGGACTGGTTTTACGCACCACCATTTCGGTGAACTGCACGACGACAGCGATCACCAGGATATAGGCCATGGTGCGCAGATAGACCAGATCCAGTGGCAACAGGATCAGGTGGTTGACCAGCCACGCGCAGATAGAGGCCAGCGTAATCACGAACGTCGTGGCGAGGCCCATGCCAATCGCCGTTTCCAGTTTTTTGGAAACGCCCATAAAAGGACAGAGGCCGAGAAACTTCACTAAGACGAAGTTATTCACCAGCACGGTGCCAATAAAGAGAAGCAGATAATCGGTCATTTTTTCGCCTGGGAGCCGGAAAGCGGCTTATTATCATTGATAGCGCGGCGTATCTCAATATCCGCGCCTCCTGCATGGCGGCAGACAGCACTCAGAATTAAATTCCTGACATAACTCACAGCGTTACGGCGCGATAAAGGTGGCTTTAACCCGCTTTGAACGTTTGAAATAGGGCACAAATACCGCCGCCGCAAGCAGTGACAGCAGTAACGTCTGAAGGGCACGGCTATCGGCAACCGGCGTAAAAGCGAAGGTTTTCAGCGCCAGCAGCACGGTGATCAGCAGCCAGAGCAGATAGTGGCGCGGCAAACGGCGGGAGCGCTTAAAGAAAAGCCAGCTGATCCAGAGGCTGTAGGCCCAGACCGCCACGGCGGTAAGCAGCGAAATAGCCCAGTAAGAGAGGAGTGTGCTGCCGTGTGAAAACAGCGCCACACGCCATTCCGGATTAAAGAGAGGGGTCAGATACATCGCCAGCACCAGAACGGTGGTTAACAGGGTCATTATCAGCCAGGCCAGCGGCAGCAAAAGCCAGCCACCAATACGCGGCGCAGCAACCTGTTCATTCATCGTGGTTATTCCTGTCTCGGGGGAGTCGAAGCGCAGCAGGATAACATGTCCAGAGGGGCACGCCCATCCGGACAAGGTCAGAGGTAAAGAGAGCGATTAACCAGCCGGAAATCAGACCACGTAGCGCCACACCGTTTTAGGGACACAGCCAAGATCATATAACCGTCCGCCAGAAACCAGCTCGGCACGACGATGATCGGCAGCCCGATACATATTGATGATTTCCATATCATTTGTAAGGGAGTAGTTAAGGTGATCGAAAAGCTTTTCCAGACTGTCTGAATTATTTACTTTGCGGAATTTAAGCAGGTAATCGTGCGCAGTCATCATTGCCATAACAGATAGAAGTACAAAGGAGTGCTCAGTATAGGGGGCAAGCCAGGGCTGTCCAGATCGAGCTGGTTAAAAAAGACAAAAATCAGACTAAAGCACCTTACCAGCGATTAAAAGTCCAAATCTGCTATTTTTATGGCAGTCAGTGCCAGCCTGCCCGCACGATGATAGTAAATAGGGCATTGGCTCACAGAAATCCCTGCCGGAATGCATCGTTGAACGCGTATTTTAAATATTATTTTACATTCCTTCAGGCCAGCCAATGCATCAACGCCTCCTTTCTGACAATTTCGGGCAGAAGAATTAATCCTTTTTAAACCACGCGCATAGAAACGTTTCGCGCCCATTCAGCACGCGCAAACGACTGTGCGGGCAATCACAAATCCCATTTTTTGTTCAACGCAGGCCGGATAACCCATTTAGTACGCCTGTCTGTAATCGTTTCCAGTGGCGTTAAGCATAAGCGATTCTGTTTATTACAATTATTTAACGAAGATTGTTTTATTACTCAGCCGTTTTATCCATAACGCCGTAGCCAGCGAACCCGTACTGCTGCACGTAAGCCCTTTAAATTGCTCTGTTTTGTGAAGTATGTCGCCATTATGCACGCTTTTTTAGTCCAGTCTAAGCAGGCTCTCTACCCTAAACAGCAAACGCCTTTCAGAGGATTAAAAACTATGTGGAAACGTTTACTTCTGACCACGCTGGTCAGCGCCGCGTTAACCGGACCGGTGCTAGCTGCAGATATGACGGTCGGCTTCTCGCAGGTAGGTTCGGAGTCTGGCTGGCGTTCGGCAGAGACCAGCGTGGCGAAAAGCGAAGCCAAAAAACGCGGAATCACCCTGAAAATCGCCGACGGGCAGCAGAAACAAGAGAATCAGATTAAGGCAGTACGTTCGTTTATAGCGCAGGGCGTTGATGCCATTTTCATCGCGCCAGTCGTACAGACCGGCTGGGAGCCGGTTCTGGAAGAAGCTAAAGACGCCAAAATCCCGGTTTACCTGCTGGACCGCGCCATCGTGGTCAAAGACAAATCGCTCTATCAGGCCGTAGTGACGGCGGACAACGTGCTGGAAGGCAAACTGATTGGCGACTGGCTGGTGAAAACCGTGGGCGACAAGCAGTGTAATGTGGTGGAACTGCAGGGTACCGTCGGTGCCAGCGTCGCGATCGATCGTAAGAAAGGCTTTGCTGAAGCGATCAGCAACCATCCAAACATTAAAGTGATCCGCTCGCAGTCCGGTGACTTTACCCGCAGTAAGGGCAAAGAGGTGATGGAGAGCTTTATCAAGGCTGAGAACAACGGCAAAAACATCTGCATGGTTTACGCGCATAACGATGATATGGCGATCGGTGCTATTCAGGCGATTAAAGAAGCTGGCCTGAAACCGGGCAAAGACATTCTGACCGGCTCGATTGATGGTGTACCGGATATCTATAAAGCGATGCTGGCAGGGGAAGCCAACGCCAACGTAGAGCTGACACCGAACATGGCGGGTCCGGCGTTTGATGCGCTGGAGAAATTCAAAAAAGATGGCACGCTGCCGCCAAAAGTCATCAAGACCGAGTCGAAGCTGTTCCTGCCTGCTGACGCTCAGGCGGAGCTGGATAAGAAAAAGGGTATGGGTTACTGATCCACAGACCCGTCCCAGACCAGCCGCAGACCGCCTCTCGGGGCGGTTTTTCATGACGTAAGGCGGAGTGAGCAGAATGACGACGCAAAATGATACACCGCTGTTATCCATCAGCGGCGTCAGCAAAGGGTTTCCCGGCGTTAAAGCGCTGAGCAATGTTTCCTTTGATATTCGCAAAGGGGAGATCATGGCGCTGCTGGGGGAAAACGGTGCGGGGAAATCGACCCTGATAAAGGTGCTGACCGGTGTTTACAGCCGTGATACCGGGACGATTACCCTCAATGGTGAGCCGATTACCGCGCATAGCACCGCGCAGGCGCAGGAGATGGGCATCGGCACCGTTTATCAGGAAGTGAATATGCTGCCGAACATGTCGGTGGCAGATAACCTCTATATTGGTCGTGAGCCGCGTCGCTTTGGCATGATCGACCGTCGCCGCATGGTGCGTGATGCCGATGCGCTGATGCGGAACTACGGTTTTTCGCTCGATGTGACGCGCCCGCTGGGACACTACTCGGTGGCGATGCAGCAGATTGTTGCCATCTGCCGCGCGGTGGATCTTTCGGCACAGGTGCTGATCCTCGATGAGCCGACAGCCAGCCTGGATGCCAGCGAAGTCGAAATGCTGTTTACCCTGATGGCGCAGCTAAAAGCCAAAGGGATGAGCCTGATTTTTGTGACCCACTTTCTCGACCAGGTGTATCGCATTACTGACCGGATTACCGTGCTGCGTAACGGGCAGTTTATCGCCACCCGTGATACCGCCACGCTGTCGCAGATTGAACTGATTAAGCTGATGCTGGGTCGTGAACTGCTGGAGACGGCATTACAGCGTCAGGGCAGCACGCTGCGCAGTAATCAGCCAGTGGTGTCGTTTGAAGATTACGGCAGGAAGGGCACCATCGAACCCTTTAACCTGGCGGTGCGTCCCGGTGAGGTTGTGGGACTTGCTGGTCTGTTAGGTTCTGGCCGCACAGAGACCGCTGAAGTGCTGTTTGGTATTCGTCGGGCCGATCGCGGAACCGCGAAGATCAAAGGCAAAGTGCAGCGCATTACCAACCCGGCGAAAGCCTCGCAGCTCGGCATGGGATTTTGTCCGGAGGATCGGAAGACGGACGGGATTATTGGCGCAGCCTCCGTTCGCGAAAATATTATTCTGGCGTTGCAGGCGCAGCGCGGCTGGTTAAGGCCGATTAAGAAGCGCGAGCAGCAGGTGATTGCCGATCGTTTTATTAAGAGTCTGGGCATTCGCACGCCGCACGCAGAGCAGCCGGTGGAACTGTTATCGGGCGGCAACCAGCAGAAGGTGCTGTTGTCGCGCTGGCTGGTGACTAAACCGCAGTTTTTGATTCTCGACGAACCGACGCGCGGCATTGATGTAGGCGCACACGCCGAGATTATCCGTTTAATTGAATCCCTATGCGCCGATGGTCTGGCGCTGCTGGTGATCTCCTCTGAACTCGAAGAGCTGGTCGGTTATGCCGATCGGGTGTTGATCATGCGCGATCTGAAGCAGGTGGCCGAAATTCCGCTGGAGCAGCTTTCGGTGGCGTCGATCGTCAATGCTATCGCGGACGGAGGGGCTAAACATGCCTGATTCCTCTATGACAACTGAAAAAATGCCACGTCGTAAGCTGAAGTTCCCGCCAGGGATGCCGCAAATCGCCGCGCTGATGCTGGTGCTGCTGATCGACAGTCTGGTAGCCAGTAACTTTTTTGCTGTACACCTGCAGGATGGCCGTTTGTTCGGCAGCCCGATCGATATTCTTAACCGTGCGGCCCCGGTTGCCCTGCTGGCAATTGGCATGACGCTGGTGATTGCCACCGGCGGTATCGATCTGTCCGTGGGTGCGGTGATGGCGATAGCGGGCGCGACCGCCGCCACACTGACCGTCGCCGGACACGGTGTGCCGTTCATTATTCTCTGTACGCTGGGAACCGGTTTAGCCTGTGGGTTATGGAATGGGGTGCTGGTGGCGCTGCTGCGTATTCAGCCGTTTGTTGCCACGCTGATTCTGATGGTCGCCGGGCGCGGTATCGCTCAGCTGATTACGCAGGGACAGATTGTGACGTTCGACAGTGACAGTCTCGGCTGGTTTGGTAACGGCTCGCTGTGGATGTTGCCGGTGCCGGTCTGGATCACGCTGGTGGTGGCGCTGGCCGTCTGGCTGCTGACGCGCAAGACCGCGCTGGGTCTGTTTATCGAAGCAGTGGGGATTAATCTGCGCGCGGCCCGCAACGCGGGCGTGACCGGCTGGCTGGTGGTGATGTCGACTTATGCGATCAGTGGCGTCTGTGCCGCCGTTGCGGGTCTGATTGTCACGGCGGATATTCGCGGGGCGGATGCCAATAACGCCGGTTTGTGGCTGGAGCTGGATGCGATTCTCGCCGTGGTGATTGGTGGCGCATCGCTGATGGGTGGCCGCTTTAATCTGGTGTTGTCGCTGATTGGCGCGCTGATTATTCAGTCGATGAATACCGGGATTCTGCTCTCCGGCTTCCCGCCGGAGCTGAATCAGGTGGTGAAAGCGGTGGTGGTGATGTGTGTGCTGTTGCTGCAGTCACCGCGGTTTATTGCGATGTTGAAACGGAGACGCCCGACATGATTAAACGTCATCTTCCGCTGATGATCACCTTGCTGGTGTTTGTGGCGGGTTACCTGTTTTGTCTGAGTCAGTTCCCGGGCTTTGCTTCAACCCGGGTCATCTGCAATATCCTGACCGATAACGCCTTCCTCGGGATTATCGCCGTCGGCATGACCTTTGTGATTTTGTCGGGTGGTATCGATCTGTCTGTCGGCGCGGTGATCGCCTTTACCGGCGTTTTTCTGGCGCGGGCAATTGGTGATTTTCATATCGATCCGTTGCTGGCGTTTGCACTGATTCTGTCACTGGGTGCGCTGTTCGGTGCCATGATGGGCTGGCTGATTGATGCCCTGAAGATCCCGGCCTTTATCATTACGCTGGCGGGGATGTTTTTCCTGCGCGGCTGTTCTTATCTGGTGTCCGAGAATTCGATTCCCATCGATCATCCGTTTTACACCCTGCTGTCCAGCCTGGCGTGGAAAGTGCCGGGCGGAGGGCGTCTTAGTCTGCTGGCGGTGATTATGCTGGTGGTGGTGTTGGGCGGGATTATTCTGGCGCACCGCACGCGGTTTGGTAACCGGGTTTACGCCATCGGCGGCAATATGACGTCGGCTCAGTTGATGGGGGTTTCAACCCGAGCCACCACCATTAAGATTTATATGCTTTCCACCACGCTGGCGACGCTGGCGGGCATCGTGTTCTCGATCTATACCTCGGCAGGTTATGCGCTGGCCGGGTTGGGTGTGGAGCTGGATGCAATTGCGTCGGTGGTGATCGGCGGCACGCTGCTGTCGGGTGGTGTGGGGACGGTGCTGGGCACGCTGTTTGGTGTGCTGATTCAGGGGCTGATCCAGACCTGGATTAATTTCGACGGCACGCTGAGTTCGTGGTGGACCAAGATCGCCATCGGGGTCCTGCTGTTTGCGTTTATCGCGTTGCAGCGGTTGCTGACGGTAATCTGGGATCGTCAGCAGAACGCGCCGGTTAAACGCATCCCTACCTGAGTACTGAGTATCCTGGATAAAGGCGGCTCTCAGGAGCCGCCTTTTACTACGCCAGATGCAACACCATCACCGTGACGTCTTCACCCGCTATGTGCCGCTGTTCGACCACCCGCCATCCTGAACGCTGATAGTATGCCTGTTGATCGGGTGTATAGAGCCAGAGCTCGCCAATCTGCTGGTGTTTTGCCCGGGCAATCGCCCGCTGGATCAAGGCTTTCGCCACGCCCTGGCCCCGGAATTTCTTATCCGTCACCACTTCGCCAATCCAGTATTCCCGTGCCGCGATGTCGTCCAGTTCATAACGGATGACGCTACAGGTCGCGATAACCGTTTCGCCGTCCGATGTGGCGACGAGGGTAAATTCTGCCCAGGCGGTCTGATTCCGTTTAGTTAAACGCGTAAGTATAGTGGGCTGATGCGACCATGCAGGAAGATGTGACCATTCGGTGTGCAGCAGTTGTGCGGTTTGTGAGGCGTAGTCAGGATGCTGGTTCAGATCGGCAATTTGCATGGCGCTTTCACCTTGTTTTATCAGGTATGTAGCAATACAGGCTGATGGAGGAAAGTTCAAGATGATGAAAGAGTAGGGTTATAGCAAAGACTAAAACGCTCTTTTGTATGTCCGTAAAAACAATCGCTATGGGATTTGGGTGCAAGGTCAGGAATGGTATGCCTGATCGCAAAGAATTCCCGCATCCATGCGGATCGGCCGCGCCATCCCTGGCGCGGACGCTTTGCTCTTCAGGCATACCATTCCTTCCCGATTGGGCTTAATCATTGCTGTAAAAGGCAGTGCGAAATTGAAAGAGTGGAGTGCACAGTTGCAGCGAAATGGGACTTTCGCAGTAGGGGCTTTTATTACATGCTGAGCTTTTGAATATTCGCAAAAATGCAAAATTAAGGAGGGGATGGCGGGCAGTGGAGTAAAGCGTCCGCCGCATGGATGCGGCGGCAGAGCCTACAGGGATGTATTTACGGCGTCTTTACGCAACGCCCGCCATTTCCGACTGAATTGCACTGATTCTCAACCAAACGGCGCTTTGCCTTTCCTGAAACTATCTTTTAAAGAGTCCTAAAGTGCCAATGATCGCTAATTAACGTTTTAACCGGTAATAAGCTTCATTCCAGCGCAGCGCGTCTTTAAACGCAGGCAAGGTGGTGTGCTCATCAATCACCAGCACTTCGATATCGTTCATCTCACCGTACAGATACATATCGTCGAGCGTCAGCGCCTGACTGAACACCGTATGGTGCGCACCGCCGCCCAGAATCCACGCTTCGGAAGCGGTCGCCAGTGAAGGCTGCGCTTTCCACAGTGCGCGGGCAACCGGCAACTTCGGCAGCGGTTTCGGCTGCTCGATAGCATCTACCACGTTAACCAGCAGACGGAAACGGTCACCCATATCGATTACGCTGGCGTTAACCGCACGGCCCGCTGGCGTGGAGAAAATCATCCGCGCCGGGTCGGCTTTATCGCCAATGCCGAGGAACTGCACATCAATCAACGGTTTCTCTTCAATGGCGATCGACGGACAGACTTCCAGCATGTGTGAGCCAAGCACCAGATCGTTGCCCGGTGAAAAGTGATAGGTGTAATCCTCCATAAATGAAGTACCACCTTTACGGTCGCCAGCCAGCACTTTGAAAATGCGCAGCAGCGCAGCGGTCTTCCAGTCACCTTCGCCGGCGAAACCATAACCCTGACCCATCAGACGCTGAACCGCCAGACCGGGCAACTGCGTCATGCCGTGCAGCGTCTGGAAGTTAGTGGTAAAGGCGTGGCAGCCTTCCGCGTCCAGGAAACGCTTCAGGCCCAGCTCGATGCGCGCGGCATCCAGCACGTTCTGACGTTTTTCGCCGCCAGATGAAGCAACATCGGTAAAGCGATACAGGCTTTCATATTCGTCGATCAGTGCATTCACGTCGCCATCGCTGACGCCATTGATCACCTCAACCAGATCGCCCACGCCCCAGCCATTCACTGAATAGCCGAACTGAATCTGTGCGGCAACCTTATCACCTTCGGTCACGGCCACTTCACGCATGTTGTCGCCAAAACGGGCGACTTTCAGCTGCTGGCTGGCCTGTTTTGCCAGCGCTGCACGCATCCAGTTCCCCAGACGCTGCTGACTGGCGCTGTCTTTCCAGTGACCGGTCACCACGCTGTGCTGGAGGCCCATGCGCGCCCCGATGAAACCGAACTCACGGCCGCCGTGCGCGGTCTGGTTCAGGTTCATAAAGTCCATGTCCATGCTGTCCCATGGGATCTCCGCATTGAACTGGGTATGGAATTGCAGCAGCGGCTTATTCAGCACGCTCAGACCGCCAATCCACATTTTGGCCGGAGAAAAGGTGTGCAGCCAGGTAATGATCCCGACGCACTGCTTGTCATAGTTGGCGTCGCGGCACAGGGCCAGGGCTTCATCCGGTGACTTCACCAGCGGTTTCAACTCCAGATGCACGGGTAAGCCGGCCTGATTCAACCCTTCGACGACCTGACGTGCATTCTGTTCAACCTGGCGTAACGACTCCGGCCCGTAGAGGTGCTGCGTGCCGATGACAAACCACACGCTGTAGTTGTTTGACTGTTCCATAAAACCACTCCTTTACTTTGAGCCGACCTTAGTGGGCTAATTTATTTGTCAGTCTGAACCCGGGCAGTGCTCACACAGGCTGCTTTAGCAACCCGAACGCCCTGAAGTGCGACCCTGAAGGACCGAGCACCGCGAGTAATCCTCACGTACTCCGTGTACGCCTGCTTGTTCCGCGCTGTCCGTGTCCAGACTGCCTGCAACAATTACGCCTGTTGGGCCAGGCGCGTAGCGGAAGCGGGGCGGGCGGCGTATTGCGGTTCTGCCGTCACGCACCATTGTTGATAGCGTTGATAAAGTTGTTGATAGCGGGCGACGCGCGCCGGATCAGGCTGCAGCGTCACGGCAATCGGACTGGCCATGACTTGCTGTGCATCCGGGACGCTGGCGTGAACGCCGGCGGCGACGGCGGCGAAAATGGCTGCACCCAGCGCACAGCACTCGTCAGAAGCGACGATATCCAGTGGCCGGTTCATCACATCGCAGCAGGTCTGCATAATTGCCGGGGATTTCCGCGCGATGCCACCGAGTGTCAGAATGCTCTCTACCGGGATCTGCTGCTGCTCGAAGCACTCCATGATGGCGCGTGCGCCAAACGCGGTTGCCGCGACCAGACCACCAAACAGCGCGGGGGCATCGGTGCCCAGATTCAGGTCAGTAATCACCCCTTTCAGCCGCTGATTGGCGTTTGGCGTGCGCCGACCGTTAAACCAGTCCAGCACCACCGGCAGATGGTCGAGTTGCGGATTGGCAGCCCAGGCCTCGGTCAGATCTTTAATCAGATTCTTTTGCATCTCCGCCAGCTGAGGCTTCAGCTCAGGATGCTGCTGCGCCGCCAGCTGTAACGGCCAGCCCAGTAAACGGCTGAACCAGGCGTAGATATCACCAAAGGCAGACTGACCCGCCTCCAGTCCGATAGCACCTGGCATGACGCTGCCATCGACCTGACCACAGATGCCTTTGATATCGCGATCGCCGACTTTATCTGCGTCAGCAATCAGGATGTCGCAGGTGGATGTGCCGATCACTTTCACCAGGGTATAGGGTTTAGCTCCGCCACCGACTGCGCCCATATGGCAGTCAAACGCGCCACCGGAGAGCGTGACGGTTTGCGTCAGGCCCAGACGCTGTGCCCACTCCGGGCTGAGCGTGCCAACCGGCAGATCGGCGGTCCAGGTATCCCTGAACAGCGGCGAGTCGAGCTGCTGGGTTAACAGCGGGTCGAGTGCATTAAGGAAATCAACATCGGGCAGGCCGTTCCAGTCGCCGTGCCACAGCGCTTTATGCCCGGCCGCACAGCGACCACGGCGCAGCTTATCTGGCGCGGTCGTGCCGCTTAACAGGGCAGGTATCCAATCGCACAGCTCGACCCAGGAGACCGCGGCCTCACGCACTGCCGCATCTTCACGCGACACGTGCAGAATCTTCGCCCAGAACCACTCCGAGGAGTAAATGCCGCCGATATAGCGGCTGTAATCCTGGAAGCGGCCGCTGTGACACAGCTGATTGATCTCTTCTGCTTCTTCTATCGCCGTGTGATCTTTCCACAACACAAACATCGCGTTGGGGTTCTCCGCGAACTCCGGGCGCAGCGCCAGCACGTTGCCGTCGCGGTCAATTGGCGCCGGGGTTGAGCCGGTGCTGTCAACGCCAATGCCGACCACGGCGGCGCGTTGATCGTCGCTCAGTGCATTCAGCACGCCGAGCAGCGCCTGCTCCATCGCGTCGATGTAATCCTGTGGATGGTGACGAAAACGGTTAGTGTGCGGATCGCTGTATAAGCCCTGCTGCCAGCGCGGATAGCTGCACACCGCACTCTGCAGCTCTTTGCCGCGATGACAATCTACGGCCAGCGCACGCACCGAATCACTACCAAAGTCCAGCCCAAGGGTGATGGCTCCAGCACGCATCGGAATCTCCTGTCGTTAGTTAACTCCTGTATCCTGGGTTCGGCGCGCCAAATCAGTTAGTCATGACTGGCTGACAATATGCACTTTCCTGCCATCGGCAGTGATTTTGTGATCCATTGCAAAAGTTAATCTCCGGTTAAATTTGCTGAATATATGGATCATTTTGTCGTGATTTTAAGATGTGATACCGCTCTACATTTTTCTCCGCTAATACCGCTAAAACTAGCCCAGCGTCTGGACAGGCTGACAACACATAGCAACCTAACGCACTGATTTATGGCTGTACCCTCAAAACAAGACCAACTGGTAGCGCTTACACCGATTCGTTATGAGCAGCGAAAAATAACCTGGTACCGGAGAGCATCATGCATAAATTCACTAAAGCATTCGCGGCCATCGGCCTGGCAGCGGTTATGTCACAATCCGCTATCGCCGAGACCATGAAGCTGGGTTTTTTGGTCAAGCAACCCGAGGAACCCTGGTTCCAGACTGAATGGAAATTCGCCGACAAAGCGGGCAAAGATCTTGGCTTTGATGTCATCAAAATTGCCGTGCCGGATGGTGAAAAAACCCTGAATGCCATCGACAGCCTGGCGGCGAATGGCGCGAAAGGTTTTGTTATCTGTACCCCCGATCCGAAACTCGGCTCGGCCATCATGGCGAAAGCACGTGGCTACGGTCTGAAAGTCATCGCCGTGGATGACCAGTTCGTGACTGCCAAAGGCAAGCCAATGGACACCGTGCCGCTGGTGATGATGGCGGCCACCAAAATTGGTGAGCGCCAGGGCCAGGAACTCTATAAAGAGATGCAGAAACGCGGCTGGGATGTGAAAACCACCGGCGTGATGGCGATTACCGCGAATGAACTTGATACCGCACGTCGTCGTACCGGCGGCTCAATGGACGCGATCAAAGCTGCAGGCTTCCCGGCAGCGCAGATCTACCAGGTGCCAACCAAATCTAACGATATCCCAGGCGCGTTTGACGCCGGTAACTCCCTGCTGGTTCAGCATCCTGAAGTTAAACACTGGCTGGTTGTCGGCATGAACGACAATACCGTGCTGGGCGGCGTGCGTGCCACCGAAGGTCAGGGCTTTAAAGCGGCTGACGTCATCGGTATCGGTATCAACGGCGTGGATGCCATCAGTGAACTGTCGAAAGACAAGGCGACCGGCTTCTACGGTTCGCTGCTGCCAAGCCCGGATATCCACGGCTACAAAAGCAGCCAGATGCTCTACAACTGGGTCAGCAAAGGTGAAGATCCACCGAAATTCACCGAAGTCACCGATGTGGTGCTGATCACCCGTGACAACTTCAAAACTGAGCTGGCGAAAAAAGGACTGATGTAACTCTGAGCCTGTCGGGCTGTCCGCAGCCTGGCATCCTTAATAGCCGATTTCGCGCCGCCCGCCCTGACAGGCCGGTGGCGCGAAAGAGTGAGGATCAACATGAACACTGATTCAGCATTTCTGTCGTTTCATGGCATCAGTAAAACCTTTCCTGGCGTGAAAGCGTTGCAGGATATCTCCTTCGACTGCCGGGGCGGTGAAGTCCATGCGTTGATGGGCGAAAACGGCGCAGGCAAATCGACGCTGTTAAAAATACTCAGCGGCAGTTATCAGCCGAGCGGCGGTGAGATTCGTATTAAAGGCAAGCCGATGAGCTTTCAGCGCACCACAGATGCGCTTGACGCGGGCGTCGCCATTATTTACCAGGAACTGCATCTGGTACCGGAAATGAGCGTGGCGGAGAACATCTATCTCGGTCAGATTCCGCACAAGCACGGGCTGGTCAATCGTAAGCTGATGCGCTTTGAGGCGGGCGTGCAGCTGAAAAATCTCGGCATGGATATCGATCCTGATATGCCGCTGAAATACCTGTCGCTGGGACAGTGGCAGATGGTTGAGATTGCCAAAGCGCTGGCGCGCAACGCGCGCATTATCGCCTTTGATGAGCCAACCAGCTCCCTGTCGGCGCGAGAAATCGACAACCTGTTCCGCGTCATCCGCCAGCTCCGCGAGGAGGGCCGGGTGGTGCTCTACGTTTCTCACCGCATGGAGGAGATCTTTGCCCTCAGCGATGCCATCACCGTCTTCAAAGATGGTCGCTACGTGCGAACCTTTACTGATATGGCCAACACTCATCATGACGATCTGGTGCAGGCGATGGTGGGACGTAACCTGGGTGATATTTATGGCTACTCACCGCGAGCCAAAGGCGACGTGCGGCTGGAGCTGGACAAGGTTGAAGCGAAGGGCGTGCGGACGCCGATTTCGCTGAAAGTTCATGCTGGTGAAATCGTCGGGCTGTTTGGCCTGGTCGGAGCCGGACGCAGTGAACTGCTGAAAGGATTATTTGGTGGCACGCGGCTGCGTGGCGGTCAGGTGATCCTGGACGGCAAACCGCTGCCGCTGCGTGAACCCATCGATGCTATTCGTGCGGGCATCATGCTCTGCCCGGAAGACCGCAAAGCCGAAGGCATTATTCCCGTGCACTCGGTGCGCGACAACATCAACATCAGCGCCCGTCGTCATAATCTTACCGCCGGGTGCCTGATTAAAAACGGCTGGGAAAACAAAAACGCCGACAGCCATATCCGCTCGCTGAACATCAAAACGCCCAGCGCCGATCAGCTGATCATGAACCTCTCCGGCGGTAACCAACAGAAGGCGATTCTGGGACGCTGGCTCTCCGAAGATATGAAAGTGATCCTGCTGGATGAGCCAACGCGCGGTATCGATGTCGGTGCCAAACATGAAATTTATAACCTGATTTATCAGCTGGCAAACCGGGGCATTGCGGTGCTGTTCGCCTCCAGCGATTTACCGGAAGTGATGGGCCTGGCCGATCGCATCGTGGTGATGCGTGAAGGTGCCATTGCCGGTGAACTGCTGCACGACGACGCCACGGAGCAGCAGACGCTGAGCCTGGCGATGCCCAAAACCACTCAAGCGGCCGCCGTGGCCTGACAGGAGATCATCATGGCTTCATCCACGACCTCAAATACGCCGCAGCCTGCTTCACGCGGCGGCCTGCAGTTAGGTCGCATCTGGGACAACTTCGGCATGCTGGTTGTCTTTGCACTGCTGTTTATTGTCTGTGCGATTTTTGTGCCGAACTTCGGCTCGTTTATCAATATGAAAGGCTTAGGGCTGGCGATGTCGATGTCCGGCATGGTCGCCTGCGGCATGCTGTTCTGTCTGGCCTCCGGGGATTTCGACCTGTCGGTCGCCTCGGTTATCGCCTGTGCGGGTGTGGTGACCGCCGTGGTGATTAACATGACCGAAAGCCTGTGGATTGGCGTGGCAGCCGGTCTGGTGCTGGGTATGATCACCGGCTTTATCAACGGCTTTGTGATTGCCCGACTCAAGATCAATGCGCTGATCACCACGCTGGCGACCATGCAGATCGTGCGCGGCCTGGCCTATATCTTCTCTGACGGTAAAGCGGTCGGGATTGAAGATGAGCGCTTCTTTGAACTGGGCTTTGCCAACTGGCTTGGCGTGCCTGCACCCATCTGGCTGACGCTGGCGACCATGCTGATCTTCGGCTTCCTGCTTAACAAAACCACCTTTGGCCGTAATACCCTGGCGATTGGCGGCAATGAAGAGGCCGCACGACTGGCCGGTGTGCCGGTGGTGCGAACCCGTATCATCATCTTCATTCTTTCCGGTCTGGTTTCGGCGGCGGCGGGCATCATTCTGGCGTCGCGTATGACCAGCGGTCAGCCCATGACCTCCATCGGCTATGAGCTGGTGGTGATTTCTGCCTGCGTACTGGGCGGCGTGTCACTGAAGGGCGGCATCGGCAAGATCTCCTACGTGGTGGCAGGGGTGTTAATTCTCGGCACCGTCGAGAATGCGATGAATTTATTGAATATCTCGCCATTCTCACAGTATGTGGTGCGCGGTCTGATACTGTTAGCTGCGGTGATATTTGACCGTTACAAACAGAAAAAAGCCTGATTGCGCGAGCCGTTGGCCCGCAGACGCTGACGCCTCTGCGGGCTATCTGAACAATAACAGACTGAGTGAGGACGCTATGTATCACCGCGAATTACCGGCCGGGCAGCAAAACCCCTTGTTGCCGGGCTATTCATTCAATGCCTGGCTGGTGGCGGGGCTGACGCCCATCACCGCTGATGGCCCGCTCGATTTCTTTATCGATCGCCCGCACGGCATGAAAGGTTACATTCTGAACCTCACCATCAAAGGTAAAGGGCGGGTATTCGACGGCGAGCGGGCCTTTGACTGCGAGCCCGGCGAAATGCTGCTGTTTCAGCCAAAAACCGCGCACTATTATGGGCGAGCGCCGGACAGCCTGCAGTGGTTCCACCGCTGGGTCTATTTCCGTCCACGCGCCTACTGGCACGACTGGCTGCGCTGGCAGGATGAGCAGGAGGGCGTAGGACGACTGCTGCTGCCGGAATCGCTGCGTGGCGAGTTCGACCGATTGTTTGCCAGTATCGAACAGACCCACAACTCGGGCCGCCGCTTTGCGGAAGAGCTGGCGATGAACCTGCTGGAGCGGCTGCTGCTGCGCGCCGTTGAAGAAGATCCGCGCAGCCATCAGTTAATCCGCGATCCGCGCGTCATCGAAGCCTGTCAGTATGTCACTAATCATCTTGCCAGCGAGGTCAGGATTGAAGAGGTGGCGCGCCACGTCTGTCTGTCACCGTCGCGGCTGGCGCACCTTTTTCGCGAGCAGATGGGGGTGAACCTGCTGCGCTGGCGCGAAGATCAGCGCGTTATCCGCGCGAAACTGCTGCTGCAAACCACCCAGGAACCCATCGCGTCGGTCGGGCGTGAAGTGGGTTACGACGACCAGCTTTATTTCTCACGCGTCTTTCGCAAGCGTGTTGGCGTCAGTCCCAGCGACTTCCGCCGCCGCAATCAGGATGCGCACGACAGCCTGGCGGCGCAGACGGCCTGGCCCCTGGCGCGAAGTGCTATCTCTTAGTTTTTTCGGGGGATTCCGCCTTGTTCTCACCTGGTTAATAGTCTTAAATCAATCAGGTTATCAACTAAGAGCCTGCCAGGCAGGCTCTGAGAGGAATCCAAATGAGCGATAAATTACGTGTTGGTCTGATCGGCTACGGCTTTGCCAGTAAAACGTTTCATGCCCCGCTGATTGCGGGAACGCCGGACGTCGAACTGGCCGCCATTTCCAGTAGCGACGCCAGCAAAGTCCACGCCGACTGGCCCGCCGTGAAGGTGGTGGCCGATCCTCAGGCGCTGCTGGACGATCCGACTCTGCAATTGATTGTTATTCCTACCCCCAACGATACGCACTTCCCGCTGGCTAAAGCGGCGCTGAATGCCGGTAAACATGTGGTGGTCGATAAGCCGTTTACCGTGACGTTGTCACAGGCACGTGAGCTGGATGCGCTGGCTAAAGCCAAAGGGCTGCTGCTGTCGGTATTCCATAACCGCCGCTGGGACAGTGACTTCCTGACGCTTAAATCCCTGCTTGAAGCTGGCTCACTCGGTGAAGTGCGCTATTTCGAATCGCATTTTGATCGCTTCCGTCTGGAAGTGCGCAATCGCTGGCGTGAAATGAAGGGCGCAGGCAGCGGGATCTGGTATGACCTGGGACCGCATCTGTTGGACCAGGCGCTTCAGCTGTTTGGCCCACCGGTTGCCATCCATGTTGACCTGGCCGAAATGCGTCCGGGCGCGCAGACTACTGACTACTTCCACGCCACGCTGACTTATCCGCAGCGCCGCGTCGTGCTGCACGCCAGCATGCTGGTGGCGGCAGAATCCGCTCGTTACACCGTCCACGGCACGCGCGGCAGTTACGTTAAATATGGTCTGGATCCGCAGGAAGATCGCCTGAAGTCGGGCGACTTCCCGCCGCAGGAGGACTGGGGCTATGACATGCGCGATGGTACGCTGACGCTGGTTGAGGGCGACTCCCTGACCGAAACCACACAGCTGACCCAGCCGGGCAACTATCCGGCTTACTATGCGGGCATCCGCGATGCGATTGCCGGACGCGGTAATAATCCGGTGACGGCGGAAGAGGCGATTCAGGTGATGGAGCTGATTGAGCTGGGTCTGCAATCCGCCGAGAAACGCCAGACGATGTCGCTGAAGCGCGTCTGATTGGTGAGTGTATAATGCAAAAGCAGAACGGGTCGAATATCCGGCCCGTAATGTTCGCGGAATCAGCGGTGAGATCGAGCCAGCGAAGGGAACAGGGTCAGATCGGAAAGTCGCAAAAGCCGCCATCCCTGGCTTGCTCGGCCCGCGCGATTACGCACCTCATCCCTGAGGTGCGCCCGTAGCCGGGCCAACGCGTTGCGTTGTTCAAAAACGCTCCCGGCGTTTTTGTCCCTTGCGCGGGACGCTTTCCTCCTCTGACCCTGTTTCCTGCGCGTTAAGCCTTTGCGTTGCTGTCAGAACTTCCGGGACTGGGTTTTGGCAGCAAAGTATCGGGCCGGATTTCTGGCCCGTTTTTTATTCCTGATGCGGCAGATTACTGCACGCGAGCGCGAATAGCCGCTTTCTCAGCGTCGCTGAGGAAGGCAATCGTCAGACCATTTTCCTGCGCCTGACGGATCTGTGCCGCGCTCAGACCGGCAGCCGGTGCGGCATGATGATATTCATGCGCCAGTTCAATGCCCTGAACCGCGGGATCATCGGTATTGATGGTCGCCAGAATGCCATGCTCAAGGAAGGTCTTCAGCGGATGCTGCGCCAGTGAAGGCACGGTGCTGGTCTGGATGTTGGAGGTCAGGCAGGACTCAATACCAATATGGTGCTCCGCCAGGAAATCCATCAGCGCGCGATCTTCAATCGCTTTTACCCCGTGACCGATACGTTCTGCGCCCAGCTCACGAATCGCCTGCCAGATGCTCTCCGGGCCAGCCGCTTCGCCCGCATGCACGGTAACGCGGAAACCGGCATCGCGCGCCTGGGTAAAGTGACTCAGGAACTCGCTGCCCGGGAAGCCCAGCTCATCACCCGCCAGATCGACTGCGGTAATGTGATCGCGATGAGCCAGTAAACCTTCGAGTTCGGCAAGGCAGGCATCTTCGCCAAAGGTCCGGCTCATAATACCAATCAGACGCACGTCGATATCGTGCTGCTGACGGCCTGCGCGTACGCCGTCAATGACCGCTTCAACCACACCGGCAATGGGCAGGTTGTGGGTCATCGCCATATAACCGGGCGAAAAACGCAGTTCAGCGTAATGAATGCCCGCGCGCGCGGCATCTTCGACATTTTCCTGCGCAATGCGGCGGCAGGCATCCAGATCGCCCAGCACTTTCACGCCCCAGTCGAGTTTCTGCAGGAAGCTCACCAGATCAGGTTCATTCTGGCCAACCTGTACATGCGGACGCAGCGTCTCCAGCGTTGATGCGGGCAGGGCGAGATTAAACTGGCGGCCTAAATCGAGAATGGTTTGTGCACGAATGTTGCCATCAAGGTGGCGGTGAATATCAGTCAGAGGAATTTTAGAATCGATCATGGCGCACTCGCTGAGTTGTCGGTGAAGTGCAGAGCATTATAAAAATATCTTGCGCAACCACGCCAGTTATTTGCGCAACAGCCGCACCGGATGCTGCTTAATTGCCCATAACCGGCGGGCAAATCAGCGGTCAGGCATAAAAAAAGCGACCCGAAGGTCGCCTTTGATGGAAGACAGCGCTTACTGCGGCATGCCTTCGCTGGTCGGCATACCCAGCATGTAGCGGGACATAAACTGTTCCAGCGTCATCTTGTCGCCGTTCATGTTCACCTGACCGTTGGTGTACTGCAGGCTGGTCACGATGTTGTTATCCTGCTGCTGAGTCAGGCGGAACATCTGACCCATCGCCGCCAGACCTTTCACCTGCTGATCCGCCAGCTTCTGTGCGTCATCCGCCTGATACCCCTCAGCCAGACCCACTTTGTGCATGGTTTCAGTCGCCATCGGCATATTGATGACCAGCTTGCTGTCCAGGCTTTTCAGTACCCGATCAACCATAGCGCTCAAAGTCTGGGCTTCACCAGTAACGGCAGAAGGGTCGTTGAAGCTGGCCGTCAGATTAAAGGTGCTTTCACCTTTGTCATTCTTCCAGCTCAGCGGAGCGATGCTGATGGATGGCGAGCCTTTTAGCAGCATCGGCAGATTGGCCATCAGAATCTGATGCACGCCTGCCTGATAGCGGATAGGATCTTCTGCAACGCCAGGCTGGGTCAGCAGTTCCTGCATCTGTTGGTTATAACGATCGGAGAACGCTTTGACCGCCTGCGCATCAAACTGAGACAGCTTCATCTTAAGCGCAGCCTGACCGAAGTCCTGCTTCTGCAGCTGAACGCTTTCCACTTTGTAATCAATATCGCCGCCAATTTTACCGGCGCTGTTGTCGAAAGAGGAGGTGCCTTTCATTTTGTGCAGCGTCAGGGCGTCCTGACCATTAATGCTGGCATTCACCTTCTCAATATCGACCGACTGATCGCCGATGCGCACGCCTTCCGGGCTGAGGTGCGTGTTACCGCTCAGCTTCAGACCATTGACAGTGAACAGTACCGGCTGGCCCATCTCATTTTTACTGGTGAGCGCGAGACTATCCACATCGCTGTCCAGCGACACTTTATCGCCTTTATTATCGGCGCTGACGTTGAAGGTGCCGCCATTAGTGGCAAAACGCTCGCCGGTTTGCGCATTCTGATAGTCAACCGGCAGAACACGAAGTGCGGTATCGGTAGCACCGCTGTAGCCGATGCGGGTGTCGGCGCTAATCAGCGATTTATTGCCGGTCAGCTCAAACAGCTTCTTCACCGCATCGGTGTTAGCCAGTTCGGTATGAACGGATGCCATGCTCGGGATCAGATTGAAATGCTTCAGCTGCGCAAACGGGAAAGGGCCATGATCGATGGTTTCATTCAGGATGATGCTCTGACCCGGCTTCAGCAGCGGATTATCTTCCGTCTGCGAATTGGCCTGAACCACCAGATTCACTTTGCTGCTGAACACGCCGCGCTGATAGTCCTGATAGCTGATCTTCAGTCGACTGTTAGGGGCATAAGCGTTCAGCTGTGCATTGGCGTTCTGCACCAGCTCATCCCTGTGGCTTTCAATTTGCTTGCCGGTGAACCACGCCGCACCCGTCCAGACTACGCCCAGTGCGATGATGACACCTACGGCAACATTGGTCTTTTTCATTGCTGATTCGTCCTTATCCTTGAGTCCGCTTATGCCGCAGGTTAACCCCAGCGACCGAAGAAAAACGCCCGCAGGCGTTTAAAAGCTAATAGGTTGAAATAATAGCAGTTAACAGGGATTCCGTCAGCCGCGCAGCCCTAAGTCGTTAAATACCCGCGCCAGCCGGCCCGCACCGGCGACTGTTACCGGCGATTCGCTGGCGGCAATAAAGCAGGATTCACCCGGTTTCAGCGTCAGTTGCTGGTCGTCTTTGGCGATAACCGCCTGGCCTTCGATGCAGAACAGCAGGGCAGCGCTCTGCTGCGCCAGCGATTGCGGTTCTGCGTTCAGGCTATGGATGGCAAAGGCGAAATCTTCGACCGGAATCGGGAAGCGCAGCGCATGACCCTGTTGCTCTGGCTTCGTCAGCAGCGAGCTGGCAGGCTTCTCCTCAAACTTCAGGTTGGCCATCAGCTCGTCGATATCGATATATTTCGGGGTTAAACCGGCCCGCAATACGTTATCAGAGTTGGCCATCACCTCCAGCGCCACGCCTTTCAGATACGCGTGCGGGGTTTCAGCGTAGAGGAACATCGCCTCGCCGGGCTGCAGGGTGATGACATTCAGCAGCAGCGGTGAAAACAGGCCGCTGTCGTCAGGATACTCTGCCGCAATCATGCGAATGGTTTCCCACGGCTCGCCCTGCTGCGCATCAAGTGCGGATTTCAGCACACCCAGCGCCAGCGATTTCGCCTCGCCCTCCAGTGACAGCAGGGTAGAGAAGAGCGCAGCCAGCGTCTCCTGATCGGGATGCTGCAGAAAATGGGCAATCTGAGGATGTGCGCCCGCGACCGGCTCCAGCAGTGAGACCATCTGCGTCAGCGTGCGAAAACCGTTCATCGCCTGAAAGGGCGTCAGCGCATAGACCAGCTCCGGCTTGTGGTTAGCATCTTTATAGTTGCGCTCGGCTGCTGTCAGCGGGATCCCCGCCGCATTCTCACGGGCAAAGCCCACTTCGGCCGCACGTTTGCTGGGATGGACCTGAATCGACAGGGGCTGATCGGCACACAGCACTTTGAACAGGAAGGGCAGTTCACCAAAGCGCTGTGACACCGCGTCGCCCAGCATCGCGGCGGGCGCGGCATCAATCACGTCGCGTAAGGAACGCTCGCGGCCCTGATCCATCACAGTTGAGGGACTTTTCGGATGTGCGCCCATCCACAGCTCTGCCATCGGCAGACCCTCGGGGTTGGCAATCCCATACAGCTCAGTCAATGCCGTTTTGCTGCCCCATGCGTAATTTTGCAGCGAATTGTTCATTTTTTGCATTGTATAACCCTTTTTCACGGGAAATTATTGCGGCTATTAAAGCAGAAACTACCGGTAAAAATACATATCCAGCGCAAAAGGACGCTAAGCTCTGATAATGTTAAATTATTGTGTATCAGTATCCTGACCGCCGGGTTATCGGATGCGATGACAGAACGGGCGATCATTCTTTTAAAAAACAGGTGAAGGAGACGTATTCATGGCAGCCAATCGCATTGAGAAAGATTCAATGGGCCCCATCGATGTACCGGCAGACAAACTGTGGGGGGCGCAGACGCAGCGTTCACTGGAACACTTCCGTATCTCAACCGAAAAAATGCCGACCGCGCTGGTGCATGCGCTGGCATTGACCAAACGCGCGGCGGCCAGCGTCAACCGCGATCTCGGACTGCTGCCCACTGACCGCGCGGATGCGATTGTCAGCGCGGCGGATGAAGTGCTGGCGGATAAGCATGCGGACGAGTTCCCGCTGGCGATCTGGCAGACCGGCTCCGGCACCCAGACCAACATGAACATGAATGAGGTGCTGGCGAACCGCGCGAGCGAAATCCTCGGCGGGGAGCGTGGGATGTCGCGCCTGGTCCATCCCAACGACGATGTGAACAAGAGCCAGAGCTCCAACGACGTCTTCCCGACGGCGATGCATGTTGCCGCCGTGATCGCGCTGCGCGAACAGTTAATCCCTCAGATTCAGGTACTGAAAAACACGCTGAGCCAGAAGTCTGACGCCTTTAAAGACATCGTTAAGATTGGTCGTACTCACCTGCAGGATGCGACGCCGCTGACGCTGGGCCAGGAGATTTCAGGCTGGGTGGCGATGCTGGAGCATAACCTGAAGCATATCGAACAGAGCATTCCGCACGTGGCGGAACTGGCGCTGGGCGGAACCGCGGTGGGCACCGGTCTGAATACCCATCCTGAATATGCAGTGCGCGTGGCGAAGGCGCTGGCCGATCTGACGCAGCAGCCATTTGTCACCGCACCAAATAAGTTTGAGGCACTGGCAACCTGTGATGCGCTGGTGCATGCGCATGGCGCGCTGAAAGGGCTGGCCGCCTCGCTGATGAAAATCGCCAACGACGTACGCTGGCTCTCTTCCGGCCCGCGTTGCGGCATCGGCGAAATCGCCATTCCGGAAAACGAACCTGGTAGCTCCATTATGCCGGGCAAAGTCAACCCAACGCAGTGTGAAGCGATGACCATGCTTTGCTGTCAGGTGATGGGTAATGACGTGGCGATCAACATGGGCGGCGCGTCGGGTAACTTTGAGCTTAACGTCTTCCGTCCGATGGTGATCCATAACTTCCTGCAATCGATTCGCCTGCTGGCGGACGGCATGGACAGCTTTAACCATCATTGCGCCGTCGGCATTGAGCCGGTGCGTGAGCGCATCGATCAACTGCTCAACGAATCACTGATGCTGGTGACCGCGCTGAACACCCACATCGGCTATGACAAAGCGGCTGAGATTGCCAAGAAGGCACACAAAGAGGGGCTGACGCTGAAGGGTTCGGCGCTGAAGCTGGGCTATCTGACCGAAGAGGAGTTTGATGCCTGGGTCCGTCCGGAAGAGATGGTCGGCAGCATGAAGTCGTAAGGTCAGCCATAAGGAACAGGCCAGCGGATGCTGGCCTTTTTTTATATCGGGCAATCGACCCACAGATGCAGTCGGGGTATCAGCAGATTAAGCGGTTCAGCGGCGGGTTTATGACGATGCGTGATGTTATCGGCATCGTAATTGAGCAACTCGCCCAGCACCGGAACCTGAGTGCGATCACGACAGATCACCAGAATCGGTGACGGGCAGGCCAGCTGGGTCTGCTTTTGTTCATCCGCGCGCCAGACGCGTGCCACCGGCTGGACTTTCACCGGACGCTTGATTTTCAGTCGTGCCGAGGCGGGCAGGGCGCGCACGCTTGCCAGCTCCTCCTGCACTTTTTCCGCCCACTGTTCGCGTGACCAGGGTGCCTTCGCGCGCCCCGACTTCAGACTTTTTTCCAGCTGGGCGATCACCTCTTCGCGCTTGAGATTTTTAATGATGTGCTTGTTGGCCCAGCCAAAACGCAGGCTGTCAGGAGCGCTGAGCAGGGTGATCGTGCGATAGGCATTCAGGGTAATCAGGCCGCGTAAATGCTGGTGGACGAACTCAAAACGCGCTTCGCTCGGCAGGCCCGAGTCCACCGTGATCAACTGCTCCAGCCGGGCTTTCAGCTGGTTGATGAGGTCGACCAGCGAGCCGATCTCCGCTTCGCGCTGTTCATCACATTCGATACAGAGCGCGCCGGGTAAGCGCACGGCTGCCTTGGTGCTCAGCTGTTCAGACTGATGCTGCATAAACAGGCGGCAATAGTGGTCAAGTGCCATCTTCAACGCGCGCTCACCGAGATGCTGCTCAACGGCAATCTGAGTTATCGCTTCATGTTCACGGCCTTTCACCACCGGCGGCAGGCTGAAGACGCGGGCGATGAGCAACGGCTGCGCCTCAATCTGCTGACGGAGCGCGCCCAGCGCCAGTTCCAGGTCGTTTACACACTGATGCATATCAGCCACTAAGTCGTAGCGCGTCATGTTGTGCCTCCATAGTTACAACGTCCACAATGTGGCAGAAGCCTGCCAGGGATGCAAGCTCTTTATAGTTACAACATACTATTATTGTCACAATAAAAATCGTGCGGCCTGCCGGGCGGTCCAGTGAAATGAGCGTCACGCATTCTGGCTTCTGGCAGAACATGTTATAAAAAGGTTCGCCTGCTAATGAAGAGATCGCCTGTGAGTCAGAACAATAAACCCGGTATCGCCGCCATTTTTACTCTGGGCCTGGTGCAGATCCTCTCCTGGGGAGGGTCGTTCTACCTGATGGCGGTGATGGCGAACCCGATTGCAGCTGAGACGGGCTGGTCGCAGCAGTGGATCTACGGCGCGCTCTCGACGGGGATACTGGTGTCAGGCCTGCTGTCACCGCTGGCTGGCAGGCTTATCGCCCGTACCTGTGGTCGTCTGCTGCTGGCGCTGAGCGGTCTGGTAATGGCGGTGGGGCTGGTGATGATGGCGGTCAGCGACTCGCTGCCGCTGTTTCTGTTTGCCTGGGTGATTATCGGCATCGGTATGGCGATGGGCCTTTATGATGCTCTGTTCGCTACACTCGGCACCTGCTATGGCGGTCAGGCGCGTTCAGCGATCACCGGTATTACGCTGATTTCAGGCTTCTGTACCACGCTGGTCTGGCCCGGCACAGCGTTGCTGATTCATGGATTCGGCTGGCGGGATGCGTCACTGATTATTGCGGCAATGATGGTGGTCTGCGTGCTGCCTGCCTATCTGTTTGCTTTACCGGCGAGCCATGCTAAGCCGCCTGCGAAAAGGGTGGTTAGACAGTCTGCTACGCCGGAGATTGAACCTGCGCTGTTCTGGCTGCTGTGCGCCATTTTTACCCTCGCGTCGGTGATCATGACGGCGATTTCCGTGCAGCTTATCGCCCTGTTGCAGGCGAGTGGCCATACGCTGACGTCGGCGCTGGCGATCAGCGCTGTGCTCGGCCCGTGTCAGGTAGGCTCGCGCATCGTCGATATTGTATTCAAACGCAGTCATCCGATCCGCACGACCTTTTTTTCTGTCGGGCTGGTGGCGCTGGGCCTGCTATTGCTGGCACTGTTTCCGCAGATGGCGCTGCTGAGCATGGTCCTGTATGGCGCAGGTAATGGCTTACGCGCCATCGTGCGCGGAACTTTACCGCTGGCGATGGTCAAACCAGAGTCATACGCAATTGTGGTGGGTAAAATGGCCCGCCCGGCGCTAATGGGACAGGCACTGACGCCGCTGATGGGTGGATATGTGTTTGAAAAGATGGGAGCATCGGCGACGCTATGGTTGCTTTGCGCTTTAGCAATCTTTAACGTGGTGCTGGTTATGGCGCTAAAGCAGCGATTACCGGCGGCAGCGGTCACCACCGCATGACCGAACGGCTCACCGTGTCCAGCAGGATAAGGATGAGGAGCAGGGTAAGCACCTTGTGCTATCAGGCCTACGCCTTTGGTGAATACGTGCCTTGTCATTGCCGGCTTGCTTCAAAAAAGCAACAGTGTTTGTTATATTTATTGCTCATTGATTGTTCACTTATGCGGCAATAAAACAATAAGATGCACCGCAACTCAGGATAAAGAAATGCTTGATTACCGCTTCCCGACAGCTTTGCAAATGGTTCTGAGCGTAGCGATGGCGGAGCAAATGGGTAAACGCTCTACCAGCGCGATTCTGGCCTACGGGCTGGAAGCGAATCCCAGTTTCATTCGAAAATTAATGGTCCCGCTGACCCGTGACGGCATTATCGTCTCAACGCTGGGCCGTACCGGTTCGATTCATCTCGGCCGTCCTGCTGCGGAGATTACCCTCAAGGATATCTATGTCTCCGTCATCGAAGACAAAAAGATCTGGGCCGCGCGTCCTGATGTCGCGCCTCGCTGTCTGGTCAGTGCCAACCTCTGCTGGTACTTCAAATCGATAGCCGATGAAGCCGAGCAGGCGTCGCTGGATGTGCTGGCAAAACGCACCGTGGCAGATGCGCTCAACGAGCTGAAGAAACGCGATACCAGTAACTGCACCGCCGTACCGGAACCTGAACCCGAAGAGAGTGAAGAACTCTGCAAAAAAAGCCGCTGATGAGCGGCTTTTTTTATGCGTGTCAAATGCACATTTCTGACCCTTTTTTCACCCAACCTGCCTTTCAGACACCTGTCTCCATTAATCCCCACTTGACCTCTTACTTCAGCAGAATAAAATGACTTCACTGTATGAAGTCGCGGAGATCAGGATGAACGACGCCGTCAGGAACTTAAGGAAAAACAGCGTGAAACGCTGGAGCAGATATTTCAAACGCCGCCGCCGTCCGGCTTAAAATGGCAGGCTGTTGAGTCACTTATCAGGGCACTGGGCGGAGAGATTAAAGAGGGTAGCGGTTCACGGGTGCGTTTTCTTCTCAGAGGAAAAATTGCGCGGTTTCATCGCCCACATCCTTCGCCAGATACTGATAAAGGGGCTGTTGTTAATCTGCGTGAATGGCTGGAAAGTATTGGAGTCGATCCCTATGAATAATCGTTCAAATTCATCAATCACCGTCGCCGGGCAACCCGCAGTTATCACCTATGCTCCCGAAATCAATATGTTCCGTGGACGCTTTACTGGCCTGTCTGGCTATTGTGATTTTGTCTCTGACAGCGTGCAAGGTTTGCATAAAGAAGGGGAAATTTCGCTGCGTGAATACCTGGAAGATTGCGCTGCCTCCGGCATTAATCCCTATGCGGAGCAGGAAAAAATTAAGACCTTCACGCTGCGCTACCCTGAATCGCTGGGCGTGCGGCTGTCGCAGGCTGCGGCCCAAAATGAAACCTCGCTGAATGCGTTTATCATTGAAACGCTGAATGAAAAATTAAGGCAGCGTTAATCAACATGCTGCCAATCTCAGACAAAAAAAGGGGCGATCATCCGATCGCCCCTGTTAACGTTTACGGTTTACGCCGTCACGGTTTCGGCATCTCCTGACCGGCGCGTCACCAGCTTGCGCAGGGCGACGTAGAACACCGGCGTCAGGAAAAGGCCGAACAGCGTCACGCCGAGCATGCCGGAGAAGACGGTAATCCCGGTCACGCCGCGTACTTCTGCACCTGCGCCTTCACCCAGAATCAGCGGTATGGTACCGGCGATAAAGGCGATGGAGGTCATCACAATCGGACGCAGACGCAGGCGACACGCTTCCAGCGCCGCTTCGATAATCCCTTTGCCCTGAATCTCCAGCTCACGCGCAAATTCCACGATAAGAATCGCGTTCTTACAGGCCAGCCCCATCAGCACCACCAGTCCGACCTGTACGAAGACGTTGTTATCACCGCCGGTCAGCCAGACGCCAAACAGCGCAGAAAGCATCGTCATCGGCACAATCAGGATCACCGCCAGCGGCAGCGTCCAGCTCTCATACAGCGCCGCCAGCACCAGAAACGCCAGCAGGACGGCCATCGGGAAGACAATCAGCGCGGTATTGCCCTGGGTTGACTGCTGATAGCTCAGGTCGGTCCACTCGATGTTCATACCGTTAGGCAACAGCTGACCGGACATTGCTTCCAGCTGACTCATCGCCTGCGCCGAAGAGAGCACGCGCGGGTCGGCATCGCCAATCAAATCCGCCGCCGGATAACCGTTATAGCGGATCACCGGGTCGGGACCGTAAGTGGTGGTGATATTAACCATGCTGCCAATCGGCACCATCTCACCGCGATCGTTACGGGTACGCAGGTTAGCAATATCTTCGACACTGTCGCGGAACTCACCATCTGCCTGCGCCATGACCCGCCAGGTGCGACCAAAGCGGTTAAAGTCATTCACGTATGACGAGCCAAGATAGGTCTGCAGCGTGCTGAACAGTGCGGTCAGCGACACGCCCTGGGCTTTGGCTTTATCCCGGTCAACCTGCACATCAAGCTGTGGAACGTTGGCCTGATAGGAGGAGATAGGGAAGTGCATCCCTGGCGTCTGCATTATGCTGCCTGACAGCGTATTAATCGCCGTTTGCAACGCGCCATAGCCCAGGCCGGCACGGTCCTGCACATACAGTGAATAGCCAGAGCCTTGTCCCAGTCCCAGAATCGGCGGCGGCATAATCGAGAAACCAAAGCCCTGCTGGATTTGCGCGATCTTCGCATTGATCTCCGCGTTGATCTCCGCCGCGGTGTGCCTGCGCTCACTGAACGGCTTCAGGCCGAAGAACACCGTGCCGCTGTTCGGGGTATTGGTGAACTGCAGCGCATTCAGGCCGGGGAAGGCCACCGCATAGGCGACGCCTTCGGTCTGCATACCGATTTCGCTCATCTTACGAATCACTTCATCGGTGCGGGCCAGTGAGGAGCCTTCCGGCATCTTCACGCCACCAATCAGATAGAGCTTATCCTGGGTTGGGATAAAGCCACCCGGCACGGTGTGGAACATAAAACCGGCACCAGCCAGCAACAGGATATAAACGCCAAATACCGCGCCACGGCGACGCAGCGTGCGGCCTACCAGCGATTCATAACCGTGCGCGCTGCGCTGGAAGAAGCGGTTAAACGGACGGAACAGCCAGCCGAACAGGGCATCGATGATCCGCGTCAACCGATCTTTCGGCGCGTCATGTCCTTTCAGCAGCATCGCCGCCAGCGCAGGCGAAAGCGTCAGCGAGTTAATCGCCGAGATCACCGTAGAGATCGCGATAGTGGTGGCGAACTGCTTGTAGAACTGCCCGGTCACGCCGGAAAGAAACGCCATCGGCACAAATACGGCGCACAGCACCAGCGCAATGGCGATGATCGGCCCGGAGACCTCGCGCATCGCCTGATGGGCGGCGGCGCGCGGAGACAGCCCCATCTCAATGTTACGTTCGACGTTCTCCACGACCACAATGGCGTCATCTACCACGATACCAATTGCCAGTACCAGCCCAAACAGGCTCAGGGTGTTCAGTGAGAAGCCAAGCAGATAGAGCACGCTAAAGGTACCCACCACCGACACCGGCACCGCCAGCAGCGGAATGATCGAGGCGCGCCAGGTCTGCAGGAACAGAATCACCACCAGCACCACCAGGATCACCGCTTCCAGCAAAGTCTGAACCACGGCCTTAATCGAGTCGCGGACAAACACTGTCGGATCGTAAGGCGCAGCCCATTTCACATCGTTGGGGAAACGGGTTGCCAGCTCATCCATTTTGGCGCGCACCGCATTAGAGAGATCGATGGCGTTGGCACCCGGAGCCTGGAAGATGCCGATTCCGACCGCATCTTTATTATTGAGCTGGGAGCGCAGGGCGTAACTGCCCGATCCCATCTCAATCCGCGCTACATCGCGCAGCCGCACCAGCGAACCATCTTCAGACGTTTTCAGGATGATATCGCCGAACTGCTGCTCGCTCTCCAGTCGCCCCTGGGTGTTGATCGACAGCAGGAAGTCACTCTGCTTTTTCAGCGGCTCTGCGCCCAGCTGACCGGCAGAGACCTGGACGTTCTGCTCCTGCATCGCCGTCACCACGTCAGCGGCGGTCAGGCCACGCGCAGCGACTTTGTTGGGATCAAGCCAGACGCGCATCGCATATTCGCCCGCGCCAAAAATCTGGATCTGACCGACACCCGGCAGGCGCGCCAGCTCATCTTTCACCTTGAGCGTGGCGTAGTTACGCAGGTAGAGCGAATCATAGGTATTGTTGGGTGAGAACATGTGCACGACCAGCGTCAGCGTCGGCGACATCTTCTGGGTGGTAACACCCAACCTACGCACATCTTCCGGCAAACGGGCTTCCGCCTGTGCCACGCGGTTCTGCACCTGCACCTGTGCCTGATCGGGATCGGTGCCCGGACGGAAAGTCACGGTCGTCACCAGCACGCCATCCGAACCGGCCACTGACTTCATGTACATCATGTTTTCGACGCCGTTGATCGCCTCTTCCAGTGGCGTCGCCACGGAATCCGCAATCACTTTCGGGTTAGCGCCTGGATACTCGGCGCGTACCTGCACGCTGGGTGGCACGACGTCGGGGTACTCACTGATTGGCAGCAGCGGGATGGCAATCATGCCGGTGACAAAAATCAGAATCGACAGCACCGCAGCAAAAATAGGCCGGTCGATAAAAAAGCGGGAAAAGTCCATAGCGGCCTCGAATTATTGAGCGGCTGCCGCACGCATGGCGACCTGCTGAGCAGTGACCGGCATGCCGGGCATAAATACTTTTTGCAGACCGGCAATGATGACTTTGTCACCGGCTTGCAGACCCGATTTAACGATACGCAGGCCATCCACCATCGCGCCGGGTTGGATATCGCGCCGCTGTGCTTTACCTTCCCCATCCACCACGTAGACATATTTGCGATCCTGATCGGTCAGGACGGCTTTATCGTCAATCAGCACCGCCTCAAACTGCGCGCTGCCAGGCAGACGCACACGGGCAAACAGCCCCGGCGTGAACTGACGCTGCTGATTGTCGAGCAGGGCGCGCATACGAATGGTGCCGGTACTGGCGGTCAGCTGGTTATCCATGAAGTCGATCCTGCCCTGATGCGGAAAACCCTGTTCGCCGACCAGCCCAATCTCAGCGGGAAGGGCATGGCGCTGCTGGCCCTGACGCGCCATCGCCTGATAGTTGAGGAAGGTGTTTTCATCGACATCGAAGTAGACATACATCTGTTGCTGCGACACCAGCGTGGTCAGCACACTGGCGCTGTCGCCAGCGGTCACCAGGTTACCCGCGGTGATCATCGCCCGGCTGGCGCGACCATCAATCGGTGCGGTAACGCGGGTGAAGTCGAGGTTCAGCTGCGCCATATCGACCGCGGCTTCGGCAGCCAGCACATCGGCCTGCGCCTGGCTGGCAGCAGAGCGACGCTGTTCCCACGCCTCGCGCGAAATCGCCTGCGTGCCAATCAGCTTCTCGCTGCGGCCCGATTCGCTGCGGGCCAGACTGGCCTGACTGCGCGCCCGCGCCAGTTCCGCTTTAGCCTGCTCCAGCGCCGCGCGGTAGCTCCGGTCATCAATGGTAAACAGCACCTGACCTTTTCTGACTTCATCGCCTTCGCGATAGTTAACGGCGTCGATATAGCCCGAGACGCGTGGCCGCAGCTGTACGCTCTGCACCGCTTCCACCCGGCCATTGAAATTGTCCCACTGGCTGACCGGCTTGATCAGCACCGGCGCGGCACTCACCTCCGGCGGTGGCGGTGGGGCATTTTGCGCCACACCTTTATCGCAGCCGCTCAGTTGCGTGATGAGCAGTACCATCCCTAAGAGGGTTAAACCCTGACGAACCCGGTTCGTAATCATTGTTGTTATTCCGCGATAGATATAAAAGACGACCTGCAGGCCAATATTTGCAACTTTTAAGATTGCAATTAATCGCAGGGAGTGTAGGCTTGCGTCGCGGGCAACTGCAAGAATAACAGATACACTTTATGTGCGGTTTTGGGCAGAGCGATGAAAGCCTGACCAGTTGCGCTAAAACCCTATAAACAGTGCGGCATTTAATGTACTAATAAAACTTGCATTAAATGGCATAGTCAGCCACCCTTAAGTGTAACTGCAACTGATACTAATACTTTTCGCTACAGCGACGGGAGAGACTGGAATGATGAGTGACGCCTTTATTCACGATTTAATCGACTGGATTGATAACAACATTGAAGCACGCCTGGACCTGGATACGGTTTCAGAACGCGCGGGTTACTCCAAATGGCACCTGCAGCGTATGTTCAAAGAACATACCGGTTACCCACTGGGTGAATACATTCGGGTTAAGAAGCTGAAGAAATCAGCCGATCGTCTGACCAGCACCGATGAACCGATTCTCAATGTGGCGATCTCGTTAGGGTTCGACTCCCAACAGTCCTTTAACCGCAGCTTCAAACGTCAGTATGGTGTCGCGCCGGGTGCATGGCGTCGTCACAGCGGGGAATCGCACGCCGCATAACCTCGCCAGGGCCAGCTTGTCTGGCCCGCGCTTTTCTCCGCGCGCAAAACTGGTATCATCTGCGTCCTGTTGTCTGGGATGCCATCATGTCAAAAAAACTCTGGATTGGACTTTTCCTTGTCCTCGCGGCCTGTTTCTACGGCCTTAAACCTTATCTGAACACCGTTTCAGCCCCTGCCGAGGCGGATATCGCCACCCTGACTGACGCCCATACCGTGGCGCGCTGGGTGTTGCAGCATCAGCAATTACCGGACTACTACCTCACTAAAAGTGATGCGCGTAAGCGTGGCTGGAATCCGGCCAAAGGGAATCTGTGCGAGGTGCTGCCGGGCAGAGCTATCGGCGGCGATCGCTTTTCCAACCGTGAAAAGCGTCTGCCAGCACGTGCGGGCCGTCAGTGGTATGAAGCGGATGTGAATTATCGCTGCGGTCACCGCGACGCCGACCGCCTGGTTTACTCCTCTGACGGGCTGGTATTCCTCTCCACCGATCACTACCGCAGCTTCAGACAGGTGCCCTGATCATGCTTAACCTGACCTTTGACCTGCGTCAGCTCACTACGCGTGCGGCCTTTTATCAGCAGTTTGCTGAGCAGAGCGGCTGCCCGCAGAGCTTCGGACATAATCTGGATGCATTGTGGGACTGGCTGACGGGCGGGATGGCGCTGCCTGCCACGATGTGGCTGCAGCACTATGCTGCGCATGAAGCGGATTTAGCGCCGGTGCTGGCGCTGCTGGAAGAGGCGGCGCAGTCGCTGGAGGGCGAACTGCGCCTGATTATTGATTAAGTGCGCAGGGGCTTAAGGAGCGCAATCAGCGCTTCGCGGGCCGCCAGCGGCAGATCGCCGCCGCCGGTGTAACCATTGTTCTCAATGATCACCTGATTCAGCCCCACCAGCCAGTCGTAGATATAGTATGCGGTGTGGTTGGCCGGCGCAGCAGAGAGTTTGGTCAGGCGCTGACCGGCACTGAAGCTGACGCTGGGTGCCGGAGGACGGGAGAAAATCACCTGCCCCCGGTTAACCCGGCTGGCCGGACGTTCCGATTCAGGCCGCTGTAAAAAGCCGAGCCAGGCCACAAAATCCCCCAGCACCGTCATCGCCCGCGTCACCTGACGATCGGCGCGGGATTCATGGCTGACGCTCTGGGTATCCGGCTCATGCAGCGCCTGCTGCAGCTTCTGCGCGATATCGGTGCGGAATCCGGCCGTGATCAGCTCCTCTACCAGCCACTCCATCGTCGCTTTGTCGACGTTCAGCAACGCCAGCAGGCTGCGATTCTCGGGTAGCTGACGCAGATGATCCAGCCACAGCAGCAGCACCTGACGCGGATACTGCTGAGTGCTTTGCAGACTCTGACGCGACTGAACCGGCGCTTCCGCCGGACTTTCGCTGAACAGGTCAAATTCAAACCCGATACCAAACTGATTTTCCGGTGCCTGAATCGTGGCCGGTTTACTGCCTGGCTGGGCCGACTGATTGAGCCAGAGCTGGCGCAGCGCTTCACGCGGCGGCTGCAGGCGCTCCAGCAGCTCGCCATGCAGGCCGGTGCGATGCTGTAAACACTTCAGCAGCGTGTCGGCGATATTCTGTTTGCGTGCCGCCTGCTCCGGGCTGGCACCCGCTTCGGTCCAGGGCAACAGACGTCGCTCCACCACGGTGTGCTGGATCTGCGCCAGCTGAGCCAGCAGCATGTCGCGACGGGCTTCCGGCTGCATCTCTTCCAGCAACCAGTTCGCCATGCGATCGACGCCTGCGCGATCCAGTGCCAGCATCGATCCCCAGTGTTGCCCCGGCTGTCCCATCTGACGCTGAACGGCTTCATCGACGTTGACCTGCTGATGACGGGCATCGAACGGGGTAATCGCCCAAATCAGACGCGGTTTCTCTGCGGAGTCCTGGGCAGGCTGGTGACGCTGCCATTCGCGCAGCGTTTCGCTGGCAAGGTCAGCATCCTGACGCTGGCTGGCGGCGGTGCAGACCAGCAGCAGATCAATAGCCTGCCGCGCGGCATAGAAGCCGGGCAGCAGGGCGCGTTTCTGTTCCAGCAGCAGTGCACGCAGCGGATCCTGCTGCTGCAGGCGCTGACGATCTTCCTGCGTAGCCGCATCACTGGGCTGACCCGGCGCGGGCAGCTCCAGCATATCGGCATCATCATAAAGCGCGGTTCGCGGTGTGGAGCTCAGCGGGACCAGTACCTCCAGCGTCAGCAGCGCCAGTAATCCCAGCGGCACGTTCTGCGCCTTGCCGATGCGATTACCGTTCATCGGGCAGACTTCCACTGACTGCTGCTGATCCTGTTCACTGCCTGGCACAATCAGCTGCTCGGCGGGCAGCAGTGATGCGTTGGTCAGCAGGCTCAGCGGCGCGAGTACCCGGCTGCTGTTACGCAGCTGATGACGCAGGTGCAGCAGGGTACGCAGCATCTCATTCAGGTCAGGCTGAGCAGGCCACAGCAGTGAAAAGAGCTGCACCCGGTCGTCAACGCTGAGCCAGGGTGCCAGCTCAACGGCCTGCGGCCAGAAATGGCGATCCAGCCGCGCATCGTGATGCGGGCGACGGCGGCACCAGGACCAGAGCGTCACCAGCGCGTCGCCTTCCAGACCGGCCAGCGGCGTGGTGAGACGATGACGCTGCAGGCGCTGCAGGGTGCTGTCGATTTGTGTGGTGTCGGGCGTGGACGCTCTGGCACAGGCGACCATCAACCGCACCAGTTCCGCTTCGCTCAGCAGCGTCAGTTCAACCGGCCATTCGCCAGACAGCGGCTCGCGCTGATGGCTGAAGCGGGTGGCGGTCGCAAAATCGAGGTTGCCGGGATTGATATGCTGGAACCAGCTCAGCTGTTTATCGCCCATCCGGGTCACTAACTGGCCCTGGGCATCGGCCACCATTTCGTTCAGCAGCCAGGCTTTACCCGCCTGTGACTGGCCAAACAGCGCCAGCGTGACCGGACGCGCGACCTGCTGCGCCAGCGCCTGAGTCTGCACGCGCGCCTGGCGCAGTTGCAGCGTCAGGGTTTCGGCTTCCAGCGCCAGACGCGGCGACTGCTCACGGGTGGTCTCAATCCAGTTCAGACTGTTATTCAGTGCGTCCTGCAACAGGCTAAGACGTTTTGCCAGCGTTTGTGGCTGACGGGGTTTTAACGCTTTCATCGTTTACACACGCTCCCGCTGTCAATCCAGTATTGCGCATTGGCATTGCCGGTTGCTGACAGGGTGTTCAGCTTCAGACTTAACTGCTCCAGCGGCACGCGGGTACCATCGTCCAGGCGCGCATCGCTCAGCACCAGACTTTCCGGGCCGGCGGCGTCGGGACCGGCTTTGACAGCCAGACGAATGCGCAGCACGCTTTCACCGGCCACTTTGCGCGCCAGCGTAGCGTCGTTCAGCGTCAGGCTGTAGAGCGGCGAGGCGGGCCAGCGTTCATTGTCCAGTTGACGGAAACCGAGACAGACGTTGCCGCGAATACGGAAACTGCTTTTTTTATCCAGCGCATAGCCGGGATCGTCGAGGTCAATTTCGCTGTAGCAGAGGTTCTCGTCTGTCAGCGCCTGGTTTTCATCGAGCATACCAAGGTAGCGGATGGTCGAATAGGGTTCAAAATCGCCCGCGCGGAACCAGAAGCTGCTGAGGCGCAGATCCAGCGCCAGCAGGCAGAGCATCGCGCCGACCGCCGCAGTCGATTTCGGGTTATCGATGCGGCCATGTTTGTTAAACGGATACCAGTCGCTGGTGTGATAGCCCTCCAGCGACAGAATACGGCTGCCCGGCAGCGGCTGCAGATGGCGTACCAGCGCCTGAATACCCGGAAAGCGCGACGGGCGTCCGGTCAGTAGCAGCACGTCACACTGATAGAGCGACACCACTTCACACATGGAACGCAGCGCCGGAATAATAGCCATGCGGTGCTGCATAAATTCGCCGTGCAGCTGCGACAGGCTCACCACCAGCGGCACCTGCAGCAGGTCAAAGCGGCTGTTACCGCCCAGTTCGCGCTGAATTTCGCCGTTAACAAACGCCAGCACCGCCTCGCCCGGTGGCTGATCGACCAGCTCACCAAACAGCGCATTTATCTCCGCATGGCTCTCCAGCGGATCCCAGTTTTCGTAACGCTCAAGCACCGCCTGCGCCAGCGGAATAAACAGCTGTAAGGTGACCTGCTGACGCAGCGTCGCCTGACCGTCCATGCGGCTGTCGTGACCAAACAGCTTGTTCATCAGCGGTTCTGCCAGGGTCAGACCCGCTTTCTGCAGATGCTGTTGCAGCGCCGGTAAAATCCACAGCTGAATCACATCCAGCAGGATGTCGTCGCCCGCCACTTTGAAACCTTCACGGAACAGCAGCCGTGGCGTGATTTTGACGTTGTTGCCCTGACCATCATCCAGACGATACTGGGTGATGGCGAGGTCGGTGGTGCCGCCGCCGATATCAATCGAGGCGATCCGCAGGCTTTTGCCTGGCAGTTCGTCGGCCTCACGCGGACGATCGGGACGGACCATGCTGCTGAAAAAGTCTTCGGCGCGACCGGCAAAGTTGACCTGGGTTTCATTGAACAGCCAGACCATCTGACCACAGGTCGCTTCATCCCACTCCATCTGCACATCCGGCAGCGGTTTCGGGTTCTGACGCGGCAGAGAAGGTGACAGGTCATCGTCGTCCGCCAGCCAGCCCTCGGCTTTCCAGACCAGCGCCAGCGCTTCCTGCATCCGGCGGCGGAAAATTTCCCGCTCCGGCTTCGGCATCGCTGACGGCAGCGTCAGGATCACATGGCGCAGCTGACGCGGCGCGTGGCTCTGCGGCATCCGCTGACGCTGTGCTGCACTGTTCATCTGCATCAGCGCCTGTGCCAGCAGCTCACACAGCATAAAGGTCATCAGCGAACTGCGGCTGTAGTGCGGTGAAAAGACCGGCAGACGATCGTCGGGTGCCAGTGAAGAGAGCGGCTGGCCTTCGTCGTTCAGCAGAGCGGTAAAGGGGGCAGCATAGGCCAGGGGTTCAGCCTGATCGCCAGGCGTGTTAAAACGCCAGCCTGGCTGATAGCGGGCTTCATCCCACAGGTAACGACGCGGACTGGAGAGGCCGGTGCTGCCTTCCAGACCCACACGCTGCAGGGCCAGACGGCTTGCTTCACGTCCGACGCGCGTCAGTGACGGCCACATAAAGGCCTGCTCACGACCGCTCTCCAGCGAGAAGTTCGCTTTACCGAAACGCGCCTCAGCAAACTCCAGACGGCTGTCAAACAGCTCATTGTAAACCTGATGCGGCTGGGAGAGATCGCGCAGCTGCAGCTCATAGGTCTGCTTCAGGCCGTTGCTCTCTTCCGGGTGATCTTCCACCAGAATGCCGCAGGTATGGGAGTTGCCGACATCCAGAATGATATCGACGTTGACCGCCGGAGTCTGCAGCGTGGCGGCCTGGATGTAGATCTCGCTGAGGTCGAGCTGCTCGCCCAGCAATTCCAGCAGATTGAGGTAGTGCGCCTGATACTCAAACTCGCGCAGGGCCTGATTAATCGCCTGTTCACGGCGATCGGAAACGCGGTCGGTAAAAGATTCGCGCAGCCAGCCGTCAACCCAGGTCAGGTCAAGAAAATCACCCAGCTCGTAGTTGTGCCAGGCCAGCGCAAAGGTCACGCCGTTCTGCGCATCGGCAGTGCTAAGGCCGAGCTGTTCGCCGCCATCCTGTTCCGCGACACAGCGGGTATCAAAGGCCAGGGTGACGCGATGGGTATTGCCTGCCGCATCGGGCGCGGGCAGGGCCACCAGACGCATCCGCGCCCAGTTTTCCGGGCCGCCGATGAAACGACGACCGCTGGCGCAGCGCAGCATCGGCAGCGGCAGCCAGCAGGCGGCCAGAAGAGTGAGTGAGTCTGCCAGGGCGATATCGGACTCCGGGCGCACGACTTCAGCAGCACCCCCATCTTCCGGGTAGAGCAGGAATTTACCGCTGTTGCCATCGACGTTCAGGCGCAGCAGCGGGCCGTTAGCGGTCTGGCGCACAAACTGCCGACGCGCCTGGGTAGCTGAGAGTTGCAGGCCAAAATCCAGAAACTGCACACCGCTGTTTTCAATCAGCGAAATTTTTTGTTTGTCATCGATCAGGGGAGCCAGCATCGTTATTTACTCTCACGCTTAATCGTCATCGGGAAGACCCGGTCTTCAGCATACTGTGCTTCACACACGGCGGCACCCATACTCGCATGGCAGACCAGCAGCGGCATACGGTAGCGCGAATTGTTCTGGCACTTCGCCGTGTAGCGGCTCTCAATCACCATGTTACCGGCGCTGGTCATGGCGGCGCTGACATCCGCTTTACAGGTGGTATTCCCCTGGGCAACCTGCACGGTGCCTTTGCCATTTTTAAACTGGAAGCGCATCACCGGCGGCTTACCGGTCGGCGTTGGCATCTGGTCGATAGTCACACGCCAGCGGCCATCAATCACCTGTACCTGACCTTCGCGCACGGCGTCCGGCGTGACAATCAAATCATCAGGTTTAGCCGGAACCGGCGGAGTGACCACACTGGCAAGGGTAGCAGATGAAGCGGCAGGTGCGGCTTCGGTCGTGCCAGCGCTGGCTGGTTTTTGCGGCTGTGACTCGGGTTGTTTCTCCTCTGTTGCTGTCTCCGCAGGTGTCGTCGCTGACGGTGTAGCAACAGGTGTGTTCGCCGCCGGGGTCTGATTCGCCAAAGGTGTCGGAGTAGAAACTGCAGCGGGCGCTGAAACAGCCGCAGGGGGGGCGGCTGGCTTCGTTGATGCCACCGGTGTGGCGACAGGTTCAGGACGATGCAGCAGCACGGCCACCGTCACGGCCGCAGCAATCGCCACTGGCGGGACCAGATACCAGACGCGGAAACGGCGGCGAGCTGCCACAGGTGCAACCGACTCTGGCTCAACGGCTGCCGCGACCGGCAGCGGCTCATCTTCAGGTTCAGGTACAGGTTCAGCGACGATGACTGGCTCGACGGCAACCGGTGCGGCAGGTAGCTCAGGCAGCGGTTCAACCAGCGCCACCGGCAGATTCTCCTCCAGCGTGTCGCGCAGGCAGGCCAGCGCATCGTCGCGGCTGCGCGCCTGGGCATCGACAAAGCCCCAGAAGGTAATAACCGGTTTGCCATCAACCAGATAAACATACTGCTGATCGGGGAATTGCAGGGTTTTGCTCAGCAGCGCACCAAACAGCCGCATCGACGGGTTCTCTGCCGCGCGCGCGCGCGTACTGAGATCCTGCATATCCTGCTGGCAGGCGGTGAGTTGCTGCAGCGCCGCCCGACGTTCATGATCGCTGGCACCCAGCCAGGATTTCACCCGGCCGCTGAAAGGGGCATACCAGTCGAGGCGATCGCCTCGTTCATTGGCCTGAGGAATGGCCAGGCAATCTGCCAGTGCGCTCTGACGGCGCAGGCGCAGGGTTTCACGAATTTGCAGTGCCGAGGCGTAGACCGGCTGGCCATTTTCACCTAATGCCAGAACTGCATCTAAATTACCGCTGCGCAGAAAAGTTTTTGCCACCTGTTGGGCCCTTATCGGTCGTTGTCTGAGGCAGAAAATCGCGTGTTATCGACGATTAGGTTGATTTTACGCGGGGCAATGACAAATCAAACGGCAGAAAAGGAGGCAAATCCAGTGTTTTTTTCAGCGGCGGGCGGAAAAAAAACCGATATTTCAGCAGCTATCACGCAATCAGGTGGTTTTATGCACCAGCACCAGGTGAGCGATAACGCCACCGATCAGTCCCCAGAAGGCCGGGCCAATGCCCAGTAAAGAGACGCCTGATGCGGTGATCAGAAACGTGATCAGGGCGCTGTCGCGTTCGGCAGGCACATCGAGTGCGCGATGCAGACTGCCGGCCAGCGTGGCCAGCAGAGCCAGACCCGCCAGCGCCTCAATCAGCACGGCGGGCAGGGCACTGAACAGCACCGCGATCAGCGCACCGGACGCGCCCGCCAGCAGATAGAACACCCCGGCCAGCACCGCTGCCCGCCAGCGTTGCTGGGGATTTGCATCGACTTCATCGCTCATGCAGATCGCCGCCGTAATCGCCGCGACGCAGACCGAAAAGCCGCCAAACGGCGACAACAGCAGCGCCGTAACACCGGTCCAGCTCATCAGAGAAGAGACCGGCGGACGGTAACCGTGCGCCTGTAACGTCGCGATGCCGGGGGCATTCTGCGACGCCATGGTCACCAGAAAATAGGGCACGCCGATCCCCAGCAGCGTGGTCAGGGTAAAGTGCGGCATTACCGGCTCGGGCAGCGCCAGCATCATCGACTGTGGCGGAAAGTGGATGGCGTGCTGGGCCAGTGCCACGGCAATCCCCACCATCAGCGTCACCAGAATGGCATACCGTGCCAGCCAGCGACGGGCCAGCAGCCAGGCGAGACACATGCTGCCACACAGCACAACGTTGTTCTGCAAATCGGCAAAGGTCTGCAACCCAAAGCGCAGCAGAATGCCCGCCAGCATTGCCGCCGCCAGCGAGGCGGGAATATGGTTCATCAGCCGGGCAAACAGGCCAGTGACGCCGCACACCACAATCAGCAGATTGGCGAAAACAAACACGGCCACCGCCTCATTCAGCGTAACGCCGTGAAAGCTGGTCGCCAGCAGCGCGGCACCCGGCGTGGACCAGGCGGCCAGCACGGGCATGCGGTAGCGCAGTGAAAGACCCAGCGAGACAATCCCCTGCGCAAGACCCAGCACTGACAGCCAGCCACCAATCTGTGCCGGCGAGGCACCCGCCGCCTGAAACATCTGATAAATAATCGCGCCGCTGCTGCTGTAGCCCACCAGCACAGCAACAAAGCCGGAGACCAGCATCGGCAGGGTAAAACGGGACTGTTCGGCTCTCGTCATGGTCAGGCTCATCATAAAGTGTGCGTTATAGCGCACATGTTCGCATAGTGCGCTATAACGCACAAGTGTTACACTGTCGGCATAACGTCACCAGCCAGGGTGACGAGAACACAGGAGAAAAAATGGCAGATTTTCAGCAACACCTGAGCGATGCGCTCAGACAGTTGCGCCAGGCCAATGGCTGGAGCCTCACGCTGACGGCGGAGCGAACCGGCGTCAGTAAAGCGATGCTGGGGCAGATTGAGCGGGGTGAATCCAGTCCGACGGTGGCAACGCTGTGGAAGATTGCTACCGGGTTCAACGTTCCCTTTTCCTTTTTTATCGACGGGAGCGCGTTACCTTCTGGCACCCTACCGGGATTCAGTCAGCCCAATGCTGATATGTCGGTGCGCTCCGTGCTGCCCTACGATCCGCAACTGCGATTTGATCTGCTGGCGGTGGAGCTGGCCGCAGGCGCGCAGAGCCATTCCTCGCCACATGAAGCGGGCTGCGTGGAACAGGTGGTGGTTATTGAGGGTGAACTGTTGCTGGGGGTCAACGATCGCTGGCGGCGTCTGCTAAAAGGCGAGGCGTTTCAGTTCAGCGCCGACGTGCCGCACAGCTACCGCAACCCGCTCAGCACGCCGCTGCGCTTTCACAGCCTGATTCACTATCTGCAACGCCCGGACGTTACAAATTGATACCGGAGCAAACTACACAGTTTACCTTCGTATCTTTATACTTTCGCTTATCGATGGAGACGGGAAATGCGCGATCTGACTGAATCTGCTGCTACGCTGCGCATGCTGGTGGGCAAGCTGGGCCGCCGGTTGCGCGAGTCAGCACCGCCTGGGGAACTCACCTGGTCGCAGGTGGCGGTGCTGGGGCATCTGGTGCGCGATGGGGCGATGACGGTGACGCAACTGGCCGCCGCCGAGGGCGTACGCACCCAGTCGATGGGGGCGACCGTCGCCGGATTAGTGGCGGCAGAACTGATAACGGGCGAGCCCGATCCCCATGATGGCCGTAAAACACGCTATCTGCCCACCGCGTCGAGCCTGGCGGTGATTACGTCGAGTCGCGCAATGCGCGATGACTGGCTGGTCCGGACGCTGGACGCGCGGCTCAGCCCGGCAGAGCAGCAGCAACTGACCGACGTTCTCCCTCTGCTGCAACGACTCACTGACTATTAAATCCGAGGATCCAACATGGCTGTAACCACACTTGATGCAAAAACTGCGCTGATTGTTATCGACCTGCAACACGGCATTGTCGCGCTGCCGCTGGTCCATGAGCCGCAGCCGGTGATTGAACGCTGTGCCGGTCTGGCTGAGGCATTTCGCGCGCACGACCTGCCGGTGGTGCTGGTTAACGTGGCCGGTGGGGCACCTGGCCGTAACGAGCAGGCGCGTCACAGCGGCGACCTGCCTGCCGACTGGGCCACGCTGGTGCCGGCGATGACGCCGCAGCAGAATGATCTCACCATCACCAAGAAAACCTGGGGCGCGTTTCATAACACGGCGCTGCATGAGGAACTGCAAAAGCGCGGCATCACTCAGGTGGTAATTTGCGGTATCGCGACCAGCATCGGCGTGGAGTCAACGGCACGTCAGGCGTATGAATTGGGTTACAACGTCACCTTAGCAACAGATGCGATGACCGATCTCAATATGGATACGCACAACAACAGTGTGACGTTGATCTTCCCGCGCCTGGGTGAAACCGGCAGCTGTGAAGATATTGTGGCGCAGCTGAAATCCCGCGCCTGATAAGCGTATGACGGTATGATCCGGGCCACGGCAAGGGTGGCCCGGATGGTTTTTAGCGGAAGGCGTAACCCAGCGTTAAGCCAACGCTATAGTTACGGCCCGGCGCAGATTCGAAGTAGCGACCATTGCTTTCGTTCACAATTACTGAACCCACGTAGTGCCGGTCAAACAGGTTATCGACCCGGCCAAACAGATCCAGCGTCCAGTTTTCCACCAGCCACTTATAGCCGCTGTTAACCGCCGCCACGGTGTAAGACGGGGTATTCACGTTGTTCTGATCGTCAGCGGCGATCTGGCTCAGATAACGCACTTCACTGCCTGCATAAAAGCCCTGTTCCGGCAGATAGCCGAGTCCGGCATAAGCCATATGGCGGGCAATGCCCGGAATGCGGTTGCCGTCACAGCTGTCACTGCCGCAGGCGTTGCTGCGATAGCGCGCATCCAGCAGGGTATAGGCCATTTTCAGCCGCCAGTCCCACCCAAACTGCTGATCCAGACTTAATTCCAGACCGCGTCGGCGGGTCTGACCGGCATTTTTATAGGTAGTCCGTCCGCCGCTGCTGGCATCCGCCACAATCTCATCGCGGGTATCTGTCTGGAACAGCGCCGCGCTGACCAGGCCATTGCCGATGCGTTTTTTGCTGCCGATCTCCAGCGTGTCGCTGGTGGCCGGTTTCAGCCCCAGGTTCAGGCCGTTCGCGCCATCCGAGCGGTAAGAGAGCTCATTAATGGTCGGGGTTTCAAAGCCGCGACCGGCGGAGATCCACGCGTTCCAGCTCGGGTCAAAAGCGTACTTCAGCGCGGCAGCGGGCAGCCATTTGTGATAACGCGCCTCGCCGCTGTCGTCGCCGTTATCGGGCCGGATATAGAAGTCATTGGAGTCAAAGTTGACGGTGCTGAAGCGCACGCCTGCATCCAGCGACAGTTTATCGGTGAGCTGCCAGTTGGTCTGCACATAAGGATCGAGCGTCCACATCAGGTTGCGCTCGTTGCGGCGCAGATTGCCCTGTTCGCCCAGCTGCGTGACGCCGTTGCTGACGGTGTAGTTTTCATAGCCCTTGCGGCGCTCGGTCATGGTTTCGTAGGCGAGGCCACCGGTCACCGCCACCGGCATCGACAGCAGCGTGTCGCGATGGGTCCAGCGGGTATCGACGCCCTGATAGTGGCGGGTCAGGTCGATCACGCCTCCTGGATGGGACGGATTACGCTGAACGGCGGCGGGAATGGACTGGAACTGCGTGGTTTCGCGCACTCCTGCATAGAGCATTACGCTGAGGTCATCGTTTTCACTCATCTGGCGCTGATAACGCAGGCCGCCCTGGGTCTGATCCACCGTTTTACGGGTGTTGTAGAGAGTAACGTTGCTGACCACCTGGCGCGGATTGTCACGCCACTGTGCCTCGGTTAAGCCGCCGGGATCCTGGGCGTCGATGTGCACGCTGTTAAACAGTAGCGTTAGCGTGCTGACATCATCGATGCGCACGCCGAGCCGGGCGTTGCCGAGGTTCTTCTGCGCAGAACTGTGATCGCGATAACCGTGGGTGGTAAAGCGGGAAGCGGAGACGGTGTAATTCACATCGCCGGCGTGCGTGCCGTCACCGGTTGCGCCGCTGGCTTTAACGCTGTTGCGCCAGCTGCCGTAACTGCCGTACCAGCTGCTGGCTTCCAGCGTGGTCGGCTGCTGACCCTGCCGGGTGGTCACATTGATCACGCCGCCCGAGGCATTGCCGTAGAGCGCAGAAAAGGGGCCGCGCAGTACCTCGACATGATCAATCGAGCCGATGTCGATATTGGAGGTCTGCGCCTGACCGTCCGGCATGGTGGCCGGGATGCCATCCACGTAGATACGTAAGCCGCGCACGCCGTAGGTTGAGCGGGAGCCAAAGCCGCGCATCGACAGCTGCAGGTCCTGGGCATAATTCTGGCGGTTCTGGATCTGCAGACCCGGCACGCTGCTGAGGTTTTCCGACAGGTTCACGCGCGGTGCCGCCTGACGCATATCGTCGCCAGTGACCACACTCAGGGCGGCGGGGGTATCGAGTTCGTTAAGACCCGTTTCCGGCGGGGCGGCCGTCACGACCAGGGTATTGTCATTGTCTGCCGCCAGCAGCGGCAGCGGCAAAATGGCAGGCAACATCAGCAGCGTCGCCTGACGCAGAGAGAGTATTTTCATTATCAGAGGCCTGAAAAAAGAAGCGTAAATGAACCAGGTAGAACCATTGCCGCATAGGGTAAGGCTTCGGGGTGCCGGGGTACACCGTTTCACGCTGGATTTTTTCTCTGTTTACCGCCAGGCTGGAATCCATCTTTTGCAGTCATAAGGCATCCAGCGTTGACGGATGCAGACACAAACTTATGGGAGTCAGCATGAAACAACCTGAAGTGGCGGTTCTGGGATTAGGCGCAATGGGGCACGCATTTGCCGCCAATCTGCTGAAAAAAGGTTTTCGCGTACACGGCTGGAACCGCACCCGCGCGCGCGGCGAGGATTTGCTGGAGGCCGGATTGCAGCTGGCTGATTCACCGGAAGAGGCGGTGCGTGAAGCCGATGTGGTGATCGCCATGCTCTCCGATGGCGGCACCACAGAGCAGGTGCTCCATCAGGCGAAAGCGGCGTTTAAACAGGGCGCGACGCTGTGCCAGATGGGTACCATCGGCGTGGAAAAAACCGACGCGCTCATCGCCTTTTTCACAGCGAAACGACCAGATCTGCTGTTTATTGACGCGCCGGTTTCCGGCACCAAAGCACCCGCAGAAAACGCACAGATTCTGGTGCTGGCCAGCGGCGATCAGAGCCGTGCCGAGGCGGCAGAAGCAGTGTTTGCCGCCATCAGCAAAGGGACAAAGTGGCTGGGCGAGGCGGGCAAAAGTACCCGCATGAAGCTGGTCATCAACAGCTGGCTGATCGGCATGATGCAGAGCCTGGCGGAGAGCACCCGGCTGGCGGAGGATTTCGGCTTTTCCACCGACGATCTCTGGCAGGTGCTGGAGGGCGGTCCGCTGGCCGCGCCCTATGCGAAGATGAAGCTTGGGATGATCGCCAGCGACGACTATACGCCGCAGATGCATCTGATCTGGGCGCTGAAGGATGCCCGCCTGGCGCTGGATGCGGCTGAAACGCCCTTACCGACGCTGGAGAACATTGCGCAACTCTGGCAGCAGGCGGTAGACGCCGGACACGGTGACGAGGATCTGGCGGTCATCTACCGCTACCTGAAGGCGCAATGAGTCAGCCGCCGTTTGACTTTAACACCCGCCCGCGGGTGCACAATTACCTGCACGGTGCCAGCGCACGCTGACCCACACCCTGCGTGCGCGCCTGTTTGATGAATCCACCAGGCAGGGTTAGCATGGTCGCCTGTTTATTCGGGTGAACACTTATGCTGATTTTTGACGGTCATAACGATCTGTTGCTTAACCTATGGCTGCATCATCGCGATGCGCCCGCGCAGGCGTTTTATCAGGGCATTGAACGGGGCCATCTCGACTTTCCACGCATTCAGCAGGGCGAGATGGGCGGCGGGCTGTTTGCGATTTTTGTACCGCCGCAGGCGTACATCGCCAGCACGGTTCCGGCCCGCGCCGATGAGCCTTATGAGCCGCTGGAGATCATGTGGCAGCAGCTCGATATCCTGCAGCAGCTGGCTGATGCGTCCGGCGGACGGGCGCGACTCTGCCGCAGCAGTGACGAGATTGCCGCCTGCCGCGCGGAAGGCGTGCTGGCGATGGTGGCGCACATTGAAGGTGCCGACGCGCTGGACGAGGAGGGCGAGCAGCTGCGCGCCTTCTGGCAGGCGGGGGTGCGCAGTATCGGGCCATTCTGGAATCTGCGCAGTCGCTTTGGTGAAGGCGTCAGCGGCTCGTTTCCCGGCACGCCCGATACCGGACCGGGTCTGACCGCCGCCGGTGAAAAGCTGATTCAGCAGGCGAGTGAGCTGAAGATGATGATCGACGTGTCGCACATGAACAGTAAGACGTTCTGGGAAACCGCCCGGCTTTCCCGTGCGCCGCTGGTCGCCAGCCACTCCAACGCGCATGCCCTCTGCCCGCAGCCGCGCAATCTGACCGACGATCAACTGGTAGCGATCCGCGACAGCGGCGGTCTGGTTGGCCTTAATTTCGGCAATGCGTTTCTGCGCGCCGATGGAAAACGCGGCGCTGACACGCCATTAACAGAAATTGTTAAGCATTGTGATCACCTGTTGAAGATAATGGGCAGCGACCATGTGGCCTTTGGCTCTGATTTCGACGGGATTACCCCTCCGGCCGCGCTGGGCGATGTCAGCGGAATGCCGCGATTGCTCGCCGCTTTTCAGGAAGCGGGCTATGATCAGAGACTGACAGAGAAGCTGGCATGGGGAAACTGGCAGCGGGTTTTACATCTGACCGGGCTGTGATAACAATTTCCTTACGTTCCGGGCTTGATCCCGACGCGCCATTGGCGCAACATCTGCCTGGAAATTGTGACGGTGCTCTCATTTAACAGCCGTCACGCCGATTTCAGACAGCACATTTACTGTTAACCAAGAGGAAGTAACTCATGTGGAAAAAACCAACTTTCGTTGATATGCGTCTCGGTCTGGAAGTGACTCTTTACATCTCCAACCGTTAATCGTTCTGCCCGCCCTCTGAGCGGGCATTTTTTTTCAACTTCTGGTTTTCCTCTATGTTTATCAAAATCCTCGGCTCAGCCGCGGGTGGCGGGTTTCCGCAGTGGAACTGTAACTGCGCCAACTGCCACGGCGTGCGTAATGGTACCATTCAGGCTCAGGCACGCACACAATCGTCGATTATCCTCAGCGATAACGGTGAAGACTGGGTGTTATGTAATGCGTCACCCGACATCGGCCAGCAGATCCTGCACACGCCAGAGCTAACCCGCAAGGGCGTACTGCGCGGCACGGCGATCGGGGGAATTATCCTCACCGACAGCCAGATCGATCACACCACCGGGCTGCTGAGCCTGCGTGAGGGCTGTCCGCATCAGGTCTGGTGTACGCCGGAAGTCCATGCCGACCTCAGTACCGGCTTCCCGATCTTTCCGATGCTCACCCACTGGAACGGCGGTTTACAGCACCGACCGATTGCACCCCTGACGCCGTTCAGCGTCGATGTCTGCACCGATTTGCAGTTCACCGCGATTCCTATCATCAGTAATGCACCGCCTTACTCGCCCTATCGCGATCGGCCGCTGCCGGGCCATAACGTGGCGCTGTTTATTGAAAACCGGGTGAATGGCCAGACGCTGCTCTACGCGCCAGGTCTGGGCGAGCCGGATGCGGTGATCCTGCCGTGGCTGCAAAAAGCGGACTGCCTGCTGATTGACGGCACCGTCTGGCAGGATGATGAGCTGCTGACCACCGGCGTGGGTCACAACACCGGCAAGGCAATGGGTCATCTGGCGCTGGCGGAAGAGCAGGGGCTGATGGCGCTGCTGGCGTCACTGCCGGCTAAACGCAAAATTCTGATCCACATTAACAACACCAATCCGATCCTTAATGAGCAGTCACCCCAGCGTCAGTTTCTGACGGAGCAGGGAATAGAGGTGAGCTGGGACGGAATGGCGATTCATCTTCAGGGCTAAATCATGCAGATTACTGACACGCTGTCGCCGCAGGCTTTTGAACAGGCCCTGCGCGACAAAGGCGCTTACTACCACATTCATCACCCGTATCACATCGCGATGCATAACGGTCAGGCCACACGGGAGCAGATTCAGGGCTGGGTGGCGAATCGCTTCTATTACCAGACCACCATTCCGCTGAAAGATGCGGCGATCATGGCTAACTGCCCGGATCCGGCCACCCGGCGTAAATGGGTGCAGCGCATCCTCGACCACGACGGCAGCAACGGTGAAGAGGGCGGTATTGAGGCCTGGCTGCGGCTGGGCGAGGCGGTCGGGCTGACGCGTGAAGAATTATTGTCTGAGCAGCATGTGCTGCCGGGCGTGCGCTTTGCGGTTGATGCCTATATCAACTTCGCCCGCCGTGCCAACTGGCAGGAGGCGGCCTGCAGCTCACTTACCGAGCTGTTCGCGCCGCAGATCCACCAGTCACGACTCGATAGCTGGCCGCAGCACTATCCGTGGATCAAAGAAGAGGGCTACTTTTACTTCCGCAGCCGCCTGGGTCAGGCGAACCGCGATGTAGAGCATGGCCTGGCGCTGGCGCTGGAGTACTTCACCACCGCAGAAACGCAGAACCGGATGCTGGAAATTTTGCAGTTTAAGCTCGATATTTTATGGAGCATGCTGGATGCCATGACCATGGCTTACGAGCTGAAACGTCCGCCTTATCACACCGTCACCGACAAGGCGGCGTGGCACACCACCCGACTGGTATAACAGATGAATGAAAACTCGATTGCCGTGTTTCGTCGCGGCTACCGTATGCAGTGGGAAGCTGCTCAGGATACCCATGTGGTGCTCTATCCCGAAGGCATGGCGAAGCTGAACGAAACCGCCGCCGCCATTCTTGAGCTGGTGGATGGCAAACAGGATATTGCCGCGATCATTGCGACGCTGGATAGCCGTTTTCCGGAAGCGGGCGGCGTGGGGCCGGACGTTTTAGAGTTCCTGCAGTCAGCCTATGAACAAAAGTGGATACAGTTCCGTGACCCCGCATAAACCCGGCGTGAATCCCCCGCTCTGGCTGCTGGCCGAGCTGACCTATCGCTGTCCGCTGCAGTGTCCCTACTGCTCCAACCCGCTGGATTTCGCGCAGCAGGAGAAGGAGCTGACCACGGAGCAGTGGATTGAGGTCTTTCGTCAGGCGCGCGCCATGGGCAGCGTCCAGCTTGGATTCTCCGGCGGCGAGCCGCTGGTGCGTAAAGATCTGCCTGAACTGATTAAGGCGGCGCGCGATCTCGGCTTTTACACCAACCTGATCACGTCGGGCATTGGCCTGACGGAGAAGAAGCTGGATGCGTTCAGCGAGGCCGGTCTGGATCATATCCAGATCAGTTTCCAGGCGAGTGACGAAACCCTGAATGCGGCGCTCGCCGGGTCGAAGAAAGCGTTTCAGCAGAAGCTGGAGATGGCGAAAGCGGTAAAAGCGCACGGCTATCCGATGGTGCTGAACTTTGTGCTGCATCGCCATAACATTGACCAGATTGATAAGATCATCGAACTCTGCATTGAGCTGGAAGCGGATGACGTAGAGCTGGCGACCTGTCAGTTCTACGGCTGGGCGCAGCTCAATCGCGAAGGCCTGCTGCCGACGCGTGAACAGATCGCTCAGGCGGAAGCGGTGGTCAGCCGCTACCGTGAGCGGATGAGCGACAGCGGCAATCTCACGAATCTGTTGTTTGTGACGCCTGACTACTACGAAGAGCGACCTAAACCCTGCATGGGCGGCTGGGGGGCGATCTTTCTCAGCGTCACACCAGAAGGCACCGCGCTGCCGTGCCACAGTGCGCGCCAGCTGCCGATTGAATTTCCGTCGGTGCTGACACAGCGCCTGGATGATATCTGGTACAACTCGTTCGGCTTCAACCGCTATCGCGGTTTTGACTGGATGCCGGAGCCGTGCCGCTCCTGTGATGAAAAAGAGAAAGATTTTGGTGGCTGTCGCTGTCAGGCCTTTATGCTGACCGGTAATGCTGACAACACCGATCCGGTCTGCAGCAAATCACCGCATCACGGCAAAATTCTCGAAGCCCGGCGTGAGGCGGATTGCAACGACATAAAAATTGGTCAGCTGCAGTTCCGCAACCGAAGTAACTCGCAACTGATCTACAAAACCCGGAACCTCTGATGACCACGCGCGGACTGGTGATAGAGGGTCTGACGGTGGAACTGGTGCATCAGGCTGATGCCAGCCAGGCCGCCGCCCTGATTCGGGTAGGGGCAGGGAGTCACGACGAGCCGGATCGCTGGCCCGGACTGGCGCATCTGCTGGAGCATCTGCTGTTCACCGGCAGCACCGGCTGGCCCGATGAGGGCCGGCTGATGAGCTGGATCCAGACGCAGGGCGGCAGGGTTAACGCCACCACGCTGGCCCGGCGCAGCGCGTACTTTTTTGAGGTCACGCCGTCGCTGCTGGCAGACGGGCTGGCAAGACTGCAGGATATGCTGGTCTCTCCGCTGCTCGATAATCAGGCGATTGCGCAGGAAGTGGCGGTCATCGACGCGGAGTATCAGCTGTTGCAGCGCCATGAGCCATCCCGCATTGAAGCGGCATTGCTGCACGCCGCGGAAACCTCCGCTGAATTTCAGCGCTTTCATGTCGGCAGCCGGGCGAGCTTTGGCGACGAGCTCTCTGCGCTGCAACGGGCATTGCGCCAGTTTCACCAGCGCTACTACGTTGCCAGCAATATGCGGCTCTGGCTGCAGGGACCGCAGTCGCTGGATGAGCTGGAACAGCTGGCGCATCAGTTTGCCGCCGCGCTGCCTGCCGGTCAGTGGCGGCAGGATTTGACACCGCCGCAGCTCAACAGCGATACCTGCTGGCAACTGGCGGAGACAGCCCAGGCAGCGTTATGGCGCACCTGGCTGCTGGACAATAGTGACGGTGTCACGTTATGGCGTGAATTTCTGTTGGATGAAGCGCCTGGCTCGCTGCTGGCGACTCTGCGTGAGCAGGGGCTGGCCGAGGGACTGGAGCTTAAATGGATTTATCAGGCTGAAGATGCGTGCTGGCTGGCGTTGGGTATCGAAACCAGCGAGCCTGAGAAGGTAAATCATCTGGTTAACGGTTACCTCACTGCGCTGCGCCAGACGACTGCACAGCAACATCTGCACTATCATCAGCTTGCATATCAGCAATTTGTGACATTGTCACCACTGGAGCAGTTGCGTCAGCGCGCTATCGGCTTCACACCTGATATAAGCCTGCCTGCGCTGCAGCCGCTACTGGATAAACTCACCCATGCGCCTGGCACAGTGCTGTGCTGTACGTCGCAACCGGCAAGGGAACAGATCGTCACGCAGGGCTTCACGCTGGCGCTGACGGCCTGTGAGCCAGCCCAGGATGAGAGGCTGCCCGCTGCCCGTTTCACCTTCTATCCGCTCGACATCACTGCCACGCCTTCGCCGCTGCCCGCGCAGGCGGTGGCATTGCCGCATCATCCGTCAGAGGACCCGCAGGCAACGCTGATCCTGCGCCCGGAATTTTATTCAACCTTTACCGCCGAAACCGGCGAAGCGCTGGGACGACGGTTGCGTCCGCTGTTTGCAGCGCTGCGTCACCAGGGCGGTCACGGCAGCTGGCAGGAAACAGAGGGCGTGTGGCAACTGACGGTCCGGCTGACATCGGATCAGGCGGTCGCTGACCAGGCGCTGAGCCAGATTGTCTCTGCCCTGGCATTGCCGGTTGAGGCAAATCTGCCATTGCCTGTTGAAAGCATCGCTATCCGTGCGTTGCTGCGACAGTTGCCTTATCAGCTGGCAGCCAACGTTACGCCAGGATGCTGGCGGGCGGCGCTGAAGGGCGGCGATGCGATGCTGCACTCAGTGATTGCCCGGCGGCTGAGCGCGCTGTCGCTGCCGGTCAACCCTGACACGTCGCCCAAACGTATGACTACGCAGACCGGCATGACGCGCCTGCCGCACGCCAGTGCAGACAACGCGCTGCTGCTGTTTATTCCGCTGCAGCGTCCTGAGCAGCTGGCGGCATTGCGCGCGCTGGCGCTCATCTATGAGCCGCGTTTTTTCCAGCGCTACCGCGTTGAGCAGCAGATAGGTTATGTGGTCAGCAGTCGCTATATGCGCTGTGCCGATGAAGATGGGGTGTTATTTGCGCTGCAGTCGCCCGATTACAGCGCATTGTCACTGCTGCGCTACTGCCGCAACTTCCTGCGGTCACTGAACGAGACGCTGGCGGGATGTGATCTGGTGGCCCTGAAAGCGCGACTGCTGAGCCAGCAGGCTGAGCAGCCACTGGCCCTGTTGCGCCGTGAAAATGGCCTGGCCGAACCGGACGCGGCGCAGATTGCGGCGCTGACCCTTGCAGATTTACAGCAATTGCACCGCACGCTGATTCAGGATCGCCGCCGCTGGCGGGTGCTGTTCACCGGCAGGAATGCATAGTGACCGGTTTTAAGGTTGCTGAATTTATTTGAAAATTACCGACAAATCTCTTCACTGTCTATTCCGGGAAAACTGGACCACACTCAATTCACTTTTGTCCGCATAAGGAATTGACCGTGAAGAACTTCAAACGTATTGCACTGCCCCTGTTAGCCGCTGCTACCCTCTACGCTCCGTTATCTCAGGCCGAGGCGATGCACTACCAGCTGAACCCTGAGCATACGTCGGTAATTGTTGCCTGGAATCACTTTGGCTTCTCAAATCCTACCGCGGATATCCCGGATGCAACCGGTACGCTGGTGTTTGATAAAGATCATCCTGAGGCCTCACGCGTTGACGTGACCCTGCCCGTCAGCAAAATCGACAGCCACGTTGCCGCGCTGACCAAAGAGTTCAAAGGTGCTGAATACTTCGATACCGCCAAATACCCGACTGCGACCTTCCACAGCACCAAAGTGGTTGCGAAGGGCGACAACAAGTTTGACGTTGAAGGTAACCTGACCCTGAAAGGCATCACTAAGCCAGTGACGCTGCACGCGACGCTGAACAAGCAGGGCGAGCATCCGATGGTCAAGAAGCAGGCGATTGGTTTTGACGCCACCGGCACCATCAAGCGTTCTGACTTCAAGCTGGACAAATATGTCCCGGCAGTCAGCGACGACGTTACGCTGACGCTGTCTACTGAAGCTTACGCGAAGTAACAAACGGCTGGCGCAGCCCCTCTGGCTGCGCCATCGCTTTTCCCTTTAATTCCTCAGCCTTGCAGACTCGCCAGGGTAACTGAAGCCCCCCCACAGACGATAACCAGCACGTTATCATCCGGTTTAAAGCCGATTTTCCCGTCATACAGCATCGATAATGAGACGCCACAGGCTGGCTCTGTCAGAACACGATGATCGTCCAGGAAGCGGCGACAGGCATTCACAGCTTCATCATCGCTCACAACCTTTCCCCTGACATCTGCCCGACGTGCCACGTTAAACGCATTTTCACACACCTGACTGGCTGCCAGCGTGGTGGCGATACCGCTGACCCGGTCCAGCGTGACCCGCTCACCGGCTTCCAGTGCGGCGTTAAGCGACGCGGTTCCCTCAGTTTCAACCGCATAAATCGGGATATGGCTGAGCTGATGCCTTTTCAGACCCTGGACAATACCGGAGAGCAGACTGCCGCCGCCCACGGAGAGGATTATCGCATCCGGCCGCAACCCCTCACTGATTACTTCATCTATCAGCGTGCTGATGCCGTCCCACAGCAGCGGATTGTCAAAGGGATGGATGTAGATATGTTCGTGCGACGCCAGCGATAACGCGTACGCATTGGCCTCACTCCAGACATTGCCGTGTACGATCAGCCTCGCACCTTCCTGTTCGATAAGCTGTCTGGCGCGCGCGGAGGTGGTTTCAGGCACCACCACCGTGACCGGTAGCCCCAGTCTGCGGCCGCTGTGCGCCACGGCAATACCCGCATTGCCGCCGGAGGAGCTGACAAACGCCTTAGCGCCCTGTGCAGCATAGTGTTGACAGATATGGCCTGCGCTTCTGAGCTTAAACGATCCGGTTGGCTGCGCTGATTCCATTTTCAGCCAGACGTTGCTGCCGCTGAGCTGACTCAGTGGCAGGGAGTGAATGAGAGGGGTACGGATAGCTATTTCCATGCGTCTTATCCTGGTCAAATGGTGTCATAGGAAACCGGTTTGTCGTCACGGTGAACGTCGGTCTTGCCGTGCGGAATAGCAGCGTCGAACGCAGAAGAAAAAGTCACCCTTTCAGAAGAGCGTGGAGAATTTTCCTTAAAAATCATTATCGTCGGGCTGCGTTTTTGTCTGCAGTGAAGGTTATACCGAAGAATGCTACTCGTTCGCAACAGAGATAATAAATCTGCTTAACATCTGACTGCAGATTTTCTTTCTGCACCTTAGTTGCGGTTTCTGCTCTGTGAAACCAGGAAAAATGAGGTGAAAGTCACAAATCTGCAACGCCACCTGGATGACCGATTTTACCCCCTCCGGCTTTCTGACAGGTTCACCCGCGCCAGCCGCTAACCCAATGATTTATATCGATTCGCCTTAAGCACAATAAGTTGGAATAGTGTGAGTCATATCACAAATAAAGCGATGTTAAGAGCACTGTCAATATCCCCGTCTGAAAAATACCGCGCGTAACTGTGATCTCCTCTGCAAATAGCAACCCCGCGAACCGGAAGAATGGCCCTCAGCAGAGTAAGCCAGCGAGGTGAGGGAAATGCGAATTGGAATGGTGATCAGTGGCGGTGACGTGACCGGCATTAATAATTTTGTCTTTCAGATTGGGCGTATGGCGCAGGCTGAGATGGTGATATTTGACGGCGGTATTCCCGGCCTGCTGGAAAATAATCATCGTGAGATCAGCCAGCGCGATCTGCTCGACTTTTCCATCGCCTCTATTCCGGTTATGCAATCGGGACGCACTGAAAAGAAACTGGTGCGCAGCGAATATGAGTTAATTGCACGCCAGCTGAAAAGTGCCCGTATTGATATAGTAATTATGGCGGGGGGGGACGGGTCGCTGCAATTTCTTCATACCCTGTCGGCATATGGTGTGAATTGTTTTGGCGTCGGTATGACCATCGATAATGATGTCTTCGGCAGTGATTACACGCTGGGATTTTCTACCGCCTGCGAGCAGGTATTAAAAGAGGTCGCGAAACTGCGTAATACCGGCCGCGCCTTACCGGGCCGGGTTTTTATGCTGGAATTACTCGGCGGCTATTGCGGTGAATTGACCCTGCAGTCCGCGATTAAATCTAACGCGGATATTGCGCTGATCCCCGAGTGCCAGATCCCGCTGCCACAACTGGCGCAGCGCATCACCCGGCGGCTGGCAGAGCAGAACAGCGTGGTCATCCTCTGTTCAGAAGGCTACACCCGCGAATACTCGCCCGGTTTTCAGGGGGCGATCGACACCTTAATCAAACAGCTTGAACCGCTTATTGGCGTGCGCATCCGTAAGACCATTCTGGGTTACGGGCTGCGCAATGGTGATCCGACCTGCGAAGAGATCTTTCAGGGCACCATTATAGCCAGTGAAGTGGTGCGTTGTATTCAGTCAGGTATGCGGAATAAAGCGGTCATTATTAATGGCAGCAATAAACCGATCCCGATTGATTTAATAAGCATGCAAAAACGCCTGGTCGATATTGACGGGCACCATTACAAACTCGCTAAGCAACTCAATATAGTGTGAGGAAAAAACCATGCTGAAAATACTCTGTGTCTGTGGTTGTGGATTAGGTTCCAGTTTTGCAATTGAGATGAGCGCAAAAGCAGTATTAAAAAAGCTGGAAATTGAGGCTGATATCGATCACACCACCATTTCAGAAGCGAATGCCTTTAAGTCAGATATGATCCTGACGCAAAAAGCCTTTGCCGATGTTTTAAACGCCGACGCCAGTCCGGAGCAGATTAAACGGGTCATTATTCTTAACCGGCTGACCGATAAAGCGGAAATAGAGCAGAAGATCCTGGCCTTTTTAAAAGAACGCAACCAGAAGGTCGCCGCCCATGAATAGTGTGATCGACTTCCTGGTAAAAGATCTGCTGGGGCAGGCGTCGATTCTGATCGCCTTTATTGCCCTGATTGGTCTGCTGCTGCAAAAAAAATCGGCAGGCAAGGTGGTGGAAGGCACCTTTAAAACCCTGCTCGGCTTTTTAATTATGATGGCGGGTATCAATATTATTGTGGGCACCCTGACGTTCCTCAATACTATTTTCACCCATGGCTTTGGCATGCGCGGCTATATCACCGATGTGGCCGCCATTGCCGGGCTGGCTAACCGTGAGCTGGGGTCGGAAGTGGCGCTGACACTGCTGGTGATCTTTATCGTCAACATCATCATCGCCCGACTGACGCCGTTTAAGTACATCTTCCTGACCGGCCAGGCGTTGCTGTGGATGGCGACCATTGGCGCGGTGATCGGCTATAAAGCGGGGCTGACCGGCCTGCCGCTGATTCTGACCGGCGGCATCTTTGGCGGGATTATGGCGGTCGTGATGCCCGCGCTGGCGCAGCCAGTGGTGCGGCGCATCACCGACTCGGACGACGTGGCACTGGGTCATTTCTGCACCATCGGTTATCTGGTCACGGCGGCGGTCGCCAAAGTGGTTGGCAAAGGATCGCGTTCCACCGAAGACCTGAAGCTGCCCGATAACTTTAAGTTTCTGCAGGATACCTATCTGTCGATGGCGCTGGTGATGGTGCCAATGTACCTGATCCCCGCCGTGGCAGCCGGTCCGGCCTTCATTGCCCAGTACAGCAACGGCATGAACTACCTGATGTACGCCTTTATGCAGTCGATTCAGTTCGTGGCCGGGGTCTTCGTGCTCTACAGCGGCGTCCGCCTGCTGCTGAACGAACTGGTGCCTGCCTTCCGGGGTATCGCGATGCGCGTGGTGCCAGATGCGAAACCGGCGCTGGACTGCCCGGTGATGTTTCCGTACGCCCCGAATGCGGTGATTGTCGGCTTCCTTGCCACCACCCTTGGCTCCATCGTCGGCATGCTGGTCTTCCCGATGTTTGGTCTGGCGATGATCCTGCCTGGCCTGCTGACCAACTTCTTTGCCGGTGGCACCGCCGGAGTATTTGGTAATGCCATGGGCGGGCGGCGCGGCGCGATGATCGGCGGCTTCGTCCACGGTCTCTTTATCACCATTCTGCCCGCCATCCTGGTGCCGATGCTGGAGAGCTACGGCTTCACCGGCGTCACCTTCAGTGACTCCGACGTGATCAGTACCGGCCTGGTGCTTGGTCATGCCTTCCAGAATAACTGGCTGTTTGTCGCCCTGTTTATCGCCTTTATTACCGCGCTTGCCTGGTTTGTTAATGGCAAATCGACCAAACCTCAGGAGGAAAAAATTCATGAAACTTTATAACTTCGCCGATCTGTTACAGCTGGCCAAACAGCGTGACTTTAAAGCGGTCGGTTCGTTTAATCTCCACTGTCTGGAGATGCTGCCCGCCTATTTTAAAGCGGCAGAGAAAACCAACAGCCCGTTAATGATTCAAATCTCCACCGGCACGGCGAAATATCTCGGCCATAAACTGCTGGTCGATGCGATTAAATCGCTATCAGAGAGTACGAATGTGCCGACCTGCCTGCATCTCGATCACTGTTCCGATTTAGCGGCGATTCAGACGGCGATTGATGCCGGATTCAGTTCTGTCATGTACGACGGCTCACATCTGCCCATTGATGAGAATATTGCGAATACCCGTCGTGTGATTGATATGGCGCGGCCACACAATGTCTCGGTAGAAGCGGAGCTGGGTGCCATCGGCGGGTCGGAAGATGGTCAATGCGTAGAGATGGAGGCGATAGCGTTCACGCCGGTGGAAGATGCTCGCCGCTTCGTTGAAGAGACCGGCGTCGATATGCTGGCGATCTCCATCGGCACCGTGCACGGGCTTTACACCGGTAAAGCGCATATTCAGCATCAGCGGCTGGCAGATATTACGGCGGCAACCCATACGCCCCTGGTGCTGCACGGCGGTACTGGCGTCAGCGATGAGGATATGCGGCTGGCGGTCAGCAGCGGAATTGAGAAGGTGAATGTCGGCACCGAAATGAATGTGCAGTGGGTGGCGCAGTGCAAATCGACCTTCGAAAAAGGCAAAGTTAATGACAGCGTACGTAATTTCCTGGTACCGGCTAATGATGCGGTGACGAATGTGCTGGTAGAGAAAATGCAGTTATTCCGGTAATTACCCGTGCCGCCATCACCGGGTTAATGCGTTAACGATCTTTTATTCACTGTTTAGATTAGCTACCCCAATATTATATGGGGCAGGAGAGCCTATGTTTGGATTTCTCAAAAAGTCTCCGGCTGTGGAACCACTCAGCGAGCAGCAGCAGGATCATCTGGCGGAATTAAGTCGCGAGAAAATAACGCAACTGGAGCAGCAGCTGGCAATGAATCCGCGTGATGGCGAAACGCAAAAACAATTAATGCTGGAATATAACCGGGCATTAAGCCTGTTTGCGAAAAGCCGTCGCTACCGCAATGAAATTGATGCGCTGTTTGTCAAAATCGATGAATTACGCAATGTGGTTCGCCAGTCGATTTAAGGAGAGCTGATGACGATAAAGCAGTTATTGCAGGAGGCCAACGCCATTCAGATTGGCATCGATGCCACGGACTGGCGTCAGGTTATCGCGCTGGCCGCCGAACCGCTGGTCAGCGGCGGTTATCTTGATGCCACCTATCCTGATGCCGTGATCGCCAATACGCTGGCTCACGGCGCTTATTATGTGTTTGAGGAGGGGATCGCCATTCCCCATGCGCGACCGGAAGCGGGGGTGATCCGCGACTGTTTCAGTCTGATCCTGCTGAATGAGCCGATCTCATTTGAGGGCAGCGATAAGGCGGACATTGTGATTATGTTTGGCGCACGCGACAGCAACGCGCATATTGAAGAGGGGATCCGCGCGATTGTGTCGCTGCTGGAGGATGAGGAGACGCTGGTCCGGCTACGTCAGGCCAGCAGTGTGGCGGAGGTTATCGACATTCTATGACGCAAAACATTCCCCCCAAACGTGTGGTGCTGGTTAACGGCATCCCCGCCTCAGGTAAAAGCACCCTGACGCACGCGCTGTCACAATACTTTGGCTGGCCGGTGCTGACCCTCGACAGGCTGAAAGAGCCGTTTATGCAGGCTTTTGCGCCGGTCGATCGCTCGCGTAACCGGCAACTGGGCTGCGCGGCTTATCAGGCGATCTGGAACATCGTCGAACAGGCATCCGCCAGTCAGGTCTGGCTGATTGATGCCTGGTTTGGGTTTCAGCCGCGCACGCTGCTGGAGCAGGGACTGCAACAGGCTGGCGTCGAAGAGGTGCTGGAACTGTGGCTGAAGATTGCGCCGGAGGTGGCGGTGGCGCGCTATCAGGCGCGGCTGTCGCAGCGGCTGCCGGGCCATCCGGGGGCTGAGTATCTGCCGGAGTTGCGCCAGCTGGCGCAACAGGCCAGGCCGATGGCGCTGGGTCCGGTGTGTGAAGTGGATGCCTGCGCTCAGGATCACGCGGCCATTATCCACTGGCTGCAACAGCAACTGACCAGAACCCGCTACACTTCAGCTCATCATCAGAAGAGTGAGGAGTTGCAGGATGTCATCACCCCCGTATCTGCAAACCGGTGAAAGCGCCGTACTCTATGACGGCGTCTGTAAGCTGTGTAACGGCTGGGTTCAGTTTCTGCTGCGTCACCATCTGGCGCGGCAGGTCCGTTTTGCCTCGGTGCAGAGCGAGCAGGGCAAAGCACTGTTGCGCTGGGCCGGGATGCCGGAAGAGAACATCAGCACCATTGTCTACATTGATGGTAATCAGCACTGGCTGCGGGCGCAGGCGGTGTTCCGCGTGATGCAGCATCTGCCTGCCCCGTGGCGCGGGCTGGCAGTGCTGCGCCACTTTCCCGACGCGATCGGTAATTTTGCCTACGATCGCATCGCCTTAAACCGCTATAAGCTGTTTGGCCGCTACAGCAGCCAGCACGCCATCCAACCCGATTATCCGGGTCGATTCCTGCATAAGGTGGAGCCGTCCCATTAAGGTTTTACCTTCAGCTGCAGGCGGCAATGAGGTCAGTGAGAGCAATGATGTTATTGTTACGTTTCCTCAATGTTAATCGCCAGCACTGACAGACCACGGATAGAAGGACTTATGCCGGTTAATTTCGATCTCAATGACCTCTACGCGTTTCGCGCGCTGGTGGAGTTTGGCAATTTTCGTCTGGCGGCGGAATCGATCTGCCTTTCGCAATCGGCGCTGAGCCGCCGCATCGACAAGCTTGAAACCACGCTGGGAATCAAACTGTTTGAGCGGACCACGCGCCGCGTCACGCTGACGCTGAAAGGGCATGCGTTTGCTCAGCGTTCGGAGAAGCTGCTGGCCGATTTTGAAGAGGTGATGGCCGATCTGAGTGAAATAAGCTTAGCCCGCACCGGCCTGATTACTGTGGCCTGTGTGCCGTCAGCCGCCTACTACTTTATGCCCAGCATCATCCGGCTGTTTCAGGCGCGCTATCCAAAGGTGCGGGTGAAGCTGATTGATAGCAGCGCGGCCAACGTCTATGACGCGGTTATTGGCGGGCAGGCCGACTTCGGCATCAGTTTTTCCAGCCGCTCGCAGCCGGATGTGCACTTCCAGCCGCTGATGGACGACCCATATGTGGCGGCCTGTCGGCGTGACCATCCGATAGCAGGCAAAAAGAGTCTGAGCTGGCAGGCGTTTTATCAGTATGAGTGGGTCGGACTCGATAAGACTTCCGGCAATCGCAACCTGCTGGACCAGGCGTTGCAGGCGATCATGCCGGAGAAGCCCTGTGTCTGTGAAACCCGGCACGTGACTACCATGCTGGGGATGGTTGAGGCGGGGCTTGGCATTGCTGCCGTCCCCGCCATGTCGATGCCCGGCTACGATCACGCTCTGCTGATGGCGGTGCCGTTAACCGATCCGCAGGTGAAGCGCACTGTAGGCCTGTTGCGTAAAAATGGCCGGATGCTCTCGCATATCGCCAGCGAACTGGAAAATCTGATTATTGAACAGTATCAGCGACTTTAGCCGGTTTTGACGCCTTCACGCTGTGCAGGCCGCTGGCGTGTACTGCCTGCTGTGCCTCAGGCGAGGCGAGCCAGTGCAGCAGCTTCGCCGACTCGTCGGGCTGCGCTGAGCTGCGTACTACGGCACCGGCAAAGCGGGTAGTGTATTGCAGCTTGTCCGGCAGTTCGCCAATAAAAGTAACGCCCGATACCGGCAGCAGCTCACTGACCTGCTGAAAGCCGATGGCGTAGTTACCGGCCGCGACCTCAGAGGCCACCGGGATGCGCTCAACTTTGACCGCCTTCGCTTTCACCTGATCCTCAATGCCCAGTCGGCTGAAGAGCTGGCTGCTGACATATTTGCCGCTGGCGCTGTCAGAGTAGGCGATGGAAGAGGCGTTCAGCAGGGCAGTACGCAGCTCGATTTCGCTGCCGATTTTAACCGGTGTGGCACCCTGTTTAATCACTGCACCGATGCGCGAGTCCGCCAGCTCAACCCGTGAACCCGGCAGCGTTGCGCCCTTTTTTTGCAGATCGCTTAACGCATCGCCCACCATAATCACCACATCAGCCGGTTCACCACGCGCCAGCCGCGCCGGAATCGCCTGTGGCGTCTTGCCCATCGACGGACCGGCCACCGTGTTAATGGTGATCCCTTCACGCTGGGCGAAGCGGGGCGAGAGCGTATCCCATGCCGCTTTAAATCCGCCCGAGATCATTACCGTCAGCTCTTTTGCCTGCGCCGTGGCACTGCCCGCCACACTGAACAGCAGGGCAGCGTACAGCGACATCGTTTTCAGTTTCATCTTCAATTCCTCAGCTAACGGTTTTATGGACAGGTGATACGGCACTGCGGGTGCGGCGATAGAGATACAGTGTTGCGCCCAGTGCGCAGAGAGCCGCGAAACTCATCCAGTAACCTGGCGAAGCTTTGTCGCCGGTCAGCTCGATCAGGCCAGTCGACATCACCGGGGTAAAGCCACCAAACACCGCCGTTGCCAGGCTATAGGCTAGCGAGAATCCCGCCACACGGACTTCCCCTGGCATGATTTCGGTCAGTGCCGGGATCATCGCGCCGTTGTAGAGGCCATAAATCATTGAAAGCCACAGCAGCACGCCCAGCATCATGGAAAAGCCCGGTGCCGCTGCCAGCATGCTCAGGGCTGGATAGCTGGTAGCGATCGCCAGCAGGGTCATGGCAACCAGGACAGGTTTGCGGCCAAAACGGTCGGAGATCGCGCCGCCAATCGGCAGCCAGATGAAGTTCGACACCGCCACCAGCAGCGTCACCAGCAGGCTGTCCGAGGCGCTCAGCAGCAGGACTTTCTTGCCAAAGGTCGGCGCGTAAACCGTAATCAGGTAAAACGCCGTGGTGGTCATCGCGACCATCAGCATCCCGGCAATCACCACCTGCCAGTTACTGAGCAGAATGCGGAACACCTGTTTCACATCAGGATGACTGCGACGACTGCTGAACTCCTGCGTCTCTTCCAGCTTGCGACGCAGCACGAAGATAAACGGCACAATCAGGCAGCCAAACAGGAACGGAATGCGCCAGCCCCATTCGCGGATAGCACTTTCTTCCAGCACGGCGTTAAGGATAAAGCCCATCGCCGCCGCCACCATAATCGCGACCTGCTGACTGCCCGACTGCCAGCTGGTGTAAAAGCCTTTGCGGCCCGGCGTCGCGATCTCGGCCAGATAAACCGACACGCCGCCCAGCTCTGCACCGGCGGAGAAACCCTGTAGCAGTCTGCCGATCAGCACCAGCAGCGGTGCCCACAGGCCAATGCTCTGGTAAGAGGGGATGAGCACGATCATAAAGGTGCCCGCCGCCATGATGGAGAGCGTGACGATCAGCCCCTTACGACGGCCGACCTTATCGATGTACGCCCCCAGCACCACTGCGCCAATGGGGCGCATCAGGAAGCCTGCACCAAAGACGGCAAAGGTCATCATCAGTGAGGCAAACTCACTGCTGGCCGGGAAGAAGGTATGGGCGATATAGGTGGCATAAAAACCGAACAGGAAGAAATCGAACTGTTCGAGAAAATTGCCGGAGGTAACACGAAATATAGCGCCAATCCTGGCGCGGTGAGTCATGGGTGAGGTTGTCTGCATCAGTAACTCCAGTAAGGTATGACGCTTTTTGCCGCGCCTGTGACTGAAGAGTGGATCAGCGCCCGGCGCTAAATAAGTGCAAAAAGGACAATGATTAATGTGTGTTCCGCATGATTGCCTGGTGTTATCATTTAAAACCTCTTTGATTCAAAAGGTTAAACTAACAGTCGATTTTTTGAATGTGTTGGCAGGTCTGAGACGAGTTTGCGGAATTGTGACAGAATTCATAAGCGTGTTACGGGCTGGAGCAGTCGGAAATCACTCTCAGGCTCCGGTTCTTAGTACCCGTCACCCTCGATAAACAGGAGCAGACCATGTTTGCAGGACTCAGTGCCTTTCCCCTTACTCCCTTTGCAGAGGGTAAACCCGATGAAGCGGCCTTTCTGCGGCTGCTGAGCAGGCTGACGGAGGCAAAGGTCGACTCCCTTGGCGTGCTGGGATCAACCGGCAGCTATGCGTATCTGACCCGCACGCAGCGCAGGCGCATCGCAACGCTGGCAGTGGAACATGCAGATTCGATTCCGGTGATGATCTGCGTGGGTGCGGTGAGCACCGATGAGGTGCTGGCGCTGGCGGAAGATGCGCAGCAGGCGGGTGCCGCCGCGTTACTGCTGCCGCCGCTGGGTTATCAGGCATTGAAAGAGGAGGAAGTGTTCACGCTTTATGAGACCGTGACGCGTCACGCCTCGGTGCCGATCTGCATTTATGACAATCCGGGCAGCACCCATTTTACGTTTTCGGATGCGCTGCTGGGCCGCATCGCTGAACTGCCTGGTGTGGGTTCAGTGAAAATTCCGGGTGTACCGGCGGAGCAATCCGCGGCGAATGATCGCCTCATGCAACTGCGCGGCACGCTGCCTGCTTCCGTGTCGATTGGTGTTAGCGGTGATGCCTCTGCTGGCAACGGGTTGATTGCGGGCTGCGATGGCTGGTATTCGGTGTGCGGCGGGCTGTTTCCGCGCGTGGCAAAAGCGATGACCGAGGCGGCAACCGCAGGCAATTATGCAAGCGTCAGAGCACAGTCCGATCGTCTTCAGCCGTTGTGGGCACTGTTCCGCCAGCACGGCGGGAGTTTCCGGGTAATCAGCGCTGCGGCAGGGCTGCTGGGGCTGACCGAACGAGACTGCCTGCCACGTCCGCTGTTGCCGCTTTCCGCTGCCGACTGTCGGGCGATTGCTGACGTGCTGGCCGCTCTTGAACTCACCTGATATCAGAAGACGTCAACCGTGGCGCACCAGGTTAAAACCTTCTGCCTCGTGTGGCGGTTCAAAATAGCGGGTAATCAGCGCGAACTGCTCGTCCGTTGCAGCAAAGGCGTGTTCGCCACCCTGATTACGGGCGTGCAGACGCGATTTACACAGCGCGTCTGGCACGTCCAGATAATGCAGGCGATGATCAGCAGAAGACGCCTCTATCACCGAGCGCAGCCAGTCACGATTGGCTCGGGTGTTGGCCGGGAAATCGAGCACCACCGATACCCCTGCCTTAAGCAGCGCTACCAGATGGGGCGTTATCGCCTTCCTGAGTTTTGTCGCAACGCGCACGTAATCGGCCACTGAATGCATCTCGTCCTGGTAGAGCGCGGCCAGCCACTGATCCTCACTGATGACGACGTAACCGGGCAACGTACCCAGCTGAGCCGCCAGCGTCGATTTCCCCGAAGCCATTTTTCCACACAGCAGATGCAGTGTGGCAGGTGCAGAGGTCATGAACATGTCACTCCTTTAACAGACGGGTAATAAACCGTGCGGCCGGAGTAAGCCACGTCTCGTCGATGTGCGATTCAGGCTAACAAAAGCGTGGAGGGATAAGCAATGAGAGGATGGGGGATTGTAAGCAAACCTGCATTGACCACCCGGATCAGCATCCGTTGCTACAGGCAATTGGGTGTTGGGAACAGCAGGTAATTTTTAGATGAACATAAATACGCCTGAACGGCGAAGTGCGGTCAGGCGAATGTGCAAAATATCGATTGAGGTCCCGAAGCGTAGTGAATCTGCGCTATACAGCCAGCCACAGCCATCATTTTTGCGCCATCAGCAACGTCAGCAGTTCGCGACAGCACGCTTCTTCTTCGGCGCTGTCCGCGGAAGCCAGATGACGCAGCAGTTCCATGCAGCTTTTTTCTTTACCTGCTTCCAGTAACTCCTCAATCAGAAAATTGAGTTTGTCCTGCTCAGAAGCGGCAAAGGATGATGTGAACTCATTTTTGACCGGGATGGTAGGGTTCACCGGCAGGGTCAGCGTGTTTTGCATTGGCATATTATCGTCCTGTTTCGGGTTAAAAAATGGACTGGTGTGGTTATTAAACTTATACAACGATCCGGTTTTTGTACAGAAATCTGCCTGAATGATTTTTAAGCCGGCGCTAAGCGTAGCGCGGTTCCAGAGGAAGTACCGGCTAATCATTCAGTTAGCAGTGAAGGGAATGTCAGAGAAATTGCACCGGTTTTAAGTCAAATCCGGCGGGCAGGTCAAAGACACAGCACAGGTCAGTCAGACAAGCGGCCCATCGGGCCGCATGAGTTATTTAGCGGCGAGAAAATCTTCGCGTTGCGGCGTAAAGGTATCCAGCAGCACACCCGCCTCCAGACAAACGCAACCATGAACCACATCAGGAGCTTTGTAGAGTGTATCCCCCGGACCCACTTCCCGCGTTTCACCCTCAATGGTGAAAGCAAAGCGTCCGCTCAGTACATAGGTCAGCTGCTCATGGGGATGGTGATGCAGCGGGCCAGTCGCCCCTTTTTCAAAACGGACTTCAACTGCCATCATTGTGCCCCCATGCGCCAGCACGCGGCGGGTCACGCCACCACCCAGATCGTCCAGTGGCTGGTCTTTATGATAAATAAACATCGGAACCCTCATGCGGTAACAGGCACTGCAATGGCCGTTTTGTGATGGCTCTCACAGCGCGCAGGTGAATTAGCCCATGCACTTTAGTGCTTTTTCATTAAAATGAAACGGTGTTTCAATTAATTTATAAGGGTAGATCATGAAAATCGCATTAATGATGGAAAACAGCCAGGCCGCTAAAAACGTTACCGTGCTGAAAGAACTGGAAGGCGTCGCACAGCCGCTGGGCCATCAGGTCTTCAACGTCGGGATGAGCGATGAGCAGGATCACCATCTGACCTACATTCACCTCGGTATTCAGGCCAGCATACTGCTCAACAGCCAGGCAGTGGATTTCGTGGTCGCGGGCTGCGGTACCGGGCAGGGCGCGCTGATGTCGCTTAACATCCATCCGGGCGTCAACTGCGGCTACTGTATCGATCCGGCGGATGCCTACCTGTTTGCCCAGATTAACAACGGTAACGCACTGGCGCTGCCGTTTGCCAAAGGATTTGGCTGGGGCGCAGAACTGAATCTGCGCTTTATCTTTGAAAAGGCGTTCACCGGTGAGAAGGGCAATGGCTATCCGCCAGAGCGTAAAGAGCCGCAGGTACGCAATGCCGGTCTGCTGAATCAGGTTAAGGCTGCGGTGATCAAAGATAACTATCTCGACACCCTGCGCGCCATCGATCCTGAACTGGTACGTACCGCTGTCAGCGGCCCGCGTTTCCAGCAGTGCCTTTTTGAGCATGGTAAAAATCAGGAGATCGTTGCTTTTGTGCGTCAGCTGACGCACTAAGCCATCCGATTTCACGAGGCCGGTCTGACCGGCCTTTTTTATCTTCTCTCTGCGACCATTACTCTTCAGCTCTGCTGCGCAAGTGCCGGAGGTTTGTGGCGACTCGCCTCTACCAGCATCCGCGTATAGGGCATCGCGGCGCGATCGGCCACCAGCGTCGGCACATCCAGCGTCTCCAGCACCTTACCCTGTTGCATGACCGCCACGCGATGGCAGAGATGCGCCACCACGCCCAGATCGTGCGTTACCATCAGATAGGTCAGGTTCTCCTGCTGCTGCAGATCGCTGAGCAGATTCAGGATCTCCGCCTGCACCGAAACATCCAGTGCAGAAGTCGGCTCATCCAGCAGCAGTACGCGCGGCTCTAAAATCAGCGCCCTGGCAATCGCCACGCGCTGACGCTGGCCTCCCGAAAGCTGGTGCGGATAGCGCGTCTGCCAGGCGCGATTTAGCCCGACCTTATCCAGCATCGCCACCACCCGCTGCTGGCGCTGCCCGATACCCTGAATCTGCAACGGCTCTTCCAGGATGTCACCCAGCGTGTGACGCGGATGCAGCGAACCATAAGGGTCCTGAAACACCATCTGCACCTGACGACAGCGTGCCCGATCGATGCGGTGCGTCAGTGGCTGGTCATTAATGCTCAGCTCACCCTGCCAGTGAGTAAATAATCCCGCCAGGCACTTTAGTACCGTAGTTTTGCCCGATCCCGACTCGCCCACCAGCCCGAAAATTTCACCCGGTTTCACCTGCAGATTGACGTCGAACAACACCTGACTCCGGCGATCGTCATCACCAAAACTCAGGCTGAGATTTTTCACGTTAATCATCGCGAACTCCTTAGTCCGTCAACCAGCTGGCATGACGTTGTAATACCGGCAGGCGCGTACGCCGGTGATCAAGGTCGGGCAGTGCCGCCAGTAATCCCTGCGTATAGGGATGCTGCGCGCGATCGAGTTCACGGGCGGCCAGCGACTCCACCACGCGTCCGGCATACATCACCAGCACCCGATCGCAGAAGCTGCGCACCAGACTGATGTCGTGGCTGATAAAAATCAGCCCCAGCCCGCGCGCCTTCACCAGATCGTCCAGCAGCGCCAGCACCTGCAGGCGCACCGAGACATCCAGCGCAGAGGTCGGCTCATCGGCAATCACCAGTTCCGGCTCGGTGATCAGCATCATGGCGATCATCACCCGCTGCCCCTGACCGCCGGAAATCTCATGAGGATAGAGCTGATATACCCGCTCAGGATCGCGGATCTGCACCTCTTCCAGCATCGCCAGCGCCCGCTGACGGGCCGCCGCTTTCTGGCCGCGATGATGACTGCGCCAGGCTTCGGCAATCTGCTCGCCCACCCGAATCACCGGGTTCAGGGAATATTTCGGGTCCTGCATAATCATGGAGATGCGTTTGCCGCGAATGGCGCGCATCTGCGCCGGGCTGGCGTGCAGCAGGTCGATATCACCAAACTGCATCCGGCTCGCCTCGATGCGCGCCCTGGCCGGATGCAGCTGCAGCAGGGCGCGGCCCACGGTCGATTTACCGGAGCCGGACTCGCCGACAATCGCCAGCTTCTCCTGACCGAGCTGAAAGGAGACGCCGCGCACCGCCGGGGTGATCTGGCGTCCGTTAACAAAGTTCACGTGCAAATCGCGCACGTCGAGCAACGGCGAGGCGTTACTCACTGCGGGGATCGAGCAGGTCACGTAGGCCATCTCCTAAGAAGTTAAATGCCAGGCTGTTAATCAGGATCGCCAGACCGGGCACGGTAACCACCCACCAGCACTCCAGCATGTAGGTACGGCCGCTGGCGATCATCGCGCCCCATTCCGGATCTGGCGGCTGCGCGCCCAGTCCGAGAAAGCCCAGCCCGGCGGCGGTAAGGATAATGCCCGCCATATTCATGGTGATGCGGATAATCACCGACGGCAGGCAGAGCGGAATAATATGTTTCCACAGTACCCGCAGCGGCGACGCACCCTGTAAGCGCACCGCCGAAATAAAGTCCGCCTGACGCAGCGACAGCGTTTCGGCGCGCGCCAGACGGGCAATCGGTGGCCAGGCGGTAAGGGTAATGGCGATCACCACATGCTCCAGACCCGGACCCAGCGCCGCCACAAATGCCAGCGCCAGCACCAGGCTGGGAAAGGAGATGAAGATATCGGTGACGCGCATCAGCACGCTATCGACTTTGCCGCCAAAGTAACCCGCGGTAACGCCCAGCAGCAGGCCCAGCGGTCCGACGGTCACTGAGACCAGCAGCACGATGTAGAGCGTGATGCGCGCACCCCACACCAGACGGCTGAATATATCCCGGCCAAACTCATCAGTGCCGAACCAGTGGGCCGCACCGGGCGGCGTCAGGGCGTTGTTCAGATCCTGAATCAGCGGATGATACGGTGCGATCCAGGGGGCAAACAGCGCCACGATACAGAGCAGCAGCACAATGCCACCGCCGATGGCGGTCAGGGGATTACAGGCCATGCGCCAGAGGAAAGACCCGCAGCGGGCAGCAAATCGCCGACAGCGCGCCAGCCGCTCGCGGGAAGGACTGACAGACGCAGCATCAAACGAGATAGTCATACTTTGGTCCTCGGATCGAAGACCTGGTAGAGCAGGTCGGAGATCAGGTTAAGCAGCACAAAAATCAGACCCACCACCAGCACGCAGCCCATTACCGCATTCATATCGCCCAGCATCAGGCTGCCCGTGAGATAAGAGCCGAAACCGGGCCAGGAGAAGACCGTTTCAATCAGCACGGCACCCTCCAGCAGCGAACCATAGGCCAGCGCCACCACGGTCAGCAGCTGAACCAGGATATTGCGAAACGCGTGCTGCCAGATCACCTGCCATTCGGTCAGGCCTTTGACCCGCGCGGTCAGAATGAACTCCTGCGACAACTGCGCGAGCATAAAACTGCGCGTCATCCGGCTGATGTAAGCCATGGAGTGAAAGCCGAGCAGTGAGGCGGGCAGCACCAGATGATTCAGCGCATTCCGGAACACCTGACCGTTATCCGCCAGCAGGGCGTCAATCAGCATAAAACCAGTGCGGCGCGGCACGATGCCATCCAGGCTGAAGTCCACTCGTCCTGCACCGCCGACCCAGCCGAGATGGGCATAGAACAGCAGCAATCCCATCATGCCAACCCAGAAGATCGGCGTGGAATAACCGGCCAGGCTGAGCATCCGTACCAGATAGTCGATGACGCTGTTACGCCGCGCCGCCGCCAGCACGCCCAGCGGGACGCCCAGCCCTGCGCCAATCACAATTGCCAGCGTGGCCAGCTCAACCGTGGCGGGAAAGACGCGCAGGATGTCATGCATGACCGGCTGGCCGGTGAGCAGCGCGTGGCCCAGGTCGCCATGCAGCAGCGCATTGAGATAGATGCCAAACTGCACCCACAGCGGTTTATCAAAGCCAAGCTGGTGGTAGACCTGCTGATAAGTGGCCTGGTCGGCATCGGGACCGACTATCGCCAGCACCGGATCCAGCGGCATCACCCGGCCAATAAAAAAGGTCAGCAGCAGCAGGCCGAACAGCGTGATTAACACCTGCACCGCGCGATGGCTGATGCGGCGGCACTGATTTCGTGTCAGGGTCAGTATCATGGTGTGCCTCCCGCCAGGGCTTCAGGCGTTTTCCAGACGTCGCGCAGGAAGGTCGTTGCAGAAGGATGCGGCTGATACGCCTGCACACGGTTACTGACCACCACGGAGTCGAGCATTTGTGAAATCGGCATCAGCGCAGGCACCAGCTGGTCATAGCGTTGCTGGATGGCGTAATAGGCCTGCTGCTGGCGGTTTTTGTCACGTTCCACCAGCGCCTGATCGATCATGCGGTTGAGCTGGGCGTCGTAGAAACCGGTTCGCCAGCCCTGGAAGTTAGTCAGCCGGGCGTTGTCGGCATTGTTCGGGTTGTAGACCAGCGCGCGCAGGCTGGAGTGGGGGTGTGGCTCGACGCCGCTGCCGCCGCGTCCGACCAGCAGGCTGAACTGGCGATCGCGCATCGCGCCATAAATCTGGTTGCCGGTGCCGGTAATGATTTTTGCCCGGATGCCGCCCTGCAGCAGCGTTGACTGAATGGCGATGGCAATATTCAGGAACGGCTGATCGGCCAGCACCCGCAGCGTGGTGTCGAAGCCGTCCGGATAGCCGGCTTCAGCCAGCAGCGCACGGGCGCGCGGTACATCAAGCCGGTAACCCGGGTCAGGCAGCGTGGCAGGCATGCCCGCCTGAATCGGGCGCTGATGCAGTTCGCCGTAGCCGGTCATCAGGCTCTTGTTGATGCCCTGATAATCGACCAGGTAGCGGACCGCCTCACGCACCTTAATATTGTCAAAGTGCGGATCTTTCATGCTCATCGCCAGGTAGTAAATTGTCCCTTTTCTGACGGCATCAAGGGTGAGGTCGGGATCGTGACGCAGGGCGCGCACGTCGGGGATCGCCATGTTGCTGGCGATATCGAGATCGCCTTTCTGCATCATCAGCCGCAGGGTCTGCGACTCCTGCAGGTGGCGGAATACCACCCGCGACATCTTCGCCTCACCGCGCCAGTAGTCTGTCGCGCGACTCATGCGCAACACGTCTTTTGCCTGCCAGACATCCAGTCGGAACGGGCCGGAACCCGCTTCATGCGTGGTGAGCCAGCGGTTGCCCCAGTCGCCATCGACTTCATGCTGCTGCACCGTTTTACGGTCCAGCACCACCATGCTGCCCAGCGCCGCCAGCGAGTAGATCACCAGCTGCGGATCGTTGGGTTTAGGCAGGGTGATCACCAGCGTGCGGTCGTCGGGTGCGGTGACCATCTGGTCCACATTGTCGCGGCTGAAACCGTAGGACTTCCACACCGACGCCTGCGCCAGATTCAGATGCAGCACCCGGCGCATCGACCAGACTGCATCGGCGCTGGTGAGCGGATTGCCGGAGTGAAACCTGACGTTGTCGCGCAGGTGAAAGGTCAGGGTGCGGTTATCCGGACTGACTGACCAGCGTTCCGCCAGCGCCGGGCGCACCTCGGTGAGCTGCTGCGGATTCAGCTCCACCAGGCCGTCATAGAGATTCACCACAATGCCGACCACCTCGTTGCCGGTCATCGCGGCCGGATCCAGGGTGAGCAGGTTGTTCATGTTCATGCCGACGATCAGCTGGTCATCCGGGGTCTTTGCCTGGATTGACGCGCTGCCCGTGAGCACCAGCAGCGTGATCAGCCACGCGCCACATCGTTGTGTCAGGGTCATAGGTAAAGTCCAGCAGGTCAGAGGTTTTTCCCGTTTACCGCGTCATCAGGGCTGCGCGGCAACGGGGTTATTATTGTTTGCCGTACTTCATTACCAGCGGTTCAGCGTGTGGGTCTCAATCCAGCTGAAGTTGATATCCTCTCCCAGCCCGCTGCGGGTGGGCAGGGTGACAAAGCCCCGATCGTCCATCGGATCAATCAGGCTGTTGAGATACGCAGGCGGCGTCTCATAATCCAGGAAGGGATGCAGCAGGCCACGCTCATACCAGCGGCAGTTACGGATTGCCCCGACGACCGCCAGGCTGGCTGCGCCGTTGCCGTGAACTTCGCAATCCATGCCGAAGGCTTCCGCCAGACTGGCCACTTTCATCGTGGCGGAGATGCCGCCTACGCCATTGGCCCCGGCACGCAGAATGTCGCAGGCACCAGCACGGACCCAGTCGGCGCGGCTGTGATGTTTGCCGCCCAGGCTCTCCGGGCCGAGCACGTCGATAGAGAGGTTATCCGCCAGCCAGGTGTAAGAGGCCATGCTCTCTTCCTCCATCGGCTCTTCAAACCAGGTGAAGTTAAGCTTCTCCAGCGCCTTGCCGATGGTCAGCGCGTCGCTGCGACTGTACCAGTGGTAGCCGTCCAGCATCAGTGCGATATCCGGGCCAACCGCTTCACGCACCGCGGCGCAGGCTTTGATGTCCATGGTCGGACTGGGTGCAAAGGCGACCGGCGGCATCCAGGTGTGCAGCTTGATTGCCCGATAGCCGCGTGCCACCAGCTTTTCCGCGAACTGTGCGTACTCATCCGGTGTCGATAACCCACCGCTGAGTTCGTCGCCACACATGGTGCTGCCGTAAGCCGGGATCTTCTCGCGATAGCCGCCCAGCAGCTTGTGCACCGGCTGTTTCAGCCTGCGCCCAATCAGATCCCACAGCGCCTGCTCAACAGCGGAGAGCGCACGCTCGGTGAGCTGATGGGCGCTGCCGCGCTGCCAGTGCACCAGATCCTGCCACAGCCGCTCGCGGTCAAAGGCGTTCTGACCGATCAGCACCTTGCGGAAGAAGGCGTTAACGACATGAGATCGCACCACTTCCGGCGGCGCAAAGGCGTAGCCGCAATCGCCATCCTCGCTGGTCAGGGTCAACAGTGCCATCTGCGCATCATTTTCCGGGCCGGGATGGGAGTGGCCGGCGCTGTCGGCAACGCGCCGGGTAGGATAGGTAAAGAGGGTGACATCTATGGCGCTGATCTTCACGGTTATACTCCTGTGGATGACTTCCCAATGGATTATTAAAACGCTGTTTCATTTTTAATCTAGCGTTCACAATTCATTAACGCATTGGCCAAATCGATACGATTAATGGCTAATATGTGTGCAGCCGCCCAGGGTGTTGTGAGCATATTCACGAAAGCTGTCTGTTTTGTGAGCAGCAACACGCTGCGCTTGTTCGCTGATTAACAGCCCTGTTATTGGCCAATTAACCCATTAACCTCGCCGCAAAAAACATTTAACCGGATGACTTCCCCTGAACGTCGTTTTAGGTGATAGTAACGCCGCTTTACATTAATAATTCTCATTATCATTTGTGCGGGTTTTCATAATGAAAAAATGGTTTTTAGCGCTGGGGCTGCTCACGCTGGCAGGGACAGCTTCGGCCAAAATGATTACCGATGTCGCAGGCCGTCAGGTCGAGGTGCCGCAGGAGGCAAAGCGCATCATTCTGGGTGAGGGCCGTCAGATCTATCTGCTGGCCGCATTTGACACCGACGCCCCGTTCAGGCGGGTGATTGGCTGGCGTGATGATCTCCACAAGGCGGACTGGGACGGTTATCAGGCTTATGAAAAGCGCTATCCGGAAATTAAAACATTACCGACCTTCGGCGGCGCGAAAGATGGCACCTTCAATGTCGAGCAGGCGCTGACCCTGAAGCCCGATCTGGTGCTGATGAATCTGGAATCGAAAGCGGCGACCGATGAAGGCAAGCTGATTGAAAAACTGCAGGCGGTCGGCGTGCCGGTGGTGTTTATCGATTTCCGTGAAGCGCCGATGATGAACGCGGAGAAAAGTATCCGCATCATGGGCGAACTGGTGAACAAACCGGCGCGTGCGCAGGAGATTATTACCTTCCGCCAGCAGCAGATTGACCTTGTGACGTCGCGCCTGAAGAACTTTACCGGCTACCGTCCGAAAGTGATGATCGACCGCGCAGGTGGCTACAGTGACGAATGCTGCATGTCGTTTGGTAATGAGAACTTTGGTCAGATGGTGGAGATCGCAGGGGGTCGCAACATCGCAAAAGATCTGATCCCTGGCACCTTCGGCACCGTTAACCCGGAGCAGATTATCGCCAGCCAGCCGGATGTGGTGGTGGTAACCGGCGCGAACTGGAAGAACTACAACACCGTGGGCAAATGGGTCGGCGTCGGTCCTGGCGCGAATGTCACCGACGCGACGGCGCGTCTTAAGGCACTGATGATGCGCGATGCCTTTAAAACCCTGCCGGTAGCACACAATGGCAACGTCCACGCCATCTGGCATCAGTTCTACGACAGCCCGTATCAATTTGTCGCTATCCAGGCGCTGGCGAAATGGCTGCATCCGGATCTGTTTGCCGATGTCGATCCGGATGCCACCTTCCGCACGTTCCACGAGAAGTTCCTGCCGCTGCCTTACCAGCCAGGCTACTGGGTCACCTTACCCGCTGATAAGCCCTGACTGACCGGCGATGACAGGGACGTCATCCGCCTGATTTGCAATTCCCTCCGAATAAACCCTCTGTTTCTCTTCAGATTTACTAATCTTTTACAGGCGCGGGGTCGGATGCTCTGAGCAGCGCGACATCTGACCTGGTCCGCATTCACGTTAAAAATGGAGAGAAACATGCGCAATACCCTGGGAAGATCGGCATTTGCCGTGACGCTGTATGCTCTGCTGGAGCCAGTACCGCTTGGATTCTTTGTGGCGGCCTGGCTGTTTGACATTCTCTACATGCAGACCTTTGTGCAGTTCTGGACGGATGCCGCAGGCTGGCTGATTGCGCTGGGACTGATACTGGCCATCGTGCCACGTCTCATTGCACTGGTTTATCTGTTTCGCGGCAGTGACAGCGCGGAAAAGGGCCATTTCTGGCTCTGGCTGGTGGCCATCATTATCGCTATCGTCAATGCGTTTATTCACAGCCGTGATGCTGCCGCGGTGATCCCGCTGGGCGTAACGCTCTCGACGCTGGTGGTAGCGCTGCTGCTGCTGGCGAATGTGCAACTTGCGTTACGTCAGCGTAGCGCTTAAGGAGGAGCCACCATGAACATACCGCATAAAACGCTGCTCGCGCTGACCCTGACCGCATTGCTGGCAGGCTGCGATGATGGTGCGCTGGTCGATCCGCAAAAGCAGATCGGACCCAATCCCGAACTGCCGCAGGCGCAGAACTTCTTTATGCCGCCGATGCAGGTACCGGAAGGCACGCCCTGGAAAGCCGGTGAAATGCCAAAAGTGGCTGACGGGTTAAAGATTGAAAAGATTGCTGAGAATCTGCAGCATCCGCGTCAGGTCTACGTGCTGCCAAACAATGATGTGCTGGTCGCAGAATCCAACGGCCCCTCAAAACCGACGACCCGACCTAAGCAGCTGATTATGGGCATCGTGCAGAAAGCGTCAGGTAAGGGTGGCGCAGGCGGCAACCGCATTACGCTGCTGCGCAACGTCAATGGCAAATGGGAGCAGCATCGTTTTATCGAGAATCTGCACTCACCGTTTGGCATGCAGTTGATTGGGAATACGCTCTATGTGGCGAATGCTGACAGCCTGGTGAAGTTCCCCTATCGCGAAGGGGACACGGAGATTCGCACTGCTCCTGAAGAGGTAACGGAGCTGCCGGGCGGACCGATTAACCACCACTGGACCAAAGCCCTTTTAGCCAGCCCTGACGGCAGTAAGCTTTATGTGGGCGTCGGCTCCAACAGTAACGTCACCGAAAACGGCATTGGCGCAGAGTATCGCCGGGCAGCGGTGCTGGAGGTGGATGCGGCCAGTGGTGCCAGCCGTATTTACGCCAGCGGTCTGCGCAATCCGACTGGCCTGCAGTGGGAACCGCAGAGCGGCAAGCTGTGGGCGATCGTCAATGAGCGTGATGAAATCGGCTCCGATCTGGTGCCGGACTACATGACCTCGGTGCAGGATAAAGGCTTCTACGGCTGGCCCTACAGCTACTTTGGTCAGCATGTGGATACCCGTGCCGAACCGCAGCGTCCCGACCTGGTTGAGAAGGCGATCAAGCCGGATTATGCCCTGAGTTCGCATGTCGCGCCACTGGGCCTGCTGTTCTACGGTGGTGATAATATGCCGCAGTACCGTGGTGGTGCGTTTATCAGCGAGCATGGCAGCTGGAACCGAACGCCGCTGAATGGCTATAAAGTCGTATGGGTGAAGTTCGAAAACGGTAAGCCGGTGGGTCAGCCGCAGACGGTGGTTTCAGGTTTCCTGACGGACGATGAAAAGCAGGTACGTGGTTTGCCGGTGGGTCTCGCCAGCGATAAACAGGGCGGCGTGCTGATTGCTGACGACGCAGGGAACACCATCTGGCGTATCAGCGCCGCGAAGTAAGTTCTGCGCGGCCTGGGTTATCGCCGTAAAACAGGCATAAAAAAAGGATTTGGCATCGCGCCAAATCCTTTATTTTTTTGTTCGCTTCCCGGCTGGTAACCGCGTTGCGAACGAGGTGCTCAGCACTCTCCACAAGCAAGATTGTAAAATGTGCGGCTAAGGATTTCAAGTTTCGCCAAAATACTGTATGTTTATACATGTGTTGAGTGTTGAGCATCGCCTCATTGTCGACTGGCCGCTCCCAGGGGCACGGTTTTAAAATCCCGGCAGGCATCAGGTGGTGCTGGCCTGTGGCTTTAACCATGAGTGCCGCTCAGCCCTCTCCACAAAGATGTGCTTAGGCGCCCGGCGGGTAGAGTCAAAGCCCTGGTTGCCGAACAGCGCGCTCCTGAAAAAGGAGAAGGAAAGTGATGGAACTGACTAAGCTGATTCTGGATCTTATCCGGGTCATCTTGCAGATCATCGTTGCCCTTATGCAACTGACCGGTCACGCAGGTTAACCGGAACTTGAAACAAGGCGGAGCTAACCACTCCGCCTTTTTTCTGTGTCAATTCTCTGTCATTAAAGGCGGGTAAGGTGGTTCGGCAAAAGCACGCCGCCGGGGTGCTGCTTATCCTGACCGGGAGTAATATGTCCATTGCCGCCGTTATGCCCGCCCGATTAACGCACACCTGGATTGATGAGAGTGTACGGATGCGGGAAACCACCGTGGGTCAGCAGTGTGAGATCCTGGCGCACAGCACGCTGGAGTACAGCGTGCTGGGTGACTTCTCCTATGTCGGCGAGCACTGCTGCCTGGCTGATACCAAGGTGGGGCGTTTCTGCGCCATTGCCAATCAGGTGCGTATCGGTGCGCCGAATCATCCTATGGATCGGGCTTCGCAGCATCGCTTTACCTACTGCCCGGAGTATTATCATCCCGACGCACGGCGCGATCAGGGCTTCTTTGCAGCCCGCCGTGCCGATAGGATAGTCATCGGAAATAATGTCTGGATCGGGCACGGCGTGATTGTGCTGCCTGGCGTCACTATTGGCGATGGTGCGGTGCTGGCCGCGGGCGCAGTCGTAACCAAACACGTTGCGCCTTACACCGTGGTGGGCGGTGTTCCGGCCCGGCCGTTGCGGGTCCGATTTACGCCCGCGATTGCCGCCCGCCTGCAGCGCATTGCCTGGTGGAACTGGCCACTGGAAAAACTGCTCGCAAATCTGCCCGACTTTCAGCACGGCGACATCGACGCGTTCTGTCAGCGGCACGGGGAGTAATCATCTCAACGTCAGCCGGTTCGCACACCGATTCAGCACGGCGAGTAGCAGATGTATGAATTTCATGATTGACGTGCGCCATACCAACAGAGAAAGGCAGAGGCGCTGACGGCTGCCCCACCATAACAGACGGCCTGCCATCCCCAGTGAGCGTAAAGCTGAGTCGCCGCGATGGCCCCCAGCGCACTGCCCAGCGAGTAAAAGCACATGTACGCACCGACCAGACGACTGGCCGCCCCGGGCCGGGCAGCTACGAGCAGGCTCTGATTGATCACGTGGACTGTCTGAACAGCGAAATCGAGCAGGATCACCCCCGAAAACGAACACCATCTGTTTGAGAAGGGCGAAACGCACTCGGTGCTGCTGGATAATGCGGAAGGAAAGCCGCTGCCGCGCCTGGAGATCTGTTCCTCAAAGGAACAAAAACTGGACCCGGCCGACTGTCATCGCCAGCGGGTAGTGGCTAAAGGTTAACCTCCAGAAGATTTACGTCTCCACCCTCTCTTAATCTGGCAGGCCTGACACTCCACGCGATCCCGATCATCATCGTCAGCCTGTCGGTATCATCACATTTTCCAATGACAGGTTACCTTGTAACTTGCCCATGCCCATGACATTCTCGCTGATTGTATAGACATGTATCTTCAATCCTGGGTCGGGCACTTCACTTTTTCAGTTAACGCGTCTCTCACTGTTTCAGCGAGGAATCTATGTCGGTCAAAACATCTGTAGCAGACTATTCAGGCGCAGAGAAACAGCGCCTGTCAGAAACCCGTTCCATTGATTACATCCCATTGCGCGAACGGCACGGTCATCCCTTCAGCCAGTTCACGCTCTGGTTCGGTGGCAATCTGCAAATCACGGCCATTGTCACGGGCGCGCTGGCCGTGGTGCTGGGTGGCGACGTTGTATGGTCGCTCATCGGGTTACTGGTGGGGCAGATTCTGGGTGCAGCGATCATGTCTTTACATGCTATTCAGGGCCCGCGCCTGGGCTTACCACAGATGATCACCAGTCGTATGCAGTTTGGCGTATTTGGTGCCGTCATTCCGCTGGTGCTGGTCTGCATGATGTATGTAGGGTTCTCAGCCAGCGGGACAGTGTTAGCGGGGCAGGCGCTGGCTAAACTTATCCATGTCAGCAATTCAGCCGGAATGATCCTGTTCAGCATCCTCATCGTGATTATTGCGGTTCTGGGCTATCGCGTCATCCATCAGCTGGGGAAAGTGGCGAGCGTTATCGGCGTTTTAGCCTTTGCTTATCTGTTCATAACGCTGTTTTCTGCGCATGATTTATCCGCCGTCTGGCAGAATCAGCACTTTACCGTAGCGAATTTCCTGCTGGCGGTCTCCCTTTCTTCGTCATGGCAGATTGCTTTCTGTCCCTATGTCTCGGACTATTCGCGCTATCTGCCGGCGGATGTCTCTGCAAAGAAACTGTTCAGCGCGGTCTTTTTCGGCACTGTGCTTGGCACGCAGGCTTCAATGACGCTGGGGGTGATCGTCGCGGCGATTGCCGGTAGTGCGTTTGCAGGTAATGAGGTGGGTTACATCGTGAGCATGGGCAGCACGGCGACCATGGCGATGGTGATTTATTTCGCAATTTGCTTTGGGAAAATCACCTTTACCACGCTGAATGCCTACGGCAGTTTTATGTCACTGACGACCATTGTGTCTGGCTTCCGGCAGCAAACCACGCTGAGCCGGGGCGCACGCATTCTGTTTGTGGTGCTGATGGTGGCGCTGGCCTGCGTCATTGCTCTGCTCAGTGAACCGGCGTTTTTGAAATCCTTCACTCACTTCCTGCTCTTCCTGCTGGCTTTTTTTGTGCCCTGGAGCGCGATCAGCCTGACCGATTTCTATCTGATCACCAAAGGCAGGGTTGATGTCCCGGCGCTGTCGCAGCCCGATGGACGCTATGGACGCTGGAATCTGGCCGGTATCACCGTCTATTTCCTGGGCGTGCTGGTACAACTGCCGTTTATTGATAATCCGCTGCACCATGGCTCGCTGACCTGGATTTTTGCCGGCAATGATGTCTCGTGGATCATCGGCTGGTTTGCGACGGCGCTGTTATGGCTATTCACCAGCCGCTGGGATCGCCGTGGCAGACCTGAACAGTCAATCTATACCGCGATATGAAAAGGTAAAAGCCGCCCTGGAGGGCGGCTTTTTTTCAGGGGCTGGATGTGTGACAGGCAGGGTGTCAGGCTGAGGCGCAATCCGTCAAATCAGAAAATCTCGCCGCCTGAGATTATGCCGCCGAAACATCCGCCGCGCCGGTCTGCGCTTCGGCCACCAGCGGTTTCTCCGGCTGTAACAACGTCATCGCCAGCATGCTGCCAAAGGCGATGACTGCAGTGACGGTAAACATCGCGTTGTAACCGTAATATTCCGCCAGCCAGCCACAGAGCATCGGAGAGATAATTGCCGCCAGGTTGGCTATGGCCAGTGTCATGCCGCTATAGGTGCCAACCGACGCTTTCGGGGTGACATCGATGACTACCGACCAGTAGACATTATTCACCAGCGCATTCAGCGCATTGCCCAGGGTCATCAGCGCGATAATCCCGGCGGCCGACTGCACGTAGGGGATCGCCATAAAACAGCATGCGGTGCCGCACAGCGTGACCGCCGCAAACAGATTGCGCGCCAGCCGCAGATTACCGAAGCGGGCCAGCAGGGCATCGGCAATACGACCGCCCAGCAGCACGGTGATGCAGGCACCACTCCAGGGGATCATCGCCACGTACCATAGTGAGTGCAGGTCGTAATGGAAATTATCCTGCAGATACTTCGGCATCCAGGTCACCAGGGTAAAGGTGATGTAGAGGAAGGAGAAGTAGCCCAGCGCGTTGCAGACCAGCGTGCGGCTGGTAAAGAAGCGCCACCAGGGCAGGGAGACGCTGTCGCCTGTGCTGCGGCGCTGACCGTTCTGGATCAGTGTGCGTTCAGCCGCGCTGGTGTGAGGGCTCTTATCCGGGCTGTCACTGAAGGTGCGGGCAAACAGCGCCATCGCCAGCAGGGAGAACACACCCAGCAGGATAAACATCATACGCCAGTCATGAGTCAGCAGCAGCAGGCCAACCGCAATCGGCGCAGTCAGCAGTGCGCCAACCTGAGTAGAGAGCAGGCCAATACCCAGTGCAAAGCCGCGCTCGTTATCGGGTGCCCAGTGGGCAATCGCTTTGTTCATCAGCGCATAGGCCGGGCCTTCAGAAAAACCAAACAGGATGCGCAGAGCCGCAAAGCCCATAATGGCAGAGCCGCCAAACAGTGCCATGCCCAGTTCACCCGCCCAGGCGGTGGCGATCTCCAGCAGCGACCAGAGCACGCCGGCCAGCAGCCAGACTTTCTTCGTGCCGATACGGTCGGCAAGGAAGCCACCACACAGCGAACCAAACAGATAACCGAAGCCAAAGTAACCCAGCACGGCACCGAGCTGGACTTTGCTGAAGTGGTACTCTGCCGCAATGGCGTTGGCCGCAAATGACAGCGCGCCGCGATCGATGTAGTTGATCAGGGCGATCAGGAACAGCAGTGAAAATATTGTGTAACGGTAACGGCTGGATCTCATCTCACGTCTCCTGATTAGGTATCTCAGGAGAGCCAAAGCAAGATTAATGCCGGAGAAGAGCTCTCTCCGACAAAAACACCGCTGACAGAGGCTGCGGGCTGCTGAGCCTGCGTTTAACGGGTTAACTGATCCCGCTAATTATTCGCCTGCGCATCAATGCGGTGCAGTCATTGCCTGTCGATGGTGAAGCTCATGCAGCGTTATGATGCGTGCTGCTGACGTGGGGCAGCGGGATAACCAGGGCTTCCGCTTCAGCCGTGACTTTATCCTGTGGCGTTTCGCCAACATGCTGCAAAATCTGCCGCTGATACGTCGCATCAGCCACTGTTGTCTGTTCACTCAGCAGCACACCCGCTTCATTAACATTTTTTCCTGCCACTTTTACTTTGCTGGTGGCACTGACCAGCATCCACTCATATTCAATATCGACATGACCGCTATCAATACAGCGAACTCCACGCTGACTTAAATCATAAGCCAGCACGGTCGCCGTCGGACCTAAAGAAATTAAGACCAGATCAAAGTCGACGGCATTCGCTAATACCGTATCGAAGAGACGATCATAAACGGAAAAAGCATTACGGTTCAGCGTTGTAATACGTTTTATTTCGCTGGCCCCCTCCAGTAAATCATTGCCTAATCCCAGACGTGTGCCACTGCCCTCAACAATTAATACCCGGCGACCCTGGTAGAGCTGTTTAAATTTATCGAATATCGTCCTGGATAAGTGTTTGCTTTTATAGTCGTGATAAGGGCGGGTCACCGAGGTATTGCCATACTGGTATTGATGATTCAGCAGATCATCATAATGTTTAAAGTAAAATGATTTATGGAAGAACCAGAACAGGGCCGATCCATTTTTCATATTGCGGGTGGTGCGAAAAGCATCCGGCAGGCAAATCAGACAGTTCGGGTTGTCCCGGGGCTCCTGCTGCAGCAGCGTCTTGAGCCTTGCCGACAGTTTTGGGTCAAATGGCTGAAAGCCAATGTTTTTATACCAGGTCATCTCCAGTTCCCCGTCGCCGTAACGGGCCAGTGATAATTGCGGTTTACGTAATAGCAGATCGATTGTTTCTTCTATCGACATGACGGAATAACGCTTTACCCGTGCCTGCGCGGCAGGATAGCGAATGGCCGCATTAATGAATTTAAACGGGAAACGAAACTTACGATAAATAGCATGAAGTGCGGACATAGTTAGCCTGCCTGGGTTATTGTTGCCAGAGAAAATCCCGCCTGCTTGCCGGATAAATTCTTATAAGAGTGATGATATATATCACAGATAAAAGTAGGGTCGGGCTACGGAATATCTGAAATCGTTTTATTCAACAGAATCCCTGACATTATTAATATATTCCTCACTGAAGGCAGCGCTAAAAAATAATGTCAGAATAAAGTCAATTACCAGAAATAATAATCTGAAAATCATTGAAACCGCATGAGCACTGATAACCTGACGGTATAAGACATCAGCGAACTACGTTTTCTGATTTTAGCATTAAGAGTTGTTGCAGCAAGACGTTAATAAACCATTATGCTTATTTGACACTCATTATCCCTGTCTGATCAGACTTAAGCTGGCGTTAATGAAGCGTGGCTGGTCTGTCAGTTATTCACCTTTGAACAAAAGGTGCGATAATTCACGTCCTATCGTTAATTTTTTGTGATGAATATCGCGTATTTTCCCCTTAGGAAAGTAAATAAAGCGGTCTTAACGCTTCTGCAATCGCTATTTTTAATCAATATTACTAATGATTTACGCCTGTACACGTTTTTACATATTTCACATGTAAGTTAAAATCTCGTTGAATTTATGTTTCCAGCTTAACTTTCTGATGACCGCTAATGACCCGAGGAAGGATCATGATCAATAAAATAACCAGTGTAATCATGGTGATATTTGCTATCGCCCTGATTTACATGGGAGGACAACTTCTGCTTGCGGGAGGCAGCGCGTTCTACGCGTTGATGGGTGTTGGCGTTCTGCTCAGCGCGATTCTGCTGATGATGAACAAACGCAGTGCACTGACGCTGTATGCGCTGCTGATGTGGGTCACGCTGTTCTGGACGATCTGGGAAGTGGGCTTCGACAAATGGCAGTGGATTCCGCGCGGCGATCTGTTTGGTGTGCTGGGTGTCTGGCTGGCTCTGCCGTGGGTGGTTCGTCCTCTTTATCAGGGACAGCGCCGCTTCCATCCTTTCCTTGGCGGCTCAGTGGTGCTGATGGTGCTGCTGGTGATTGGCCTCTGCTTCTACGATCCGCTGCCGCAACAGGGCACCATTAATACCCAACGTAATAGTTCCGCGACCGGCGGTGCTGCTGAAGAGTGGAACGCCTATGGCGGGACGACGGATGGCCAGCGTTTCTCGGCACTGAAGCAGATTACTAAAGATAATGTGAAAGATCTGGAAGTCGCCTGGACCTATCACACCGGCGATCTGCGCCAGGGTGATGATGCGACTGAATACACCTTTGAAGCGACGCCGCTGAAAGCCAACGGCATGCTCTACTTCTGTACGCCGCACAACGAGGTACATGCTCTTGACCCGGAAACCGGTGCCGTGAAGTGGAAAACAGCGCCGGATAAAAACCGCTCTTATCTGCAGCAGCACCAGACCTGCCGTGGCGTGAGCTACTTCGATGCGGGTCAGCAGGTGGAGCAGCAGACAGGCGCATCCCCGGCTATCTGCCGCAAACGTATCTTTAATGCGACCACCGATGCCCGCCTTCTGGCGCTGGATGCCGACACCGGCAAGCCCTGTGCTGACTTTGGTAACAACGGTGTGGTAAACCTGCGTACCAATATGGGCGAAGTGCGTCCGCATGCACTGATGCAGACTGCGGCACCACTGGTGGCAGGCAATCTGGTGATCGTAGGCGGTTCGGTGATGGATAACGGCTTCAACAGCGGCAACCCATCGGGTGTGATCCGTGCCTATGATGCCGTTACGGGTCGTCTGGTGTGGAACTTCGATCCGGCTAATCCGGATAACACTGCACCGGTCGCCGCAGGCGCAACGTATCCGCAGGATACCCCGGTTGCCTGGGCCACCCTGAGCGCCGACCTGAAAAACGGTCTGGTCTATGTGCCGTTTGGTAATGCCTCGCCGGATGAAGTAGGGATTAAACGCGATCCTGCCAGCAACACCGAAAAATTCCGTGATGCACTGGTGGCACTGGATCTGAAAACCGGCGCGTTCAAATGGCGTTATCAGAGTTCGAACCACGACCTGTGGGATCGCGATAATCCGTCACAGCCGTCGCTGGTGGACATCAACTATCAGGGCAAACCGCAACCGGCGGTGATCCTGCCGACCAAAACCGGCAACCTGTTTGTGCTCAACCGCCTGACCGGGGAGCCGGTTTACCCGGTAGAGCAGGTTAAGGTCTCCACGGATGGTATTAAGGGTGAGCAGTATGCGGCGACCCAGCCGGTCTCCAGCCTGAACTTCATTCCGCAACCGCTGACTGAGAAGTCGATGTGGGGCATTACGCCGTTTGACCAGATGGCCTGCCGCACGACCTTCCGTGAACTGCGCTATGACGGTAACCCATGGACGCCGCCAACCGAGAAAGGCTCGCTGATCTTCCCGGGCAATATCGGCGTGTTTAACTGGGGTTCCGTGGCTGTTGATCCGCAGCGTCAGATGCTGATTGCGGCACCGGTGCGCCTGGCCTACAAATACAACCTGATTAAGCGCACGCCGGAAACCGAAACCCAGCGTACCTTCACCAAAGATGGCACGCCGTACTGGAATGAAAACTTCCACGGAGATTACGCTATCCACATCCAGCAGATGGCGTCAGGTCTGGGTATTCCCTGCATCGCGCCACCGTGGGGACGGATGGTGGGTGTGGATCTGACCACCGGCAAAACTGAATGGCTGCGTCGCGTCGGCACCACCAAAAACCTCAAGACCAGCTTCCTGCCTGGCCGCTTCCCGCTCGGTTTCCCGATGGGGATGGTGGCGCACGGCGGACCGCTGCTGACGGCGGGTGATCTGGTGTTCCACGGCGCAACGGCAGATAACTTCTTCCGTGCTTACGACAGCACCACCGGCGAACTGCTGTGGCAGACGGAACTGAGCGCGGGTGCGCAGGCCACGCCATCCACCTTTATGGGTAAAGATGGCAAGCAGTATGTCGTGATTGCAGCTGGCGGCCACGGCTCGCTTGGCACCACGGCGGGCGACAGCGTTGTCGCTTTCCGTCTGAAGTAATCCTGACCCGCTGAGCGCCGCCCCGGCGCTCAGCTTTTTTACGCGCTTGCCTGGCTGACTTTCCTGCCATATTACCTCTTCGCTTTTTTACCTTCTGAATATGTTTATTGCTAAGCGTCGTCAGTAACAGGTGCGCCTGATGTGAGTGAGAGTCTTTGAGTTACGCGCGGGATTGAGGCCGGAGAGGTCACACTGCGGGAACAGGGATATGGCATTCATTGCAGCGTGCCACGTCAGTGGCGTGGCACGCTAACGTCATTATGCGCCGACGTTCACCACGGTTTTACCGAAGTTTTTGCCATTCAGCATATCGATAAACGCCTGTGGTGCGTTATCCAACCCTTCAATCATGTGCTCGCGATAGTGGATTTTTTTGCTCTCCACCATAGGACGCATTGCCTCCAGGAACTCCGGATAGCGGTCACCGTAATCCTGGAAGATGATAAAGCCCTGCATACGGATACGGCGCTTCAGAATGCCCGCCATGATCAATGAGGTTCTGTCCGGGCCTTCCGGCAGCTCACGCTGGCTGTAGGCGGAGACCAGGCCACAGACCGGCACCCGCGCGGCGGTGTTAAGCAGCGGGAATACCGCATCAAACACTTTGCCACCCACATTTTCGAAATAAATATCGATGCCATCCGGGCAGGCGTTTTTCAGCTGCTCTTCAAAGTCGGCACTGTGGTGATCGAGGCAGGCATCAAAGCCCAGTGTATCAACTGCATAACGGCATTTCTCTTCACCGCCCGCGACACCGACGACACGACAGCCTTTCTGTTTTCCTAACTGACCCACTGTTGCGCCTACCGGACCGGTTGCCGCGGCGACAACCAGGGTTTCACCCGCTTTAGGCTGACCGATATCCATCAGGCCCATATAGGCGGTAAAGCCTGGCATTCCGAGAATGCCCAGCGCCCAGGACGGATGCGGCAGATCGTTGCCCAGCTTCGCAATCTCTTTACCATCGGAGACGGCATATTCCTGCCAGCCACTCTGCGCCAGCACCCAGTCACCGGTTTTAAACTCGCTGTTTTTTGATTCGACGACCTGACAGACGGTACCACCGACCATCGGCTGATCCAGCTCTGCCGGTGCAGCGTAGGATTTACCGTCATCCATCCGGCCACGCATGTAGGGATCCAGTGAGAGGTAGATGGTCTTCAGCAGCACTTCGCCTTCTTTGATTTCCGGCAAGGGCTGCGCCACATGGCGGAAATTCTCTTTGGTCGGCTCACCGTGAGGGCGTGAAGCCAGTAACCAGGCGTGGTTCTGGGTTGCTTGTTCAGTCATATTGTCTTCCTTTTATAGCCGGGCGATGCACAGGGCATTACCGTATGAATACCGGAAAAGTGTAGATGACTGCGGCAGGAATGGGTTTAGCGCTGTGAGCGGTAAGGTGATATTAATCCTTACCGGGAGCAGCGGGGCGTGACATTTATCGACAGGGATGGTTATCGTGTTGTTATCCAGCATGCCTTGTGGCAACCCACACACTGACCCTGCACCTGTCAGAAAAGGAACTCACCCTGAATATTCTTTGCTTTCACACTGCCGCCAGCAATATCCCGATATTTGATGATGCCGCCACCACACTGACGGGTGACAACGCGCCGCTGAATCATCTGGTGATGCCTGCACTGCTGGCCGAGGCGGCGCGCAGTGGCGGGATGACGACTGCGTTACGCCGCCGTATTGCCCAAATGATTGAAACGCTGCTGCCGCAGTTCGATGCGGTGCTGATCACCTGCTCGACGCTGGGGCCAGTTGCCGATGATTTCTCTGTGCAGGATCGGGTCATGCGCACCGACGGGATGTTAGCGCAGGCGCTACAACGCCATACGGGGCCGACGGTAGCCCTCTGTGCAGCAGAATCAACGCTGACGGCGACGCGGGCGCTCTTCTGCCAGCCGGGCAGCCAGACAGAGGTTGCGCTGGTGGAGGGCGCGTGGGCGGCGTTTAAAGCGGGGGACACAACAGAATACTTTACACTGATTGCGGCAGCCGCCGAGCAGGCGTATCAGCAGGGTGCCGTTGCGGTGGCTTTGGCGCAAAGCTCAATGACGCCGGTTGCCCGGCAGTTTCCCGCGGCACGGCGACCGCTGACTGGCCCGCATCTTGCGTTGCAGGCCTGCTACGATCTCAGATGATCGTTACGTTATGCGGGCAGAGCGCCATCTATGCGCTCTGCCCATAAAGCTTACTGATCCTGCGTCAGAATGCCTTTGACATCGTGCGGTTCAGAACGCAGATATTGCGGCGGAACCTGGACTTTGCCTTCCAGCACAGCCGCAGCGTGCCACGGCCAGCGTGGATCGTAGAGAATACCGCGCGCCAGTGCGACCAGGTCGGCATCGCCCTGTTGAAGCACACCTTCCGCCTGCTGCGGTTCAGTAATCAGGCCAACCGCAATCACCGGAATCGACACCTGTTCACGGATATCGCGTGAGAACGGCACCTGGTAATTAGGTCCGACGCTGATTTTCTGATCTTCCGACAACCCCCCACTTGAGACGTGGATATAGGCGCAGTTCAGCGCTTCCAGCTCACGTGAGAAGGCGATCGACTGCTCGATTTCCCAGCCGCCTTCGACCCAGTCCGTAGCGGAAATGCGCACGCCTACCGGCACGGACGCGGGTACGGCTTCACGGACGGCTTTGAACACCTCCAGCGGGAAGCGCATACGGTTTTCCAGCGAATCGCCATATTCGTCACTGCGCTGATTCGACAGCGGCGACAGGAACTGATGCAGCAGATAGCCGTGCGCTGCATGGACTTCGATCAGCTCAATGCCCAGGCGTACCGCGCGATGGGCGCTGTCGACAAAGGCCTGTTTTACACGCTGCAGATCGTCAATGCTCATCGCCAGCGGTTTCACTTCGTCCGCGCTGTAGCTCAGGGCAGATGGTGCTACGGTCTGCCAGCCGCCGGCATCCGGTGCAATCTGCTTACCGCCTTCCCAGGGCACGGCGCACGATGCTTTGCGGCCCGCATGGCCCAGCTGAATACCCACCGGAATAGAAGAGTAGCGGCGCACATCTTCCAGCACCGTTTTCAGTGCGGCTTCATTGTCATCATTCCACAAGCCCAAATCGCCGGGAGAGATACGACCAATGTCCTCGACGGCCGTGGCTTCGATAATCATCAGACCCGCACCGGAAAAAGAGAGCTGGCCAAGATGAATACGGTGCCAGGCGGTGGCATTGCCTGCTTCAGCCGAGTACTGGCACATCGGCGCAATCACAATGCGGTTATCCAGCGTAAGTTCGCCCAGTGAGACAGTGGAAAAAAGTTGGCTCATGTTATCTCCGTGGTTTTATGACTGACGTGACAGGCAATAACTATAGCGGGAGATCTCACAGGGCGGGGTTAAAGCAACGTGTCATTTTATGACGACAAGCCGCAATCAGTGCAAAAGCAGCGTACCCTGCAGCAGCAGCAGGGCATGTGGCACGTTCAGTTGGCCTCTGATTAACGGGGAATGCCTGTGATGCTGAGTGACCAACCCCTGTTTACTTTTTCGCTCAACTTCAGACCTGCGCCATTCCGCCATCAACAAACAGCTCTGTCGCATTGATAAAGCTGGCGGCATCAGACGCGAGAAAGGCAACGGTTCTGGCCACTTCCTGCGATTCTCCCAGACGGCCAAGCGGTATCTGTGCAGCCAGCGCATCAAATAGCCCCTGACGCTGATCTTCACTGACCAGATCACCCAGCCCCGGCGTGCGGATTGGGCCGGGACTGACGACATTAACCCGGATGCCGCGCTCTTTCAGATCCAGCGCCCACGAACGGGCAAAGTTACGCACTGCTGCTTTACTGGCGCTGTAGACGCTAAAGGCCGCTGTACCCTGTGAAGCAGCGGTTGACCCGGTCAGAATCACTGACGCGCCATCAACCAGCAGAGGCAGGGCTTTCTGTACCGTAAAGAGCACGCCGCGCACGTTGGTGCCAAAGATCCGATCAACGTGCTCTTCAGTAATCGCGCCCAGCGGCAGCATGTCGCCGCCTCCGGCGTTAGCAAACAGAATATCCAGCCGTCCAGCCTGCGCCGCAATGCGCGAGTAAACATTGTCGAGATCGTGCAACTGAGAGGCGTCGGCCCGGATGCCGCTGATGGTTCCGCCGATTTCAGCGACCGCAGCATCCAGCTCCGCCTGACGTCGGCCGGTAATAAAGACCTGTGCGCCCTGTGCCGCCAGTTCACGTGCGGTGGCCAGGCCAATTCCGCTTGTTCCGCCTGTTACCAGAGCAATTTTTCCTGCAAGTGATGCGTTCATGAGCGTTTCTCCGAAGAGTGGCATTAACAGATTTATCTCTTCCCGGTCAGCGGGGCTGCCGGACTGATTGCTACTGTAAGAGAGGAGGATTGACGGATAAATCCGCAAAAATGAAAATGACTATCCATGTGGGTGGATAATAGGGGACGTGAATGGATCAGTTGCTGGCGATTAAAGCCTTTTCACGGGTAGTGGAAAGCGGCAGTTTTACCCGTGCGGCGGACTCGCTTAACATGCCGAAAGCCACGCTGAGCAAGCTGGTTCAGGAGCTGGAAGCGCATCTTTCCGTCAGGCTTCTGCAGCGTACTACCCGACGCGTGACCGTCACCGCGGAAGGGCGGGAATACTACGAGAAGGCACTGCGTATCCTGCGCGATCTGGAGGATATCGATGCCTGTTTCAATGCGCTGCGCAGTAAGCCGCGCGGACACTTACGTGTCGATATTGGCGGATCGACCGCGCGGGATATCCTGATTCCGCTGCTGCCCGATTTCTTTGACCGCTATCCGGATATTACGCTCGACCTTGGCGTCTCCGATCGTCCGGTTAACCTGATTAGCGATAACGTTGACTGTGTAATCCGTGGCGGTCCCCTGGCTGACTCCTCACTGATCGCCCGACTGATTGGGCATGCAACGCTGATCACCTGCGCGACACCCGCCTATCTGAAAGCGTCTGGCGTGCCTGCCTATCCTGATGAACTGCGTAACGGGCACCGACTGGTGAGTTACCTTTCGCCGCTAACCGGCAAGCCATTTCCGCTACGATTCGAACGACAGGGAGAAAAAGTTGAGATCACCAGTGCGCATCGTATTGGCGTCAATGAGAGTAACGGGCATCTGGCTGCGGGGCTGGCAGGGCTGGGGATTATTCAGACGTTCAGCTATTCGCTGTCGTCGATTCTGCGGCGGGGTGACATGGTTGAGATCCTGCGCGACTGGCGTCCCGCGGGTTATCCGTTTCATCTGGTCTATCCGCAAAATCGGCACGTAACGCAACGCTTAAGGGTCTTTATTGACTGGCTGGTGGCCCGTTTTCCGGCGCGTGTCGCGGGAGAGGGGGAATCCGGCACCTGAGTGCCGGACTGTCATCAGTTGCCGCGATAGGTTGAGTAACCAAACGGACTAAGCAGTAACGGGATATGGTAGTGCTCACCGTTTGCTTCCATGTTGAACTCAACCGGGATTTCCGGGAAGAAGCTTTTCTGGTTGCTCTTTTTATAGAAGTCACCGGTTTTAAATACGACGCGGTAGCTGCCTGCGCTGGCCGTTTTGTCCTGCGGGAACAGGGCGCTGATACGACCATTGTTATCGGTGACGCCTGACGCCAGCTTCACCCAGTTATCCTGCTGCTTCTGGTCCAGTTCAACCTCAATACCGGCTGTCGGCTGGCCAGTCTGCAGATTCAGAACGTGTACGCTCAGTGGGTTTTTTGCGGCAGTCGGCTGAGCTGCGATAGTGGACGCGGCAGAGGTCATCAGTAATGTAGCAATCAAAGCATATGAAGTTTTCATCAATGTTTCCTTTATTGACTGTTTGAGGACGGGTGACAATGCTGAGAGAGTAATGTGCCTGAGGACAAAAGGATAATGAGTGGAAGGAAATGTGAAATTTCCGAGAAAAAGGAATGTATTTAGTTACATCATACAAAGGTTGTCTTAACCGATTACTCAACATTTGTGCGGTTGAAGCTAACCAGGAAACGAGGGTGCCAGGTTAAATTTTCTGTAAATCCAGCAAAGAAAGCAGGGCGGCAGCAGGCTTAAATCGGCTTTATATGACGTGAGTCAATGAGTTACAGAACTCACTAATGAAAATACCCAGCGCGGCGCTGCCGAAATCGCCATCATACATGAGCGATCCCACATTCAGGACGACAATTAATGATTAAAAATAAACTGGCACTAGCCATGATGTTACTGGCTGGTGCGACCAGCGTTTCGACGGCAATAGCGGCAGAACCAGCGGCTGCCGATCCTGCTGTGAATACCGTTATCCAGCCTGAAGCGGCTGCATCTGCTATTTCGCAACCTGATCAGCAGCCAGCCCGTTCTGAAGCGCCAGCCGTTACAGCAACTCATGAGGCCTCGCAGCAACCGGATGATTCTGTGGCGACAGCGCCATCCAGTCCGGATTCGGCAGAGCAGCCATCCGTTGCGACTGCGCCAGAAGCCAGCGCCGCTCCGGTATCGCAGGAAGCCGCGACTTCTGTGCCGGTTCAGCCACAATCTGAGAGCAAGCAGTCGTCACAGGCTGTTAATCCGTCTGCTGAGGCAGCTTCCGTGGCGGAAAAGAGTGAGCCGCAACCAGCAGTAACCGATATGGATGCCACACAAAAATCCGCGCAGACGCCAGCTGCTGAACCTCTGTTTACGCCAGAACAGGAAACGCGCATTGGTGAGCTGGCGAAAGCTTATCTGCTGAAGCACCCTGAATTACTGATTGAAGTGGATCAGAAACTACAGAAAATTCAGTATGACGAGCAGATAAAAGCGATGACCACAGCAGCTATTCAGCATCAGGACGACCTGCTGAATGATAAAACCGTGCCTGCCATCGGGCCGGAGGACGCAAAAGTCGCGGTGATAGAATTCTTCGACTATCAATGCAGCGTCTGTGCACGACAGGCACCCATCATTCAATCGCTGATGAAAAATAATCCTCAGGTACGCTTTATCTTCAAAGAGTGGCCCATTTTTGGTTATCGCTGGAAACCCTCTTTCCAGGCGGCCGAAACAGGTTTAAGAATCTGGCAGCAAAAGGGCGGTGATGCCTATATGAAATACCACAATGCGCTATTTGCCAGTGGTCATATTGAGGGTGCGCTGACACAGAAAGATATCACTAAAGCAGCGTCTGCAGCCGGTGCCGGTAAGTTAAAAAGCAATGATATGCTCGACACATTATCCCACACGGATATCCTGGCGAAAAATACCGGTTTTCAGGGTACGCCGGCAATGATTGTTATGCCTCTGTCGGGTGCGACCGCAGAGACGGTAACGATTTACCCAGGCGGTGCGATGGAAGAGATGTTGCAGTCGGCGATTAATAAAGCCCTTGGTCAGGCGGGAAACTAAATCATTGTCCAAAACAGGATGCCGGAAGGTGAATGATAATCCTTCCGGCATCTTTTTATTTTTCGTTTTTTGCTGACTGAGATGGCCTGATTATTTTTGGCATCATTGACAGGCCGCTGGCAATGCATCCCTTAATCAATTTGCCAGGTTATGTTGCGTGCCTGAGTTGTTGAGAAAATCGTCTTAACTGGCTCGACCTTGTTTCACCAGATTCAGGCTATATTTGACTACGTCGCAAATTTTCAGTCATGACAACAAAGAAATGCAACGTCAGCAGGTTCGGGCATGTAGCTACAGTAATCAGGTGGGGTCAGATGAATAAAATAACTGTAATTCAGGGCGATATCACTAAAATCTCCGCAGAAGCGATTGTTAATGCAGCCAACTCTTCATTGCTGGGTGGTGGTGGTGTAGATGGCGCAATCCATCGCGCAGGCGGACCTGTGATTCTGGCTGAGTGTCATTTAATCCGCAGTCGTCAGGGTGGATGCAAAGTCGGTGATGCCGTGATAACGGGTGCAGGTAATTTGCCAGCGGATTATGTCATCCACACTGTAGGCCCACGCTGGAGCGATGGACGACATGACGAAGATGCACTGTTAAAACGTGCTTACCTGAGCTGTTTTAAACTTGTCGACCATCACGGCATTAAAACGGTCTCGTTTCCCAATATCAGCACAGGAATTTATGGTTTCCCTAAAGAACGTGCTGCGGCGATTGCCTTAGATGTCATTAAACATTGCATCGCTGAAAACCGCACAATCGAGAACGTTAACGTAGTCTGTTTCGATGCAGAAAATTACGATCTCTATCTTAAGCGACTTAACTGATAATACGCATGAGAAGGTCAGGGGAGACGTCTTTCAGTCAGAGGATCGCAATCTGCCAGAAGAATGCAGGCAGAAAAAAGGAACCTGATACCTTATTTAACATAATATACATTATGCGCTCTTTAGTGCGTGTCTGATTATGATGCCCGGACATCCCGACATTGCTGGATTCTGACGACTGGATCAGCTTTACCACCCAACTTGTCTCTTTCATCAAACACTGCTCAAACTCTGGATTGTTCATGAGACGCTGCCATTATCAGGTTTACCTTGATCTCCTGAAAGAAAAACGTCCCTTTTTGTTTTATGACTTGCGTCTGATGCTGTGATGACTATTACAGTGCTGCGCCTGATTACACCGCAGCACTCTCGCTACGGTATCTGGTTGCAGCGACAACACGGGGATCACACTGCTGAATCTGCTCCCCAGGTTTCCAGGATGACGTCATCCCTGAGCTTTGTGCTATTACAATGGCGTCACGGCTTCAACGTTCTCAGGTCAATCGATCTTCACAGCTCACTGCACTTTGCTGGCGTTAACGTCTGGCAAAGAAAACGCTGTTATTTTCCTGCTTCCGGTTACGGCCATGGACTCGCTCATCGAAAATCACTATGCCGTTCTTTCATGCATTCTGGCTTTCAGGAGACATCATTACAGATTACTGCCCGCAAAATGGCAACGCTACGTGAATTCTGAGACGTCCGCGTGGCTCATGGACCGCAGAATTAACGACAGCCCGTCATTTTTACCATGGCTTCTTGCCTCATTTCAGGAAATCCCCACAGCCACATGACATCTGATTTCAGGCACGTTAAAGTTGCGGGCTTCGACGGATTCCATGATGAAAGAAAATGAAACGCTTATTTGTCTACGGCACGCTCTGTCCGGGCCGCGAGAACGCCCATATTCTGGAAAACATTGGCGGAGAATGGCTGGCCGGTTCGGTGAACGGAACCTTCTACGAGCGTGGCTGGGGTGCGGCGGCCGATTTCCCAGGCATCGTACTGGATGAGCATGGGCCCGATGTACCGGGCTATCTGTTTGTCTCTGACCAGCTGGATGCGCACTGGCCGATGCTGGATGCGTTTGAAGATGGCTATGATCGCGTCGAAGTTCGCGTGTCTGCCGGAGATAATCAGCATTACACCGCATGGATTTATCAGCTCCAGCCACAGGGAATCAGTTAGCCCGCTCAAAGATATGTGCGCCCTGCTCTTATTACTGGCTTCAGGCGCGACAGGATGCGTGTCGTACCTGAAGACTCAGGCTTGTATCTTTTTCTTACTGACTGGAAATAGTATGCAACATACTGATTTTAAACCGGTATAATGCCAGTCAGCCCCGCCTTTTTTACTGACAGACCAGATAAACAGGCACAATGCCTGCTCCTTTTTGAATCAAGAGTTATTGTATGATGTAACTAAAATGCACCTCCTTTATATCTTCCGGGCGCTGTTCACGCCTCTCTCTCCGCCACCAGCTACTCTTCTACACTTTATTCCGGCCAGCGTTGATGGGGAAACAGAGAAACCCGAATATTAAACAGATGGATTAACGGTGCGACTGCAACACTCTCCTGTCTCGCAATCGGCTCCAGCCGCAGCAGTAACAGGTCCAGTTCATCCAGCAAATCCTGATGCGGCGTTAGCTGTAGCGACTTCATCTTACGTTTCAGATAGAGCGCCAGCTCGTAGAACATCTGCCCGCTATCAATCCGATGCCCTTCCAGCACCTCTCGATGACGTGCGTAAAAGTCATAGCAGTTCGCACCCAGCCAGGTTTCAGTAATCAGATAGCCCCCCACCACGATATCCGGCACCGGATCGAGCCGTTTGCGCGGCAGAATCACGTTCACCCTGTCGAGCATCCGCGCAATAAACTGCTGGCGTGACAGCAGCGTGGCGGAATTGCGCTCCACCATTTTGATAAACCCTAACAGATCGCGAAGTCCGCGCTGCACCGCTCTTCTGGCAATCCATGACGGTCGTTTGTTACGGATCAGCGCCGTCAGCACCACCGCAAACATAATTCCCACCATTGATGAGATGGCCGCATTCAGCGTGACGATCAGGTTCGGTACAAAGTGATGGCTCAGGCCGATAAAGCCAGGGATCTGAATGGCAACACTCAGCCCCACCATATTGGTCGCCGGATTAGCGACGACCAGACTCAACAGCATCAGGCCCGGCAGCAGACAGATCATCAGCGCCTGTAAGGTATTGGCCTGCGGGATCAGAAAGGCGATATAGAACAGACTGACCACCAGCGCAATCATCACTCCTTTCACAAAAAGTTTCATGGGTGTTACCGGGGAATCAACGCCGGCAAAAAATGAGCTGATGATCGCCGCCATTAAAGGCGCATTCGCGCCATCGGCCCAGCCGCTGCCAATCCAGAACAGGCTGGAGAGAAAGGTTGCCAGAAAAGCGGTTAGTGCAGAGAGTCTCAGCAGCCCCTTGTCGATATGCCGGTGTTCGCGGATATTGCGGATCGCCGCCCCATCCCCATGGCTATAGAGATCCCCGGCGCGCGCACTGACGTTCTCAAAGGCATCGGCAATACGGACAAAGTTAGCCATCCGCTCCAGCAGGCCGATCAGCAGCAGGCTCTCTTCGGTGGCCAGCTGCCCTGCCCGCCATTGATTTTCCAGGGTGGCCTGACTGGCAGCAATCGCCTCACGCAGTCCGGCGATATCATTAATCCGGTCATGATGCAGCCATAGCAGAAACGCCTGAAACACATCGGTAACGCATTGCGGAAAACGAATATTCAGTTCGGCCAGCACGCCCAGCCGTGCCTCAATCGCAGTCAGGGTTGGCAGCAGATAGGTCAGATGCTGATACTGCACGCTGACCAGACGAATGACATTACGCGCCGCTTCGCCTTCATAGACACAGTGGGTCAGCAGCGTTTCAACACTCAGTGGATAGCCCGCCATCTGGATCAGGATATCCTCCCGCTCCAGCGATTTGTTCCTGGCCATCCCACTAATCAGTTCATCGCATAATTTGCGCGCGTTCTGAAACCAGAGATTGACGCTCTGCCCCAGCAGATGGTGCATCGACACCGGGAATACCAGCCTGTGAACCAGCGTGCTGCAAAGGATCCCCAGCGTGATCTCCTCAATACGTGAGATCACGGTATTGATAATCGCAGACGGCGTATCCACATCAGGAAAGCCCATAATCGCCGCGCTGTAACCCGCCAGCATGAAGATATAGCTCTTCGGCGTGCGGTCATGCAGAGAAAGATACAGGCAGACCGTCACCCACAGCGACACACAGAGGCTGAACAGCACTGGCGACTGCACGGTTTCGGGATAGATCAGCAGAATAAAGATGCCGCCGAGCAGGGTGCCCATCAGACGAAACAGCGATTTCGAGACGGTCGAGGCGGCATAGAGTTGTGAGGTGACAAACACGGTGGTCAGTGCCCAGGCCGGTTTTTCAAAGTTGAGTAACAGCGCCACAGAGAGTGCGATAAACGCGGCAAGGGAGGTTTTGCAGGCAAACAAAACCGCGTTTTTGGTAAACCATTTCATCGAATGAGAGCAACCAGGAACTTTCTGAGGCGCGTATCCTGACAGAAGCGCCTGCGTTTTACTCCCAGTTAAATTTTACAAATTATTACCGGCCTGTTGCAGCTTGTTTATTCTCTACTGGCGAACCAGCGCACGCTGCTTATCCAGTAAGAAAGGGCGCAGATACCCTACTGTGTTCGAGAGCAAAATCACCTCCCCGGACAACCGGATTTTAAGTACGTCGGTCAGGTAGGCTTTGCGCCGGGTCATACGCTGCCAGACCTCCGGAAAATGGCTCGCCAGCTCCTCACGTAATGCCGCATCTGCCAGTCCAACCGTATCTTCAATACTGCAGCCGCCATAACCCGGCACCGATGGGATGATATCAATCTGCAACAGCATACCGCTCTTCAGGGTCACGGCTGAATCGGGATAGATGGGCGAGCTTAACCACTCTTCGTCAGCCACCAGATGCCCCGGATTGAGATGCCAGCCATATTGCGCTTTGGGCAGTACCGTTTCGATAAGCGTATAGAGTTCGCCGCCGGTAATGCCGATTCGCAACTGCTCCAGCCAGCTGACCACAGCATGATAATAGGGGATCGCCAGCCGGGTCAGCCAGTCAGAAACGTGACACTGTAACTCAGATGCCTCACTGACGACATATGCAGAGCGGCTGGTCAGGCCGCCTTTGTAGCCGACCGTCAGTGAAAGTTTGTCGCCAGTTGAAATCGGTTTGTCTGAAGGATAGAGCCGGGCCTGGGCGAAACGATCACCGGTCGCGGCGATCGTGACGACGCTGTTTGGCTGCCCTTCTGCGTTCAGCTGTGCGCCTGACGCCTTCTCCGTAACGCCCGGCGTAACGCTATCCAGCGCAGCCAGCATCGTGGTTGACGCAAGATTGGCTCCCGCCTCATAAAAGGCGACTTCATCGGTGCAGTTCACGCAACGCGCACCGTTGTCAGGCGAGATAAACAGCCCGGTGGCGTTAACCAGGTGCACATCGCCACCCGCCGCCTGAGCCGCTGCGCTATAGACGAACTGCGGCAGATCAAATAACGCATGCTGACTGCCGGTAAACAGCTTCCAGCCCACCAGCCCGGTGCGTTCACCTGCCGTAATGCCTGCCTCTGTTAACAGCTGATCCAGCGGCTTCTCCCCATTCATCGGCTGATTGGGCAACGAAAACACCGGCGCATGCAGACAGCGTCCCGGATTGCGGGCAAAAGGCACCAGCTTGAGGTTCTCATTTCCCATGATATAGGTAAGCCCGCCCTGCTGATTCACCACCAGCAGCGCCTCCTCAAAACGCGGAATGAATCCCGCCAGGTACTCAAAGTTACTGCCGTGCTCTTTGTCGGCATAGATAATCAGCTGTGTAATCTGCTGCTGCTGCATCCGCTGAATAATGGCAGCCAGACGGCTATGCAGTGTGTCATCAGACATTACCGGACTGGCGGCACCAGGGAAAGTCGGCGGTGAAGGGATTATTTTCAGGGCATAGCGATTGGCATCCATAACGCACTCCAGCAGCCAGATTGATGTGATTGTGATTTCCGTTCCCAGGGTAAACCTGATGTTTCTCCTGTACGGTGCCACCCTCACACAACTTACTCGTTGCGTGTTATCAAAAGATGGACATTCCCTTGTAACGATTTTGCCTGCCTTGTGCAGGCTTTTTTATTTATGACGCGCCGCTGCGTGGAGCAGGATAACGAAAGCCCGCATTAAGCGGGCTTTTTGTATCATTTAACAGGCACGCCTGCATTCTCCAGCGCTTCCGCCTTTTCGGGGTACAGCTCCGACGTTCCGGCATTCATAATCACCGCGCCACAGCGAATGCAGTGATCGCCCTTCACATCCGGCACAACATCATCGGGATTACCCGTATTCAGACTGACGTCACGCGTGGCGTAAACAAACGCCTCTCCTTCACATCCCGGACACTTCATACCCTTACTCCCTTGATAAGCCTGTCAGATAAGCATAGCTGACAGGCGGTTTACCAGAGAGCAGTGAGAGGCGTTTTCAGGATAGTGCCAGCTCATACCCGCCATCAATCGTTATACCGTAACCGCTCCAGCATAATCAGTGAATGGCTGAAAATCGCATCCGCGATGTGCTGCGGGAAATCGGCCGGTAAGGCTTCGCGCACTGAGACCACCGCCCTGGAAAACTCACGAACGAAGAAGTCGAAGATCTGCTGCAGGCTGTCACGATCAAAATTTACCTGCTTCGCCGTGGCGATAAAATGGCGCGGAAAGATTTTGTCGATTTCTGTCTTCTTCCCTTTAGTGGCTCGCAGCCCCATCGCCAGTTTAAGTGCACGCCTGTTCAGGCCGGTACCGCCCAGCACCGGATAAGCGGAGATCACATCATAAAAGGGTGTCAGTCGATAACTGCCGCCGCGCTCGATAAACAGCGAGAAGTTTTTAGCGTGACCGTCGGTTGCGCCTGTCAGCCACTGAAACACCTGAAACATCATAAAGCGATAGCGATCCTCAATGGCGTTGCTCGATCCCATCAGTATCTGCATTATTTCGGCGATGCCCGGCCCGCCGTCCGACTCATATTTGGTCGAGGATGGCAGCCCAAGCGCCTGACAGAAATCCTCCTGTGGCAGACGAATCAGCCGGGTTTTGTCGCGTGACCAGCGGCGATCAAAGCGCTCAACGGCCAGGGCGCGCATCTTACCGGCCCGGATAATCGTCGCCTGCGGCACATCAATACCCAGTGCGCGGGCCAGCGCCAGACAGAGATACTCATTCTCTACGCTTTCACGCATATCCAGCGTCGCGGCTGGCTGCTTAATCTCACCGATCGGCAGCTTAATAATGTGCGAAGTGGGGGTGGCACCGGCAGGAATGCTCCAGCCCTCTTCGGTCAGCAGCAGCGCCGTTTTCTCCTGTGCGCCCGCCACTGAAATGCGGAAGTCGGTCTCTTCACGAAGCATCCCCAGCGGGATATCTGACTGATAGGCTGACAGCACACTTTCGAGCCGGGCTTCATCCAGCACCTCATAGCGAGCCTGCAGCGCAGGCAGCGGCATATCGGGCGGCAACAGCATAGTCGCGCCGACGCTGTCACGTCCCACTTCCTGCAACAGGTCAAACGGCTGACGGGATTTAATCTGATAACGCGCCACGATTCTGTCACGAATCAGTGGGCTATCTGGCAGCAGGTTGTCGAAGAAGTTAATTACGGCGTGTGAGGTGATTGCCTTAACCTGCAGCGGCAGTGAGAGTGACAGCGGCCTGGAGAGCGGGTTACTCAGCCATCCTGTGTCATACTGAAACTCATGAGCGCCATTTCGCTGCCGGGTAAGTACGCCTACCCGCTCACCGTTCATCCACGCAATCAGCCTTTGCATTACCAATCATCCTCATCATGCAACTGAGGCGCACTGGCCTCCTCTTTTTCCACTACGGCCAGACTCACTTCCAGCGCCTGTAAAAGCTTAAACAGCGTGGCCAGCGAGGTACTGTCAGGCGCATTTTCAAAGTGAGAGATGGTCGCCTGTTTCAGGCCAACCTTTTTTGCCAGTTCACTCTGGGTCCAGCCGTTGCGCTGGCGGATAAGCTTTAGCCGGTTTGCCAGCTGTAGCGGGCTATATATCATGAGGTGACTCCTTCAGGATCACAGGCTGTAAGCATAGCGCAGAGAGATTATCCCCGACAGGGTATAAAGAGTATTTTATACCCATAAAAGGATAATATGCAATTTATACCCTGTAGAGGATAAATTCGCAATTATCCTCTACAAGGTATAAAGGCAGTATGTGGATAGCAGAGGAACAGGATGCGCACATTTACCCTTACCCATCAGCAAAACGACGACGTTCGGGAAGAGTTACTGGCAGGGTTAGGGGCTTATAACCGGCAATTTATCAGTCGGGAGAACGAGGGCCCGCTGTCGGTTTCTCACCGGGATGCAGAAGGTGTGTTACACGGTGGATTGATCGCCTCGCGCAAAGGAAACTGGCTCTGCATTGATTATCTCTGGGTGGATGAAACGCGGCGTGGCAGTGGTCTGGGTCGTGCGCTTATGGAAGCGGCAGAGCAGGAGGCGGCTAAGCTGGGCTGTCTGTTCGCGCGGGTGGATACCTTCAGTTTTCAGGCGCTGCCGTTTTATCAGAAACAGGGTTATCAGCAGCAGATGTCCCTGTCCGATTTTCCGCAGGACGGAATGCAGCGCCACTAAGCGCCACCATCTGACGAAAACGCTACGACCCTGTCACGCTGACCTGAGTAGAGCCAGCGTGACAGGGTCACCAACCTACAAACCCGCAATGTGGCGAAGGTCTGCTTCGGCACCGGGTGCCACAGCAAGCACCTGCGCCCCTTTAGTGATGCGGTCGCCTTCGATGTTAAACGGGTGGTACCAGCCGCCCGCCTCTTTCACCAGGCAGTAACCCGCCAGGCAATCCCAGGCATGCATATAAGGTTCGTAATAACCCACGACCCGACCAGCCGCGACCCAGGCCAGCATCAGCGCGCCGGAGCCAATGCGGATAAAGTTACCGCCCGCCGACAGCAGCGCCGCCACAATCTCGCCAACCTGTTGCGGACTGACATAGCTGTTGGCACCAAAACCGGTGACGTGGTTTTGCAGTGTGCGAGTGGGATCGACCTGCAGACGCCGGCCATTTAGCGTCGCGCCCTGCCCCAGCGCCGCCACGTAGCACTCCTCATAGGTGGGTGCAAAAATCACGCCGATAACGGGCACATCGCCACGCAGCACCGCGACTGAAACACACCAGCTCGGCATCCCATTGAGAAACGGGCTGGTGCCATCTATCGGATCAACCACCCAGGTATAGTGAGAGGTTCCCGCCTGCAGTCCCGTCTCCTCGCCAAGAAAACCATCATCGGGAAACGCATCCCGTATGCGGCTGGCGATGAGCTGCTCGACGTCACGGTCAGCTATCGACACCACATCCTGCAAATCGTACTTCGTTTCTACCACCAGCGTCTCGCGGCGGTTGAAGTAAGATAGCGCGGTCGCGCCACCTTCGCGTGCAACGGCTTCCGCTAACGCCAGTCGCGCCACTATTTCCTGCGATTCCATGCGAACTCCTCGGATTAATCAGATTAACGGGCTATCAGGGCTAACCCCTGCGACTTAAAGTTGACGCCAACCGTGGCGGCAAGCGGCAAACGCTGTTCCATCTGCGGGTCGATAATGAACAGCGCGCCAAGCTCGGTAGCGACTTCATATTCAATATGATCGCCCAGCCAGGTGCTGTGGATCACTTCACCCTGTAACGCGCCCTGACCGTCGCCGGACAGCGTAATAAACTGTGGCCGCACCGCCAGCTGAGCAGTGCCGGGTTTAGCGCCGGCACCCCGCACCCGGAAGCGCTGATTACCCAGCCGCACCAGCGCGTCATCCGCATTCGCCTGTTCAACTTCACAGGGCAAAATATTGGCTTCCCCCATAAAATCCGCGATGAAGACTGAATTGGGCGAATGGTAAAGCGTCTCCGGCGCGCCCTGCTGAGCAATATCCCCCTCTTTCATGACAATAATCTTATCGGAGACCGCCAGCGCCTCCTCCTGGTCATGGGTCACGTAGACGGCGGTAAAGCCGAGCCGCTGCTGCAGATCACGAATATCGGTGCGCACCCGACGGCGCAGACGCTCATCAAGGTTCGACAGCGGCTCATCGAGCAGCAGCACCTGCGGTTCCAGCACCAGCGCACGCGCCACCGCAATACGCTGCTGCTGTCCGCCAGACAGTTCGGACGGCAGACGCTGGCCCTGACTCTCCAGCCCCACCAGCTTCAGCCCCTCGCGCGCCCTGTCCTGCGCCTCGCGTTTGTTCATGCCCGAAGAGAGCAGCCCGTAAAGAATGTTGTCGAGGGCGTTCATATGCGGAAACAGCGCGTAGGACTGAAACACCATCGCCACGTCGCGCTCGTTAGCGGGCAGATGGGTCACCTCTTTGCCACCAATCAGAATCCGCCCCGAGGTGGGATGCTCCAGCCCGGCCAGCAGCCGCAGCGTGGTGGTCTTGCCGCAGCCGGATGGGCCGAGCAGCGTCACCAGCGTGCCCGGCTCTACGGTGAGCGACAGGTCCGGCACCGCAGTAAAACCGGCAAAACGTTTCGCGACATGTTCAAACACCACCGATCCGGCGTTAATGGTCGTCATATGGCTCTCTCCTGAGTCAGCGTGGATGCAGAGGGTGCGGCAACAATCACCGCCGGTTGGGTTGCGCGACGCAGGCGGCGTTCACCCACCAGCAGCTGGAACAGGCCAATGATCAGGAGCATCACCACAATCAGTACCGAGGAGTAGGCAATCGCGACGCCATACTCACCGTTCTCCACCAGCCCGACAATATAAGAGGTCGCCATGTTGTACTGGGCGCTCACCAGAAAAATCACCGCACTGATCGACGTAATGGCCCGCACAAAGGCGTAGACCAGCGCGGCGCTGATCGCTGGTTTCAGCAGCGGCAATACCACTTTACGCAGCGTGCGGAAACTGTTGGCACCCAGCGTCAGTGATGCTTCATCCAGGCTTTTATCCAGCTGGCTCATCGCCGCAATCCCACCCCGCACGCCCACCGGCATATTACGAAAGACAAAACAGGCGATCAGGATCATCGCGGTGCCGGTGATCTCCAGCGGCGGCAGGTTATAGGTCATCACATAGCTCACGCCGATGACCGTGCCGGGAATGGCGAAGCTCAGCATCAGCATGAATTCAAAGGTCTGTCGGCCGGCAAACTTCTGCCGCACGATCAGCCAGGCAGTCAGCAGCCCCACAATAGCGGTAAGCGGTGCGGCAATCAGGGCGATTTCCAGCGTGGTCCAGAAGGAGTTCCATGCGACGCCGCGCCAGACCAGTTGACCCTGATTCACGCTGACGCTGAAGGCGCGGATATAGTGATCCAGCGTCAGGTTATTATTCAGCCCCCAGGACTGCACAAAGCCGCCAATCATGATCATGCCGTAAATCACCAGGGTGAAGAGTCCCCACGGGATCACCATGCCATAGACGCTGTAGCGTACCGGACGTGGCAGCATCACATGACGGCCGCCGTCGCCTTTGCCGGTTACGGTGGCGAAGCTTTTGCCGGAGAGCCAGACGCGCTGCAACAGAAAAGCGGTAAGGGTAAAGCCCAGCAGGATCATCGCCAGCACCGCCGCGCGGCTTGGGTCGTTCTGAGCGCCGACCACCGAGAAGAAGATCTCCGTTGAGAGCACGCCGTGACTGCCGCCCAGCACCATCGGGTTACCGAAATCAGCCATGCTTTCGATAAAACTGATTAAGAACGCGTTGGCCAGACCTGGCGCCATCAGCGGCAGCGAGATGCGGGAGAAGGTGCGCCAGCGGCTGGCGCGCAGGGTCTGCGACGCCTCTTCCAGTGACGGACTGACCCCCTCAACTACGCCAATCAGCACCAGAAAGGCAATGGGAGTAAACGACAGCACCTGGGCAATCCAGATGCCGGTCAGTCCATAGAGCCAGCGACCCGGCTCGATACCGAACAGCGTCGCCAGCGATGCAGTCACCACGCCGGAGCGGCCAAACAGCAGGATCAGTGCCAGACCGATAACAAACGGCGGCGTGATAATCGGCAGAATGGTCAGCATCCGAAGCGCTTTTTTATACGGCAGCGCCGTGCGCGTGGCCGCCAGCGCAAACGCCAGGCCCAGCAGCGTGGAACCACTGGCGGTCATCAGCGCCAGTCCCAGCGTGCGCCAGGCCGTGCCGCAGGTCCCGCCGGTGAAACAGGCGAGGCTCCAGATGGCGGGGTCCTGCATATTGGCAATCAGTCCGTCCGGTTTAAAGCTGCCGTCACTATCCTGCACCGAGGCAACAAACAGGCTGAGCACCGGATAGAGCACAAAAGTCGACACCAGCGCCACCAGCAGCACAATCGACGCCACCACAAAGGCATCGCCTTTCAGCACGCCGCGCTCCGCCAGGGCAAAAGCGAAGATCAGCAGAAAGACGGTCAGCAGCAGCAGTGCGCCCGCGCCCATCGCCGGTTGACCCTGCGCCAGCGGCCCAAAGAGGTTCTCCAGCCACAGCCAGTTCCAGCCACTAAACCCAATGGCATGCCCTTCCAGCACCAGAAACAGAATGCCCGCCACGCTGAACAGCAGCAACAGCGTGCTGCGGGAGCGGCCTGGCGGCAGAAAGACGCTGGCCGCAGAGAGCAGCCATAGCGCGACGGCGATCCCCAGCCAACTGCGTAACGCAAGCTGTCCCAGCGCCGGTGTGCTGTTCTCATCGGCCCAAAGGCTGAACAGCCAGTCACCCGCAAAGAAGCCCTGCTCCAGGCTATACCAGGGCAGTAGCGTCAGTGCAACGGCACCCGCCAGTAGCGCGCCGGTTAAGCGACGATTATGCGCATTCATAAATCACCTCCATCAGGAAGCGGACATCAGGCTTACGCCACCGCGGTCTGGCACAGACCCGGCTCAGGCGGCCGGGCTGATACCCCCGTTATTGTGCGCTGGCACCGATCTCTTTATCCCAGCGGCCCAGCAGCGCTTTACGTTTTGCCGAGTCGCCATAGGTTTTGAAGTCATAATCGATCAGTTTGATGTTCTCAAAACGCGGCGCATAGTCAGAAATCGCCGCCTTACGGTTGGAAGGCAGCTGAAACGATTTCGCCTCTTTCATGTGCGATTGCGCCTCCGCGCTGAGCGCCCAGTCATACCAGCGTTTAGCATTCGCCAGGTTGCGCGCGCCTTTAATGATCGACATTGAACCAATTTCATAGCCGGTGCCTTCGCAGGGTGCGACGGGTTTAATCGGGAAGCCATCCACCTCCATCGCCACGGCATCATGCATAAAAACAATGCCGACGGTGGTTTCACCGCGCGCGGCGGCCTTGACCGGTGCAGAGCCGGACTTGGTGTACTGAGAGATGTTGGCGTTGAGCTTCTTCAGATAGTCAAAGGCCTTGTCTTCACCCATGATCTGCACCAGCGTCGCCAGCGTGTTATAGGCCGTGCCGGAGGAGTTAGGGTTGGCGATCTGAATCTTCCCTTTAAAGCCAGGGTCGAGTAAATCCGCCCAGCAGGCAGGGACCTTCAGCTTTTTCTCCGCCAGCAGTTTCGTGTTGTAGCCCCAGCCCAGCGCACCGGCATAGACGCCCACGGTGCGATACCCGGAGATGTCCGCCACTTTCTGTGACCAGGGTTGCTGCTGATCGAGCAGGGGTGACTTGTAGGCCTGGGTTAAGCCCTCTTCGGCGGCCTGCATATGCGGGTCACCGGTGCCCGCCCACCAGATATCGGTACGGGGATTGCGCGCTTCACTGCGGATACGGGCATAGGCTTCACCGGCAGAGAGCCGCACCATGCTGAGTTTGATGTCGGGATGACTCTGGCTGAACAGCGTGGTCATCTGCTCGCACACCACCACATCAGCAGAGCAGATCATATTAAGGCCTGCCGCCGGGGCAGCAAACGGCACCATAGGGCAGACGATGACAGCAGCGAGCAGAGAGGGATAACGCATGGTGTTCTCCTGGGGCTGGATGACGCGAGTGCGTCAGCTTTTGCACATGTGTGCAAAGATGTAGGCAAAGTAATACGGCGACCCGGTAACACTGTCAATTAAGTTGTTATGCAATTGTCAGGCTCTGTCACAAACTTGAAACATCTGATAAGCAGGCACCCTTTGCACACCCTTGCAATTTCAGGCAGACTCAGTGCAGGCAACACAGGGGCGAGGGAAAAAAGATGCAGCAGCTTAAGGCGGTAGTGAGTGCGCAGGATGTTGCTGACCGGGCGGGCGTCTCCCGGTCAGCGGTCTCACGCACATTTACAGAAGGTGCCAGTGTGTCGGAGTCCACCCGTCAGCGGGTGATGAAAGCGGCTGAAGAGCTGGGCTATCACGTCAATCATCTGGCTCGCGGCCTCGTACGCAACCGCAGCGGCATTGTCTGCTTAATCGCCTCCGAAGTGGATACGCCCTATCGTGCCAGCCTGGTGCGCTGGATGACCCAGTATCTGCAGGAAGCGGGAAAAGTGGCGATGCTGATCAACACCGACCGCTCGGATGCGCGGGTTTCCGACGCACTGCAACAGGCGATTAATTTCCGTGCCGACGCCTCAATCATTCTTTCCGGTATGCCGGACAGCGGCATTACGCGGCTCTGCTACAAACATGGTCAGCATCTGGTGCTGATAAACCGCGACGAATCCCTGCCCGGCACGCTCAATATTAATCTAGACTCCCGCCCTGCCGCCGAAATGGCGGTCAACGCCTTTATCAGGGCGGGCTGCAATCGCATCGCCTTTGTCAATTCTCTGGCGGGGACGCCGAGTCTGCTGAAGCGCGAAGCCGATTTTCTGGCGGCGGCGCAAAAAGCGGGTATCACAGTTCAGGTGGAGCGATTCGGTACGACCTCCTATGAAAGCGGCCAGATTCTGGCCCAGCGTCTGCTGACGCGTAACATTCGCCCGGATGCGGTTTACTGTGCTACCGACCTGCTCGCCTGTGGCTTTATGGATGAGGCACGTCACCGCTTTGCACTGCGTATTCCGGAGGATCTCTGCATCATGGGGCATGACAATATCCCGCAGTCGGGCTGGTCCTCGTATAACCTCACCACCTTTGCCCAGCCAGTGGAGCAGTTTGCCCGCGATGCGATTGCCTGGCTGGCAGAGACAGAAGCGCAACCGGAAACATTAACACCCAAAAATGAACAGCAGCAGGAGCGGAGAATATATCCGGTCGATGTGGTCTGGCGGGGTTCAGTACGGGGCGGTTAACCGCCCTTTTTTTATTTTCAGCCGGAACATTTCACCTGCTGAAATAATTCCCATCCGGTTTCACGCTTCGCTTTAATTATTCCCTGCCCCCCTTTGAAAATAATCGGACAGTGCCGCACACAATATCGATTTCCTGACTACGCTTTATCTGCATTATTAAGTTCTTCTGGTTTTATCTGCTCAATGAATCAGCAGTCAGATGTGACAAATATCACATTTGTGCCAGGCTTAATGTCTCAGATAACTTTGTTCAAGGAGCATACAATGGCTACACCAACTAACAAGACGCTCGATCTGGATCACTTTCCTAAGCCTCCGTTTGAGGACCAGCCACAACAGGCACCAGGCCTGGCCAGCAAGATGATCCCGGTTCCGGATCACGGGGAAACCAGCTACCGCGGTACTGGCCGACTGACCGGTCGTAAGGCGCTGATTACGGGCGGTGACTCTGGTATTGGCCGCGCCGTAGCCATCGCTTACGCCCGTGAAGGTGCAGACGTGGTAATTAACTACCTGCCGGAAGAACAGCCCGATGCCGATGAAGTGATTAAATTAATCGAAGCGGAAGGCCGTAAAGTTTTCGCTATTCCCGGCGACATTCGTTCTGAAGAATTCTGTCAGCAGCTGGTGAAAGACGCCGCTGATAAATTAGGCGGTTTGGATATTCTGGTGAATAACGCGGGTCGTCAGCAATTTAATGAGTCCATTCGTACCCTGAGTACGGAAGATTTCGATGCAACGTTTAAAACCAACGTTTATGCGATGTTCTGGATCACCAAAGCGGCGCTGGAATATCTGCCACGCGGTGCGTCTATTATTAATACCTCATCAGTACAGGCCTTTAAACCCAGCGATATTCTGCTCGACTATGCGCAGACCAAAGCCTCTATTGTTGCCTTCACCAAATCGCTGGCTAAGCAGCTGGGAGGCGACGGTATCCGCGTCAACGCCGTAGCACCTGGCCCATACTGGACGCCGCTGCAATCCAGCGGCGGACAGCCGATGGAAAAAGTGAAGCAGTTTGGGGCCGATTCACCGATGGGGCGTCCCGGTCAGCCGGTTGAGATCGCCCCGCTCTACGTTACCCTGGCCTCAACCGAGAGCAGCTACTCCTCCGGTCAGGTCTGGTGCTCTGATGGCGGCACCGGCACGCTGTAATCACACTCTGATGGCCGCATAGCGCGGCCATTTTTTTGTCCCGCTTTTGGTCACAGAAGAATTCTCGTTACCGTGAAATAAGGAAGCAGACCATGGAAAACCCGATCTTTCATTCGCCGGTCAGAGAAGATGGCTTTGCGGGTCTGGGTGATTATGCCGCCATTGGTGAAGGTCGCTCGGTGGCGCTGATCGCGCCGGATGGGGCTATTGACTGGTGGTGCGCGCCTAATCTCGACGCGAAACCGTTGTTTGATCGCCTGCTTGATGCCGGACTTGGTGGCTATTTTCAGATCGCGCCGCGCACGCCCTATCAGGTTTCGCGCCGCTACCGTAACAACAGCAATGTGCTGGAAACCCGTTTCGAAACGGACAGCGGCAGCGTGCTGCTGACGGAATCAATAAACAGCACGCTGGCGGGCCGTCTGCCGTGGTGTGAACTGGCGCGCCGCATTGAAGGCGTCAGCGGTGAAGTGGAATTAGCGATCACCCTGCGCTTCGGCACTGCCGCCGAAACCCGTTCGCCGTGGGTAGCCGACAATGAGAAAGGCAAGGTGTTTCACATCGCGGAGATCATGGCGATGTTCCGCACCAGCGAAGATATTCAGATCACCGAACTGGATGATGAGCAGGTCTGCGCCACGCTGCGCACGACGGCCGGTTCCCGATCGCTCTGCGCCCTGCTGGTAACCGAAAAAGAGCCGCTGGCGGTGCCGCCACTGGACGCTATCGATCAGCGAATTGAAACCAGTCACACCGGCTGGACCAGCTGGGTGGAGAGCCTGAGCTACGCTGGCAGCTACCCGGCACTGGTAAAGCGCTCTGCCCTGTCGCTGAAGTTTCTCTGGTACTCCCCGACCGGCGCGCTGGCCGCTGCCGCGACCACCTCACTGCCGGAAGGTATCGGCGGCGAGAAAAATTATGATTACCGCTACGCCTGGGTACGCGATGCCTGCCTGATTATTAAAGCGTTCGTTTATATCGGGGCGCTGGAAGATTGTAAGGCGGCCTTTTCCTGGCTGTCGCAGACCATTATGCGTCACGGTGTCAGGCTGCGGGCCTGCTATGCCCTGAACGGCGATGAAGTGCCCGCCGAGCGTTATCCGCCGCTGAGCGGCTATAAAAACTCTCAACCGGTGCGGGTCGGCAATAACGCCCGCGACCAGCTGCAGCTCAGCATGTATGGCGACATGCTTGTCACCGCACAGCACTTTATTGAAGCGGGACACGTGCTGGATATCACCACCTCGCGCATGCTGGGCGAGCTGGCAAACTGCTGCGCCGATCACTGGCGGCAGAAAGATTGCGGCATCTGGGAACTGCCGGAGCTGCAACATTATACCCACTCCAAGATGGCCTGCTGGATGGCGCTGGACCGGGCGGTCGCCCTGGCCGAAAGCCATCATATCGAACCGACGTGGCTGGGGCGCTGGCAGCGGGAACGTGACCGCATTCGCGACTGGATTGAGTCGCACTGCTGGTCAGAACAGAAGCAGGCTTATCTCTTCTACGCCGGCAGTGACGACCGCCTTGATGCGTCGCTGGCACTGGTTCACAACTACGGTAGCGCGGTTAATCGGCAGCGGATGCTCCTGACCTACCGCGCAATCCAGCAGGAGCTGGGCGACGGCAGCGCCATGCTCTACCGCTACAGCGGCGTCAGAGAGGAAGAGAGCACCTTTCTCGCCTGCTGCTTCTGGCTGGTGGAAGCGTGGGCAGAAATGGGCGAGACCGGCCAGGCGGAACAGGCGATGCAGGAGATTCTTGATACGCTGGACGGCCAGGGTAACGTCGATATCTTCAATGAGATGTATGACGTCCGCAGTCAGAGCTGGCGCGGCAATATGCCGCAGGGGCTGAGCCATCTGGCATTGATCTGTGCGGCGCAGGCGTTATCGGAAGCGCAGTCGTCAGCATGATGCATCAGTCATGTTACAGGGGAGTCGGGGAACCGGCGTCCTGTTGCAGCCGGAAGCGCGGGTCGAAGTAAAACGGTTCTGCCACCGCTTTACTGATGATGCCCGCCGCCGAATGACGGGGATTGAACAGCGGGTTCCATTTACCCGTCAGCGTGCCCGGCACCTTCAGCAAAAGGCCGTTGTCCGGGCTGTGTAGATGGCGATGGACATAGCAGCCCTCCTGTTCATTTGATTTTTGTTTCAGCGCAAATGAACAGAGGGTGCCAGCCTGCTCCGGCTGAGCAGGCGTGAGGCACATTATTCAGCCGTACCCTGTTGGAGCGCCTGCAGAATCTGCCACGCTACCCGGATGCGAAGCGGATTGGGGTAATTTTTGTTGGCAAGTAGCACGATGCCGCTGTTCTGCTCAGGAATAAAAGCGATATAGGCACCAAATCCATTAGTGGAGCCGGTTTTATGTACCCAGCTGGCGCTCTGCGACGGCCCGGCCGGATTGATCAGAGTCGCCGGACGCGGTTTCAGCGCCACGCCATTATCGTTATCGTTGAGCAGCGTCTCAGCATCGACGGGCCAGTCGTAGATCTCCCAGCCCAGCCCCTGATAGAGACTCCCGACTTTGAAGTAGCGTGACTGCGCAGTACGGATGGCATTCCGCAGCACCGCGTTGCCCGCCGATAAACGGTTGGGATCGACGTTGGCCTGCATAAAGGTCAGCATGTCACGCGCGGTGGATTTGACGCCATAGGCTTCTGCATCCAGCATGCCGGGGGACACCCGAACCGGCTGACCATTTTTATAGCCCCAGGCGTAGTTCAGCATCATCGACGGCGGCACAGTAATGTAAGTGCGCGTCAGGCGCAGCGGCTGAAACACATGTCGCTCCATCGCCTGCTCATAATCGCCCTTCACCATCAGCGAGCCAAACAGACCAATACTGGCGTTAGAGTACTGGCGCTGCAAACCTGGTGCTGCCGTTGGCTGCCAGTTCTGATAGAAGCGGAGCAGAGAAGCCTGGTCGGTGACCTCATCAGGCAGCTGTAAAGGCAGGCCGCCTGCGGTATAGGTCGCCAGATGTAGCATACGCACCGCATGCCATTGCTCACCCGTCAGCTGCGGCCAGCGCTTTTGCACCGGATCGTTAAGACGGATTTCGCCGTTGCGGATCATGATCCCGGCCAGCGTACCGGTAAAGGTTTTGCTCACCGACCCCAGTTCAAACAGCGTATTTTCCGTGACCCGGCGGCGTGACTCAAGATCGGCCACGCCGAGATTCACAAACTGCGCCCGGCCCTTGTAAAGCACCGCCACCGACATTCCGGGGATCGCCTGCTGCTCCATCAGCGGTTCAATCGCGGCTTTAACCAGAGAAGCGACCTGCTGTGAGGAGAGATCGGCGGCAACACAGCTGGCAGAGAGAGAAAATAAAGCAAGGTAAAACAAGGACTTTTTCATCGTTAACTAAGCGTTCTTCACTGAATCGAATTATTTACACTGGCTGGAACAGGCCTGTACGCACATCTGAGCCTTTGAGCTACAGGCCCCGCTATCCCGGGTGTTGCAATGGGACTGCTCGACGTAGCAGTTGGTCTGACAGGTGGAGAGATCGCAGCGGTCAGCGACGGGCGTCAGCTGCACCAGCGGCGCGCGGGCCGGAAAAAGCGCCGCAGGCTGAGCGAAGGCGCTGCTGCCCAGTAATCCGGACAGCAGCAGAGTGAGGATAATTTTCATAACATTTCTCCTGAGGTACGCAGCACTAAGTATGGCCAGTCTGGCGCGCGCCGTCAGAGAAATCTCATCAAATTGAGACAACAGGAGGGTGTTGAGTGACATTCATCACGCCACGACTGTAGATTTCGTTGAGCCGGGCGATATAACGCTGAGTGTCATGCTGCTCTTTGATGCGCAGAATGGCCGCTTCCCCTTTCTCCTGCAATATTTCAGGACGTTCAATGATGGCGAGCAGCGTCGATTTCAGCCCGTCCACCAGCGACCGGCGCAGCTGCGATTTTTGCTCTGCCGAGGTGATGCTGTATTCGCGATCGGCGTTCAGCGGACTCGTAATGACCCAGCCCGCATTGGCTGGATTGATTTCCGGCAGCGCACGTACGTTGCTGGTGATCACCGGACAGCCGTTGGCCTGCATCTCCAGCACGGAGAAACCGTAAGTCTCCTGCCAGGTCGGTAACAGACCGGCATCGCTCTGACGGAACAGCTGCATCAGCGCACTATTTTCCATCTGTGAATGATGCGTAATGCAGCGATAGCGCTTGATGCGGTTCTCAATGTCGCGGCAGAAAGCATCATCATCCTGGAACTGACGATGAGCAACATTACGACGTTTGGTGAGATCGCCAATCAGCTGCAGGTCCAGCTGCGACTCGTCCAGCCGGTGCTCTTCAATCAGCTCACTGATTGCCAGCACCACTTCCGCCCCGCCTTTACGGTAGAACTCATTACCGGCAAAGATCAGCTTCAGAACACCTGGCTGACGCGGCGTTTTTTGCTGAACGAACAGCTTTTGCGGCGGATGCAGAACCAGGGTTTTACGACGGATTTGCTGCGCAACATCCGGTTTGAACAGTTTCATCTGAATGTTCAGCGTAGCGTCTGAGATAGCAATCAGCCCCAGACAGTTATCTTTTAACAGATAAGGAATAAGCCGTTGCAGCTCAGGATTATCCTGCTTGGCAACACCCGCGACCGGCAGCACGCGCGGCAGCTCGGTTTCAAACGAGGCGACCCACTTCTGCTGAGTAATGGCGACTTCGTTGAACAGATGGAGGATGTCAGCCCGCGATGCCCCGGAAAAAGGCACAGGCTGAAAGACAAAGGTTTTATTCTTTTTCAGCAATCGGGTACGTAACGGATTAATAAAATAGAACAGATTGCTCTTTTTCAGATTTATATATTCGTTATCCGGATTAACTAAGATATTACGTTGCTCCGGATACTGGTTATTCGTGATTCCAATTTTCATGATCGTCTTCCAGAGTCCTTTATGTCCAGAGTGATCTATATCACGCGATCGCGGCTGATACGTTTGAGCAATTTCCTAAAAGCCTTTTCTGATGCGGCTTAAGCAGTTTTGCTAATGATTGCGCCCGGTGATAAAACAACCATAATTATGTCTGTTTATGAATATGCATTTTTGATTAACAGGTATGTTTAATTGTTTCAGCCTAACTGCCTGTTGACCATGGTGAGAATTTTCCAGGCAATATTTCTGCCAGTTGTTGTTTATATGTATAATTATTTGTCAGAAGTGTTATCGAAGCGAGGCGGTAATTTAGTTTATAACTTTTAAAGTAATTTCCAGGGTGGGTTAACGGGATGTCGGCTCTCTCTGACTGATAACTGTCCCGGAGGCCTGACATCGATTACTAACCAAATGATGAAACAAAAGATACAGCCAGATCGTTTCTGCACCCTTTTTGCGCCCTGATTTGCCACATTAAAGTGCATTACGTCAGAAAACGCATGTTAGCTGCATACCTTAACACTATAAATAACCTGATGTTTTAGTTAGGTTTTATAGTGAAATCCAACCTGACCGCTCCTCTGGTACAAAAGTTGCAGGAGTCTCTCCATGCAGACAGGAGAGCACTATGAAAGCAATCGTAATTGGTGGCGGTATTGGCGGAATGAGCAGCGCGATTGCGCTGGAGAAAGCCGGAATCGACGTTGAGGTGTTTGAAGCCGTTCAGGAGATGAAGCCCGTCGGCGCGGCGATTTCCATCTGGCCCAACGGCGTTAAATGCCTGAATGCGCTGGGAATGAAAACCGCGCTACGTGAGCTGGGTGGCAATATGGCCTATATGGCCTATCACGACGGCGCAACCGGTGCGGCCCTGACCCGCTTCAGCATGGCACCGCTGGTACAGCAGGTGGGCGAATATCCCTGTCCGGTGGCACGGGCAGAACTGCAGGCGATGTTGATTGATACCTTCGGGCGTGAACGGGTGCAGTTTGGTAAGCGGGTGATCCAGGTCGAACAGTCTGAAAATGGCGTCATCGCAACCTTCTCTGATAACAGTCAGGCGCACGGCGATTTTCTGATTGCCGCCGATGGCACCCATTCCGTCGTCCGCGACTATGTGCTGGAGCAGAAGCTGGAACGACGTTATGCCGGTTACGTTAACTGGAATGGTCTGGTCACCATAGACGAAAGCATTGCGCCCGCCGATCAGTGGACAACCTTCGTCGGTGACGGTAAGCGTGTTTCACTGATGCCGGTTAGCGGCAATCGGTTCTACTTCTTCTTTGATGTGCCGCTACCGAAGGGACTGCCGCAGGATCGCAGCACGGTGAAAGCGGACCTGACCGGCTATTTCCATGGGTGGGCGGAGCCGGTGCAGCAACTGATTGCGGCAATTCATCCTGATAATACTAACCGGGTTGAGATCCACGACATTGAACCGTTCAGCCGCTTTGTCAAAGGGCGTGTTGCGCTGCTTGGCGATGCGGCCCACAGCACCACGCCCGATATTGGTCAGGGTGGCTGTGCGGCGATGGAAGATGCCGTGGTGCTGGCGGCGACGCTGGCTTCGCATTCGCTGGGTATAGAAGATGCCCTGCTGCGCTATCAGGCGCGACGGGTTGAGCGGGTAAAAGATCTGGTGCTGAAAGCGCGCAAACGCTGTGACGTGACCCATGGGCGCGACCCGGCAGTCACGGCAGAGTGGTATCAGTCATTGAAAAACGAAACCGGTGAGCGAGTACTGGCCGGAATGTGCGAAACCATCGAAGGCGGTCCGCTGGGCTAACCAAAAAAAAAGGGGGCTGTCACCATGGCAGCCCTTTTAGTTATCAATCCGCCAGACCGCGATTCTTCAGCATTGGCTCAAGCTGAGGTGCTGCGCCCCGCCAGCTTTCATACAGCGTTTTAAGATCGCTGCTGTTACCCCGTGACAGAATCTTCTGCCGGAAGATGTCGCCGTTTTCACGGGTTAGTCCGCCATGCTCCGCAAACCACTGATAGCCATCGTCGGCAAGCATCTGCGTCCAGATATAGGCGTAATAACCTGCGGCGTAACCACCGCCCCAGATATGCTGGAAATAGCTGGAGCGATAGCGCGGCGGCACCGCCGTCAGCGCCATGTTATCGCTCTGCAACGCCTGCTGCTCGAACCCTTCTACGCTTTGCGGTGCGGCATCACGGTTAAGGCTGTGCCAGTGCAGGTCCAGCAGCGCGGCAGCCAGCAGCTCGCTCATCTCATAGCCTTTGTTAAACGTCGCGGCCCGGACAATCTTTTCATGCAGCTCAGCAGGCATTAACGCCTGAGTCTGATAGTGACGAGCGTAGTGGCGGAACACCGCCGGCTCGCTGGCCCAGTGCTCGTTGATCTGCGAAGGAAACTCAACGAAATCGCGCGGGGTTTCCGTGCCCGACAGGCTCGGATAGCGCTGGCTGGCAAACAGGCCGTGCAGCGTGTGGCCGAACTCATGAAACATCGTGATGACGTCGTCCCAGCTCAGCAGCGCCGGTTCCCCCGCTGGCGGTTTGGTGTAACCACATACGTTGTAGATCACGGGTTTGCTGTCGAGCAGCGTTGACTGGTTGACGAAGTTACTCATCCAGGCACCGCCGCCTTTGCTGTCGCGCTTAAAGAAATCGGTGTAGAACAGCGCCAGCGGCGTGTCACCGGCATCGAAAATCTCATAAACCTGAACGTCGGGATGATAAACCGGCAGATCCTGACGCGGTGTAAAGCGGATGCCGTAAAGCTGGGTTGCTGCCCAGAAGACCCCATTCCGGAGCACTGAGTTCAGTTCAAAATAAGGCTTAATCTGGCTCTCATCGAGATCGTAGCGGGCACGCCGCACCTGTTCGGCATAAAAACGCCAGTCCCATGCCTGCAGAGTAAAATCGCCCTGCTGCTTATCGATAGTCTGCTGAATGGCCGCCGCTTCACGCTCCGCACGGGCGCGTGCGGCGGGCACGATGTTGCGCATAAAGGCCAGTGCCGCATCGGGGGTTTTCGCCATCTGATCCTGCAGCTTCCATTCGGCATAGCTGGCAAAACCCAGCAGCCGGGCCTGCTCCGCCCTGACCTGCGCCAGCCGTAATACCAGCTCGCGGGTATCGTTCTCATCGCCTTTTTCCGTACGCGTCACACTTGCTTTAAATATCGCTTCCCGGGTTGTGCGATCGGCCAGGCTCTGCAACGCCGGTTGCTGCGTGGTGTTCTGCAACACCAGCAACCAGCTTTTTTCCAGTCCACGCGCCTGCGCTTCCGCCTGGGCCACTGCCAGGTCGGCCGGTGACAGTCCCGCCAGCTGCTGCAGATCATTAACGACCAGTCCGCCCGCTTTGGTGGCAGCCAGCAGTTTATTGGTAAAACGGGTACTGAGGCGCGCCGCTTCCTGATTCAGGGCTTTAAGCTGCTGCTTCTGCGCTTCCGGGAGATTGGCCCCCGCCAGCTGGAAACGCTGCCAGATCACCTCAACCAGCCGTTTTGATTCGGCATCCAGTTTGGCGCGCTGCAGATAAACCGCATCGAGTCGTGAAAACAGCGGGCGGTTCAGCATGATGTCGTCGTTAAGCGCAGTAAGCTGCGGCGCAATCTCCTCATCCACCTGCTGCAGATAAGGGCTGGTATGGGCCGAGGTCATCGCGCTGAAGACCAGGTTCACCCGGTTGAGGAGCTGTCCGCTCTTCTCTAGCGCCTCAAAGGTGTTGAGAAAAGTGGGCGCTTCGCTGTTCAGGGCGATAGCCTCGACTTCCTGACGCTTCTCCTCAATGCCAGCCTGCAGCGCGGGCAGGAAATCCTGCTCCTCAATCTGGTCAAAGGGAGGCGCCTGGTAAGGCAGTGTGCTGACGCTAAAGAAGGGATTCTGACGGGCGTTCATGGTTCGCTCCTGATGGGCATCGCAAAGTCTTATCCTGACAGGTTGCCGCGAAAGCGCAACTCAGGCAACGTGCTGCTGATACACGCTGATGATTTCACCGGCAATTGCCACCGCAATCTCGGCGGGCAGCTTGCCTTTAACATCCGGCAGGCCTATCGGACAGCGCAGGCGCGCCAGTGGCTCGCTGGCCACGCCCCTGCCTGCCAGCCGGTAGCGGAAACGCTGATTTTTCGTCGCTGAACCGATGACGCCAGCATAGCGAAAGTCGCCGCGTTTCAGCACCGCTTCGCACAGTTCAAAGTCGAGCGGATGGTGATGGGTCATAATGATGAAGTAACTGCCCGCAGGTGCCTGGGCCACACAGTCGAGCGGGTCGTCAGGCTGCAGTGTGACCACGCCAGGCGGAACAGAGCTGAACTGATCCGGACGGCTGTCGATCCAGTTTATGTGACAGGGTAACGTCGACAGCAGATTCACCAGCGCCTGTCCGACATGGCCCGCGCCAAACAGGTAAATTTCCGGCTGCGCCTGTAGCAGCGGCTCAAACAGCAGCGTGGTTTTACCGCCACAGCACTGTCCGAGCCGTGCGCCGAGGCTGAAATCCTCGGTGTGTGGCGCGGTCGCTCCACTTTGCAGCATCGCTCTGGCCTGGGCGATGCATGCAAATTCCAGATGACCGCCCCCGATCGTGAGAAAGCTCTCGTGCTGCGTGACAACCATTTTGCTGCCGCTGTCACGCGGCACCGAACCGTGCTCACTGAGCACGGTAATTAATACGCAGCTCTGGCGTTTTTCACGCAGCTGATGCAGCACACCGATCCAGTCATGATAGTCCATCAACAACTCCCGTCAGGCGCTGTACGCCCCAGAAGATCCGCTCCGGCGTCGCGGGCGCATCCAGCCCAGGGTGCTGACGGTAACCGGCGACGCTGGCGACCGCATCCTGCAGCGCACACCAGGCGGCAATGCCTAACATAAACGGCGGTTCGCCTACAGCCTTGGAGTGGAACACCGTGTCTTTCGGGTTTTTGCGGTTCTCCACCAGCGTCACCCGCAAATCCGCCGGGACGTCACTGATGGCGGGAATTTTGTAGCTTGCCGGACCATCGGTCAGCAACTGGCCTTTGTCGCTCCACACCAACTCTTCGCAGGTGAGCCAGCCGACACCCTGCACAAAGCCCCCTTCGACCTGCCCGATGTCAATGGCAGGGTTCAGCGAGGCCCCGACGTCATGCAGGATATCGGCGCGCAGCAGGCGGGACTCACCAGTTAAAGTATCGATCACCACCTCGCAGCAGGCAGCCCCAAAGGCGTAGTAGTAGAACGGCTTGCCGCGCCCGGCCAGCCGGTCGTAATGAATCCCCGGCACACGATAGTAGCCGGTGGCAGAGAGTGGCACCTGATTAAGCCACGCCAGCTTCGCGACCTCCGCAAAGGTGTAATGCTTTTCGCCAGCGCGCACTACGCCATTACGAAAGCTCACCGTCGATGCGTCGCACTGATGCAGCTCACAGAGCATGGCGATCAGGCGGTCGCGCAGGATTTCCGCGGCGTTCTGCGCTGCTTTACCGTTAAGATCAGCGCCGCTGGAGGCCGCCGTCGGCGAAGTGTTGGGCACTTTGCCGGTGTCGGTGGGGGTGATCTGAATTTTATCGGTTTCAATCTGCAGCACTTCGGCGACAATCTGAATCACCTTGGTGTTCAGTCCCTGGCCCATTTCGGTGCCGCCGTGGTTAAGCTGCACCGTGCCGTCGGTATAGATCAGAATCAGCGCGCCCGCCTGATTGAGGAAGCTGGAGGTAAAGGAGATACCGAATTTTACCGGCGTCAGCGCCAGGCCGCGTTTCAGCAGCGGACTGCGGGCGTTAAACGCCGTAATTTCCGCACGCCGCGCCTGATAGTCGCTACTCAGCTCCAGCTGTTCAGTGATCTCATCCAGCAGATTGTCCTCGACCTGCTGGTGGTAATGGGTGATGTTGCGATCCTGCTTGCCGTAATAGTTACGCTTGCGCAGCGCCAGCGGATCCAGCCCACGGTCGCGGGCGATGTGATCCATGATCTGTTCAATCACCACCATGCCCTGCGGCCCGCCAAAACCGCGATAGGCGGTGTTCGAGGCCGTATTGGTGCGACAACGATAGCCGGTTACCCGCGCATCGCCGAGATAATAAGCGTTATCGGCGTGGAACATGGCACGATCGACAATGGATCCGCTCAGATCCAGCGAATAACCGCAGTTGCCGGCGAGATCGATTCTGATGCCGCACAGACGCCCGTCCTCTTCCACGCCCGCGTCGTAGCGCACAAAGAACGGATGCCGTTTACCGGTCACGCGCATATCGTCGCGGCGCGAGAGCCGCATTTTTGCCGCACGGCCAGTCTGACGTGCCACGATAGCGCAGAGGCAGGCAACCCCGGCCGCCTGCGTTTCTTTACCGCCAAAGCCGCCGCCCATCCGGCGCATATCGATGGTCACCTGATTCAGGCTGATGCCCATCACTTCCGCCACCAGCTTCTGCACTTCGGTGGGGTTCTGGGTTGAGGAGAAGACCTGCAACTGCTGATCTTCGCCAGGAATGACCATTGCCGTCTGGGTTTCCAGATAGAAATGCTCCTGGCCGCCGATATGGAACGATCCACTGACCCGATGCGGCGCGCGTGCCAGTGCCGCGTCAACGTCACCGCGCTGGTGAATGTGCGGTTCCTGCACAAAGCTGCCCTGCGCCAGCGCCTGCTCCACATCCAGCAGCGGTTCCAGCACGTCGTACTCAATCACCGCCGCGGCCGCGCCCAGACGCGCAGCGTCAGGGGATTCTGCCGCCACCGCAATCACGATCTGCCCCAGGTACTCTACTTTGTCATGCGCGAGCAGCGGATCGCCCGGCTCCAGCGGGCCAACATCATTAATGCCCGGCACATCCTGCCAGGTTAAGACGCTGACAACGCCAGGCACGGCATAACAGGGCTGCACATCTATGCGCAGGATGCGTGCATGCGCATGCTCACTCAGGCGCGGACAGAGATGCAGCAGACCCGGCAGTTCAGGCTTGTCGTCGATAAAACGCGCCTCGCCGGAGACATGTTTTTCCGCGCTTTCATGACGGTGACTGCGACCCACGCCGCTCTGTAAATCCGCGGCATACTGCGCCTTGATCACCTCTTCGTTGAGTTCAGGACGGTTATGAGACATAGCGGGAGACCTCAAGACAGGTTATTTCGCCATTATGGCGATGCCAGTAGCGGCGGAGCAGATTGCGTGCCACCTGAAGGCGGTAGTCACTGCTGGCGCGGAAATCAGAAAGCGGCTGGAAATCTTCAGCCAGCGCGGCGGCTGCTCGTGACACCGTCACGGCATTCAGCGGCTGACCGATCAGCGCCTGTTCACAGTGACGGGCGCGTTGCGGTGTGGCCGCCATGCCACCAAAAGCGATGCGGGCGGAACTGACAATGCCCTGTTCCATTTGCAGGTTAAAGGCAGCAAACACCGCCGAAATATCATCATCCAGCCGCTTCGAGACTTTCCATGCCACGAAATCAGGTGACACCGTCACTTTATTGATGCGAATGGCACGGATAAACTCCCCTTTTTCCAGCTGCGTCTGCCGGTAGCCGGTAAAGAACTGATCCAGCGGCAGGCTGCGCTGCTGCTCTCCGCGCTGCAGCAGCAAGCTGGCATTGAGGGCCAGCAGCACCGGCGAGGCATCCCCTATCGGAGAGGCGTTACCGATGTTGCCGCCGAGTGTCCCCTGTAAACGGATTTGCAGTGAAGCAAAGCGCTGCAGCATCTCACTGACGCCGGGAATGCGACTGGCGAGAAACTCGCTGACCTGCTGCAGCGATGCGCCTGCACCCAACAGAAAGTGATCGTCAAATTCGCTGCAGACTTTCAGTGCGGCAACCTGCTCCAGTGCAATCAGCAGTGGTATTTTTTTATGCTGCTGGGTGATCTGCAGGCTGAGATCGGTGCCACCCGCAAGCAGCTTCGCATCGGGATGCGCCAGATAGATTTCGGCCAGCTGTGACGGGGTTTTAGGCAGAAAGCAGCGGCGACCCTCATCGCCTATCTCCTGCATCTCGGGGGTGGCCAGCGCCGCCAGCCGCTGCACCGTGGCAGCAGCGCCATGATCAAACTGGTCAGTGATCGGCTGCGAGCAGAGCTGTTCGGCCGCAGCCATAATTGGCCGGTAGCCGGTGCAGCGACAGAGGTTGCCCGCCAGTGCGGTTTCCGCCTGATGCCGATCCCAGCCCGCCGCCTTTTTTTGCAGGCTGAACAGCGACATCACAAAGCCTGGCGTGCAGAACCCGCATTGCGATCCGTGGCAGTCGACCATCGCCTGTTGCGCCGGGTGCAGTGCGCGACCGTGACGCAGATCCTCAACCGTGATCAGCTGTTTGCCCTGTAACGCAGAGACCAGCGTCAGGCAGCTGTTAACCGTTTCATACTGCATCTCACCGCCGACAGCGTTACCCAGCGTGACGCTGCAGGCACCGCAGTCGCCGGAGGCGCAGCCCTCTTTAGTGCCAGGCCGATGCTGACGAGTGCGCAGGTAGTTGAGCACCGTGAGATTCGGGTCGAGCGCATCTTCGCTGACCAGCTGGTTATTTAACAGAAACTGAATCATGCGGCTTGCTCCTGTGCATCGCGCTGCCAGACCGGACGACCACCGACCCAGGTCTGGGCAATGTTGCGGTCGTCGCCCAGCGTCATTAAGACAAACAGTTTTTCCCAGATATCTTTGCTGTTGCCGATGCGAAGTTGCTGAAGCGCAGAGACCGCCGGATCGAGCACCACAAAGTCCGCCTCTTTACCGACGCTGAAATTCCCGATCGCATGGTCGAGATCCAGCGCATGCGCCCCGCCCAGCGTGGCATGATAAAAGGCTTCAGCGGCGCTGAGCCGGTAGTGCTGTAGCTGGCCCACTTTGTAGGCTTCGCCCAGGGTCTGCAGCATATTAAAGGTGGTGCCTGCGCCAACATCGGTGCCAATCCCCACTTTTACGCCCTGCTGCCAGCTGCGTTTGATGTTAAACAGGCCGCTGCCCAGGAACAGGTTTGAGGTAGGACAGAAGGCAATGGAGGAATCGGTATCGTGCAGACACTGCCATTCCTGCTCTTCCAGATGCAGACAGTGCGCAAAGACGCTGCGGCGACCGGTCAGCTGATGATGATGATAAACATCCAGATAACCCTCGCGCTCCGGGAACAGTTCTTTCACCCAGGCAACCTCCTGCGGGTTTTCGCTGAGATGGGTGTGCAGCCAGGTATCCGGGAATGCCTGACGCAGCTGCTGCACTTTCTCCAGCAGCTGCGGGGATGAGGTCGGCGCAAAGCGCGGCGTCAGGGCATAATTCAGCCGTCCACGCTTGTGCCAGCGTTCAATCAGCGCTCGCGTCTGCTGATAGCTCTGTTCAGGGGTTTCGATGAGATTGTCGGGCGCATTACGATCCATCATCACTTTGCCGGCAATCAGCCGCATGTTCAGGGCTTCAGCCGCGCTGAACAGCGCCTCCACCGATTGCGGATGCACGGTGCCAAACACCAGCGCGCTGGTGGTGCCGTTGGAGAGCAGCTGATGCAGGAAAAAGGCGGACATCTTTGCGGCGTGATCCGGGCAGTGATACTGCGCTTCGACCGGGAAGGTGTAATGATTCAGCCACTCCAGCAACTGTTCGCCAAAGGCACCAATCATTTCCGTCTGCGGATAGTGAATATGGGTATCGACAAAGCCCGGCACGATCAATTTGCCGCGCAGATCGATAACAGGCTGTCCCGCCAGCTTCGCCTCGCTGTTCTCCCAGCTATCCAGCCCAATTACGTGTCCGTCGCGCAGCAGCAGCAGGCCATCCTCCAGGTAGCGAGCCTTTCCGGTCAGGTCATCGGGATGATCCACCACGCCAGTGAAGTCAAAAAAGCTGGCGCGTATCGCCGTATCGGTTGCTGATAGCATGGTATGTCCTTTCTGAAAGCGCGATTAATTATCTGCAGATGATTCTCTGTTAATAACCCTGCAACCTGCATGCCAGATCTGAAATACAAAAAAAGCGCTTAAATATCAGTATATTAATGACATAAAGTGAGCGTTGCGCAACAAAGGTGGCCTTTGATAGCGTCGCAACCGTTTGCGGAGCCGATGCAAACGGTTGCGATTCGATATCGCGCAGATAGGTTAACCTGAGTATGGCCTGCCACCCGATAATCCGCCCTTTTACGGTGCAGGCTGCCCTGAAAAGGCGCAGCGGGATACCCGTTAAAATACGTTTACAGGCCAGGCTACTTTTCCACGCGCAGAAGCAGAAATGAAATGCTATGGTGAAGCCATCGACTCTGAAAATGGCATAAGGAACAGTGAGATGATTATTTTTGTCACCGGCGCGACTGCCGGTTTTGGTGAAAGCATCACCCGCCGCTTTATTAAGAACGGTCACAAAGTAATTGCCACCGGACGACGCGCTGAACGTCTGAAAGCGCTGAAGGATGAGCTGGGCGACAATCTTTATACCGTACAGCTGGATGTGCGTAACCGTGCCGCTATTGAAGAGGCGGTGGCGCAGTTACCGGCGGAATGGCGCAATATCGACGTGCTGGTCAATAACGCCGGTCTGGCGCTGGGCATTGAGCCTGCGCACAAAGCTAACGTTGAAGACTGGGAAAATATGATCGACACCAACACCAAGGGGCTGGTCTATATGACCCGCGCCCTGCTGCCACAGATGGTGGAGCGGGATGTGGGTCATATCATCAATATCGGTTCCATTGCCGGCAGTTGGCCGTATGCCGGGGGCAACGTTTACGGAGCGACCAAAGCCTTTGTGCGTCAGTTCAGCCTGAACCTGCGTACCGATCTGCACGGCACCGCGCTACGTGTTACCGACATTGAGCCGGGTCTGGTTGGCGGCACCGAGTTTTCTAACGTGCGCTTTAAAGGCGATGATGACAAAGCCGGTCAGGTCTATGAAGGTGCTACTGCTCTGACGCCGGAAGATGTGACAGAAGCGGTCTGGTGGGTCGCCACGTTGCCTGAGCATGTCAATATCAATAGCCTGGAGATGATGCCGGTCAGCCAGACGCTGGCGGGTCTTAAAGTGCATAAGCCGTAAGCCTCTGCCGCGCCAGCCATTATGGCTGGCGTTAACCGCGTCCCCAGCCCATGACGATGATCAGCATGCCGCTTAAGGCAATCAATGCCCCGCTCCAGTCCCACGCACTTAACTTCACACCATCCACCACCCGTAACCAGAGCAGTGCGGTGAGCACGTAGACGCCACCGTAGGCGGCATACACCCGTCCGCTGGCAGCCGGATGCAGCGTCAGCAGCCAGACAAACAGCGCCAGACTGGCGACTGCAGGCAGTAACAGCCACGTCGATCCCCCTTTCTTCAGCCACAACCACGGCAGAAAGCAGCCGGTAATCTCCGCCAGCGCGGTTATAAAAAACAGCAAGGCGGTCTTAATCAGCACGCTTACCTCTCCTGAACATAAACAAACGACTCACCGCTGGTGAGCAAAGAAACGGCGATGATATACTATGAGTACTCGCTGCAACAGCCGTCCCGGATGGCGATGTTTGCGTTAACTAAAGGAAATTGTGATGAAAAAAATGATCCCTGCCGTGCTGATGGTGCTGCTTTCCACAGCAGCTGTGACTGCCACTGCGAATACTAATCGTCTGATCATTGAAGATGGCAGTTCTGCGCTGAGCAATGAAGCAGCGCGTCAGGACAAAGAGCAATGGAATGACACGCGTATGCTGCGCCACAAAGTGAATACCCGCGTCGAAAAAGAGTTTGATAAAACCGATCGCGCCTTTGATACCCGCGACAAGTGCGAGCAGAGCCTCAATCTCAACGCCTACTGGGAACCTAACACCCTGCGTTGTCTGGATCGCCGTTCAGGTCGCCCGGTAGCGCCGTAAATTTGAGCTATAGTAATGACGGACGACTAACATAAGGAAGACGTGATGAAGCTACAGAGGGTTTTGTTAAGCGCGGCGTTTTTAGCTCTGCCGCTGATGGCGCAGGCATCCTGCGAATCGGTAAAAGCCGATATCAGCCAGAAGATTATTCAGAACGGTGTACCTGAATCGGGTTTTAGTCTCGATATCGTTGCCAATGATCAGGTTGATCAGGCGGGTGGTCAGGTCGTCGGACATTGTGAAAACGACACACAAAAGATTGTTTACAAGCGTACAGGCCGTGACGATGAAGCCAGCGTCCCGGCCAGTGCCGGCAGTTCTCAGGACGCGCCAGCACAGTAGTAAGCGTCAAACCAGGGCGACATCCTGTCGCCCTGCCACTTAGTCCGACTGTTCCGGCCGCTGACGCGGCATCATCCATGCCACTCCCACCGCAAACAGCGCAATCACCAGTGCTACCACGAACACCCAGTGCAGTGATGCGGCTATCGCCGCCACCATATGCTGCAGGGTTTCTGGCTGCAACTGCTGGCGACTGGGTTCAGACATGATCTGCTGCACCGGATCCTGCACCTGCGGCAGTCGCCACTGCAGATTAAGATTCAGCACCGCGCCCATAATCGCCGTGCCCACCGCCGAACCGATCATCCGGCTGAACATGATAGACGCGGTACAGATGCCGCGAATCTGGTAGTCCGCCTGGTTCTGCACTGAGACCAGGAAGGTGGTGCTGGTCATGCCCATGCCAGTGCCAATCAGAAACGCCGTGAAGCCCGCCTGATAGAGTGAGCTGGCGGGCTGCAGGAACAGCAACAAGGTGCTGCCGGCGACCAGCAGTAACGCGCCGAGCTGGGCGGTAAAGCGGTAGGAGGTGTGCAGCATCAGCCTGCCGCTTAGCGTGCTGGCCAGCGGCCAGCCAATCGACATCATCGCCAGCACACTGCCTGCCTGTAATGGCGAACCGCCACTGATCCCCTGAATCCAGGTGGGCAGAAACGCGCTGATGCCCATCATCGCCGCACCGATAATCAGGTTACCCGCATTGCCTGCCACAATTAGCCGGCTGCGCCAGATCACCAGCGGAAACAGCGGTGCCACTGAGCGCTGCTCGTGGCGCTTGAGCTGCCAGCCCGCGAACAGAGAGAAAAGCAGGAACGGCACCAGCCAGAGGCCCAGCTGTTCCGCCTGCAACAGTGCAATCAACAGGGCCGTCACGCTAAGCATCAGCCAGCTGCTGCCCGCCAGGTTCAGTGGCTGCGACGTCTCCTCTTTCTGATGCGCCGGTAACCAGCGCGCCAGCATCAGCATGCTGATCAGGCCTATCGGCAGATTGACCCAGAAAATTACCGACCAGCTAAAGTGCTGCACCAGCCAGGCCCCGGTCAGCGGCCCCACGATCGCCGCCACACCCCAGACACTGGAGAGCCAGCCCTGCACGCTGGCGCGTTCACGCGGCGAGTAGATGTCGGCCACGATGGTGGAGCTGAGCGGCATAATGGCCCCCGCGCCAAGGCCCTGAAAGGCCCGAAAAAGGATCAGCCAGGTCATGGTATGGGCAAAGCCACACAGCACCGATCCCACCAGGAAAATCGAGGTGCCGATAAAAAACATGGTTTTGCGCCCCACCATATCCGCCAGACGCCCATAGAGCGGCACGCTGACCGCCTGAGTTAGCAGATAGATGGAGAAGACCCAGCCAAACTGCGAAAAACCGCCAAGGTCAGCAATGATGGTCGGCATCGCGGTGGCCACAATGGTGACTTCAATGGCCGCCATAAACATCGCCAGCATACAGGCGATTAAGATCCAGTGGCGATGTCCGGTCTGAAGTTGTGCGCTGTCAGTCATAGGGTTCCTTTTTTAATCTGCAAGGCTAGCTCAAAAACAGCCCGTGCAGTTTCCCGCGCGTGCGCATCTTGTGCGCCATCTGTGACGGTGTCACTTAAAGTCGATGAATTTTTTTTATTGTCGCATTAGCCCAGCGGCTACGCGGCTTTAACACCCTTTTAACCCGTTTCTATCTGCCTGATTTTGGGCTTAAAAGCTGGCTTGTGCAAAAAAGGCCTGCTATAGCATTACTCCATCTTATTCGGTATTCACTGAAAAAGAGTGGATAAACAGTCATTTTATCTACATTTTATCGCAGTTTCGGTATTGGGCGCGGCGGCAGTTTTTGTCGCACCTGTCGGACTGTTTAGGGTTGTTATAACAATTGAGATCGTCATCAGGGAGATTCTCCTATGCAAAATGCTTCACTGGCCCGACGCGCCGGTCTGGCACTGCTTGCCGTGGTCGCCGTGATCGCAGTACTGATCTGGGGCTTAGGCTGGGATCAGCTGGTCGCACGTAAGGTCGATCTGCTCTATCTCGGGCAGCAACACCTCTTCTTAGTTTTCTGGTCAATGTTGTTCGCTCTGCTGGTCAGTATTCCCAGTGGCATCCTGCTCAGCCGCCCGTTTGCGCGTCGCTGGGCCGAGTATGTGATGCAGATTTTCAATGTCGGTAACACCCTGCCGCCGCTCGCGGTTCTGGCACTGGCGATGGTTATCATCGGGATTGGTGACCGTCCGGCGCTGATTGCGCTGTTTCTGGCGTCACTGCTGCCCATCGTCCGCAACACCTTCTCGGGTCTGAGCGCGGTTCCTCCGTCGCTGATTGAGGCCGCCAACGGCATCGGCATGACCAAATGGCAACGTCTGCGTCAGGTTGAGTTGCCCAACGCGATGCCGGTGATCCTCTCTGGCGTGCGTATCGCCACCGCCATCAATGTCGGCACCGCGCCACTGGCCTTCCTGATTGGTGCCAGCAGCTTTGGTGAGCTGATCTTCCCGGGTATCTACCTGAATGACTTCCCGACGCTGATTCTGGGTGCCGTTGCGACTGCGCTGGTGGCACTGGTTCTGGATATGATGCTGGCCGTGCTGGGCCGCTTTCTGAGTCCGCACGCTGCGGCCTGACCACAAGGAGCTTTGCAATGCTAACGAAGTGGATTAAGAAAAGCGCTGTCGCGCTGACCGCGACGCTGCTGCTTAGCCAGACGGCACAGGCGGCTGCCCCGCTGGTAATGGCAACCAAGAGTTTCACCGAGCAGCATATCCTGTCAGCCATGACGGTACTCTGGCTGCAAAAGAAAGGTTTTGAGGTGGTCCCTAAGCGCAATATCGCCACCACCATTGGCCGTAACGCGCTGCTGAATAAGCAGATTGATATGGTCTGGGAGTATACCGGTACGTCACTGATCATCTTCAACCACATCAGCCAGCCGATGTCTTCTCAGCAGGCGTATGAGACGGTGAAACAGCTGGACGGAAAACTGGGACTGGTATGGCTGAATCCGGCACCAATGAACAACACTTACGCCTTTGCCATGACTCAGGAGCGGGCCCAAAAAGAGGGCATTAATACAATGTCACAGTTAGTCGCGAAACTGGAACAGGTTCGTCAGTCTGACCCGGACCACAACTGGCGGCTGGGGCTGGATCTGGAATTCGCAGGTCGTTCAGACGGTCTGAAACCGCTGCAGAAGACTTACAACCTGGCGCTGGATCGCCCGCAGATCCGTCAGATGGATCCGGGCTTGGTCTATAACGCCATTCGCGACGGATTCGTAGATGCAGGTCTGATCTACACCACCGATGGCCGGGTTAAAGGCTTTAACCTGAAAGTGCTGGAGGATGATAAACACTTCTTCCCGAGCTACAACGTGACGCCTGTCGTGCGCCAGGATGTGCTGGCGAGCCATCCCGGACTGGAACCCGCCCTTAATCAGCTCTCTGCACAGATTACCAATGAGGCGATCACCGAGCTGAACAAGCGGGTCGATATCGATCATCAGTCACCGGAAAAAGTGGCGCGTGATTTCCTTCAATCCAAAAACATGCTGTAAGGAGGCACTGTGGATACCCTTCACTACATCATGGATAACTGGAGCACCCTGCTCACTCTTAGCTGGCAGCACAGCTGGCTTGTGCTGGTGGCGGTCGGTCTGGCCATTGTAATTGGCGTGCCGCTGGGCATTCTGATCGTGCGCGTCAGATGGCTGGCAACGCCAATTCTCGGTATCGCCACCGTAGTACTGACCATCCCGACCATTGCGCTGTTTGGTCTGATGATCCCGCTGTTTTCGCTAATCGGTCAGGGCATCGGTGCGCTGCCAGCCATCACTGCCGTGTTCCTCTACTCGCTGCTGCCGATTGTACGTAATACCCACACCGCGCTGGAGAATTTGCCGGACGGTCTGCGTGAAGCGGGTCGCGGCATTGGCATGACCTTCTGGCAGCGTCTGCGCTGGGTTGAAATCCCGATGGCGCTGCCGGTGATTTTCGGCGGCATCCGAACCGCTGTGGTGATGAACGTTGGCGTGATGGCGATTGCCGCCGTGATTGGCGCAGGCGGTCTGGGCCAGCTGCTGCTGGATGGCATCAGCGGCAGTGATATTCGTATGTTAATTGCCGGCGCATTGATGATTTGTCTGCTGGCTATTTTCCTTGACTGGCTGCTGCACCGTTTGCAGCAGGCGCTGACTCCAAAGGGGATTCGATAATGATTACGCTGGAAAACCTGACGAAAACCTTTACCCAGAAAAACGGCACCACTAACAAAGCCGTCGATAACGTCAGCCTGCATGTGCCAGCCGGTGAGATGTGCGTGCTGCTGGGTCCATCGGGCTGCGGTAAAACTACCACTCTGAAGATGATTAACCGTCTGATCCCGGCCACCAGTGGCCGGATCCTGATTAATGGCGAAGACACCAGTACGCAGGACACCACCACCCTGCGCCGCAACATTGGCTATGTGATCCAGCAGATTGGTCTGTTTCCCAACATGACCATCGAGGAGAACATTACCGTCGTGCCGCGCATGCTGGGCTGGAATAAGAAGCAGTGTCATGAGCGCGCTACAGAGTTAATGAGCATGGTGGCGCTGGACCCTAAAAAGTTTCTGCACCGCTATCCGCGTGAGATGTCCGGCGGTCAGCAGCAGCGTATCGGCGTCATTCGTGCGCTGGCGGCGGATCCACCGGTATTGCTGATGGATGAGCCGTTTGGTGCTGTCGACCCGATTAACCGTGAAGTGATCCAGAACGAGTTTCTCGACATGCAGCGTCAGCTTAAAAAAACCGTGATGCTGGTGAGCCACGACATTGATGAGGCGCTGAAGCTGGGCGATCGCATCGCGGTATTTGGTCAGGGCAGGATCGTGCAGTGCGCCAGTCCGGATGAATTGCTCGCGACGCCTGCGAATGAGTTCGTCGGCTCGTTTGTGGGTCAGGACCGTACGCTTAAGCGCCTGCTACTGGTGCAGGCGGGCGACGTAACCGATCAGCAGCCGACCATTACTGTGCGCCGCTCGACGCCGCTGGAAGAAGCCTTTGGCACCATGGATGAGAACGACATGCGGTCGATTACCGTGGTTGATGAGGATGGCAAACCGCTGGGCTTCGTGAAGCGTCGTGAGGCGCGTAACGTGAGTGGCCGCTGTGAAGAGAAGCTGCATACCTTTAAGGTCACCGGTAAAGCCGAAGAGAACCTGCGCGTAGTGCTGTCAAAACTTTATGAGCACAATACGGTCTGGATGCCGATTGTTGATGAAGAGGGGCGCTACAGCGGCGAGATTTCGCAGGATTATATTGCGGATTACCTCAGCTCGGGTCGAACCCGTCGTCGTCTGAGTCCGTAATTTCGTCACATGATAGGGTCTCATAGACCCTTTAAAATAGCTGGCATACTTAGACTCTGATCAATCTGGCAGCAATAAATAAGCCTGACGCGATGGGAACTGGGTCAGAGGAGGAAAGCGTCCCGCGCTTGGGACAAAAACGCCGGGAGCGTTTTTGTCCATGGCCCGCTATGCTTTGCTACTGGCGTATGCTCCCATCGCTTTAATTTCTATGTTGTCTGTAAGAAATACATCGATTCTTCTGTATTTCTAAACTTCCTGATTATCTGCTTTTAACTTTCAGTCAGCGTTTCCGCCTCAACCTCTTCCACCGCAGGTGCCTCGTCTGGCAGGACCAGATTGAGCACAATCGCCAGAATGCCGCCGGTCGTCACCGCGTGACCAAATAAATTGTTAATCAGCGGTGGGAACTGCTTCAGCACCTCCGGCACCGCTTCCACCCCCAGTCCAATCCCGAATGAGATCGCGACAATCAGCATCTCACGGCGGCCCAGCGGCGTCTGCGTCATCACCCTGATACCGGCAGCGACTACACTGCCAAACATCACCACTGTCGCTCCGCCCAGCACGGGCGGCGGGATCTGCTGCACCAGCGACCCAACATAGGGAAAGAGCCCCAGCAGCGCCAGCATAATCCCCAACAGCATACCGACATAACGACTGGCGACGCCGGTCATCTGGATCACCCCATTGTTCTGCGCAAACGTGGTGTTAGGAAAGGCAGAAAAGAGTGCGGCCAGCACGCAGCTCAGGCCGTCGGCAACAATGCCGCCCTGCAACCGTTGCTGAAAAGGCTTACCTGTGATTGGCTGCCGGGAAATCAGGCAGTTAGCGGTAAGATCCCCGACCGCCTCAATCACCGCAATCACAGACACCAGAGCAATAGGCAGAAAAATGGTCCAGTCAAAGGCAAAACCAAACCGGAAGAAAGCTGGCAGCACCAGCCAGCTGCTCTCCGGCGCGGCTCTGAGTTGCAGATGACCGGTTAAGGCTGCTGCAATACATCCCACCGCAATGCCGGCCACTACCGCCACCAGTCGTGCCCAGCGGTTACGCGAGCGGTTCAGCGCCACGATCACCAGCAGCGTCAACGCACCCAGCGCCAGATTCCCGGGCGAGCCAAAATCTGTAGCGTTGTGACCACCCGCCCAGTCAGTGATGCTGACTTTAATCAGGCTGATGCCTATCAGGGTTATTACCGTACCGGTTACCACGGGTGTCAGCACTTTGCGCAGCGTGCCGACGTAGCGACTGATCAGAATCGGAATCAGCGCTGCCACCAGATTGCAGCCAAACAACATCGCCATAATCTCTTCCGGCGAACCGCCGCGTCCTTTTACCATCAGGCCACCCGAGAGAATCACGCCCAGAAATGCGAAGCTTGTTCCCTGCAGGCAGATCATGCCCGCCCCAACGCCATAAAAACGTCTGGCCTGCATAAACGTGCCTAAGCCGGAGACGAACAGCGACATGCTAATCAGATAAGGGATATAGGCCTGCAATCCCAGAACCGAGCCAATAATCAGGGGGGGTGTGATGATGCCCACTACACTGGCCAGCAGATGTTGCAGCGCGGCTAAGAACGCCGGGACGGGACCTATGCGGGCTTCAAGCCCATATAACAAACCTTTCTCGTGCGAGTGCGACATGGTGGTGCTCCGGCTCTGTGTGATAAGCGGAGTTAATGCATTTTCTGCGCCATGACATCAGAATTTCACGATATCCGATCCAGGTCTTTCAAATTTAAACAGAAATAGTTACAGACAGGTCGCGGTGAGCCTGTAACTTTAGGCTCACTGCTGACTCAGATGACTTGTTTTGTTTCATAATCAGGCGATCTTTGCACTCACAGCGTGCAGAGCATCCTGTTCCAGCAGAGAAATATCCATCCAAGGGGTGAGATCGCGCTGTTCAGCGCGCGGCAGATAAGGCAGTTCTCCCAGCAGTGGCGCGTCAATTTTCTCGCGCAGAATTTCAATAATATCGCTGTACTGTGCCAGCCCTGGATTAATGCGATTCGCAACCCAGCCGACCAGCGGCAGTCCATCCCGCGTTATCGCCTCTGCTGTTAACAGAGCATGACTGATACAACCCGACTGGATGCCGACCACCAGCACCACCGGAAGCTGCTGCTCAACGACCCAGCAGGAGAGCGGACATCCATCGTTCATCAGGCTGCGCCAGCCGCCTGTGCCCTCGACAACCACACGATCGGCCTGCTGCGTCAGGCTGGCTAAGCCCCGGGTCAGCATTCCATAATCGATAATCTGCCCCGGATGGGTGCAGATCTCCTCTTCCTGGAAAGCCAGCGGATTAATCGCCTGGTATGCCAGGTCGATTGACGACGCGCTTTGCAGAACCTGTGCATCTTTGTTACGCAGGCCATCAGCGGTTTTGACCGCACAGCGCGCGACGGGCTTGAAGCCCACAGCACTCTGTCCGGACTGGATAAAACTTTGTAACAGCGCGCAGGACACTACCGTTTTGCCTACTGCGGTGTCGGTGCCGGTAACAAATAGTCTGTTCACTCAACTTCTCCTCTCGAACCGTTGCGGTTAATCGGTGATTAACCCTGCTGCGAAACAGCATTTTAAGGAATGGAGGATGAGAACGGATTGCGTTAGCGCAAGTTCAGGCCTGCTTAACCTTGCAACAGTTTCACTAACAGGTGCCCGTTGTAGAGCGCATCTTTAATTAACGCGGCTCCGCCCAGCGTTCCAGGCTCGCTGAATTCAGTGGGTGCCAGCTGAATGCCTGCACTGTAGGCAGGCAGTGACTGCTGCAGAATAGTGTTGCTCACCGCGGGAAACAGCACATCAGCGGCGGCATTGAGAGGAGAACCGATAAGAATATGTTGTGGATTGAAGATGTTGACCATCATTGCCAGGATCCGTCCAACGTGATGCCCGACGCTGGCAATGGTGTCACGCGCCAGACGGTCGCCCGACTGCGCGGCCGCACACAGGGACTGAAGCGTCAGCGGCTGATTATTGAGCAGGCTGTCAGGCTGGGCAGGCAGACGCTGCGCTGCCAGCGCCAGCAAACTGCCAGTGCTGGCCACCGTCTCCAGACAGCCATGATTCCCGCAGTAGCACTGCTGGCCATAAGGGTCGATCTGAGTATGCCCAATCTCAACCAGCGCCCGGCCACTTTTATGCAACAGTTGACCGCCGCTGATAACGCCCGCCCCCACGGTTTCATCAATCACAATCTGAATCACATCCTGCGCCCCCCGGGACGCACCAAACAGCGACTCCGCCAGCGTCCAGGCTGAAATGTCGTGCTGCACAAATACCGGCAAGCCGGTTCGCGCTGCCAGCGCATCGCCCAGCGGCATATCCCGTACCTGATAACCCGGCAGCCGATGCACCACACCTGACGCAGCGTTGATCAGCCCCGGCAGCGTAATGGCGATGGCCGTAAGACGTTCCAGCTTCTTCTGATGACGAATAAAGAAAGCATCGACCTGTTCAATCAGCGAAGTCAGTAAGGGCTGGGCAGTTTCATCCGGCAGCGGGAGACTCTCTTCTGCCAGCTCACGGCTACTGAGATCGCGCAGCGTAAAGGTCATGGCACCGCGATGCAGACGAATCGCCAGGTAGTGCCAGGCATCGGTATCCAGTATCAGGCCAATTGCCGGACGTCCACGGCTGCCGGGATCCTGAAACTCGGTCTCCTGCACCAGATGCGCATCCAGCATCTCACGCACAATTTTGGTTATGCTGGCCGGCGCAAGCTGGGCACGGCGGGAAAGTTCGATACGCGAAATGGGACCGTAACGGTCAATTAATCGATATACGACACCTGCATTGGTCTGTTTGATCTGGTCAATGTGGCCAGGCTGACTGTCCGGATTCACAACCCTGCTCCCGGTTATTTTCGCGCTTCTAAATAAACATGCGCCATGGTGAGGCAGATCAGGTGACAGCGTCAAATATTTGATTAGAAATGTGATTTATCGCACAGATTGATGCTGTGTCGCGCTCGCTTCAGACACGGTTTTCCCGCAGCAACGTCATCATATTCTCCATCTGCGCATTTATTTCGCGTCCCGCTGACCAGACCAGCCAGAGTTCTGAAATCGCATCCTCTTCCGTTAACGGCAGCCAGACAAGATCGGCCAGCCGCGCCCGGCGAAAAGAGGCGGGCAGAATGGAAACGCCTAAACCGGTTGCCACCAGCCCCAGGATGGTCATCGCCTCGCCGACTTCCTGGGTGATGTACGGCTTGATGTGATAGCGGTGCAGCAGCGCCAGAATGTCGCTATAGAGCGCGGTTCCGCCCTGAGGATCGAAAAAGACAAAGGGTTCAGCCGCCAGCGCCGTCACAGAGATCTTTTCAGCCTCAGCCAGCGGATGTGCCTTGTGCACCACAGCATAGAGCGGCTCGCTCAGCAGCAGCTGATGACGCAGGTCGGCTGGCAGCGGCGTGTTGCGCATCACGCCGAGATCGAGCCGTCCGTCATGTAACGGGACCAGCTGCTGGCGGGTATTAATCTCCTGCATCTGAATATGCACCTGTGGCCAGCGCTGACGGAACCGGAAGAGTGCATCAGAAACCACAGCGGTGAAGGGTGCCGACGAGGTAAAGCCGATACGCAGCTCTCCCTCTTCACCACGATGCAGCCGGGCAGCACGATCGGCGGCCTGCTCAACCTGCAACAGTATGGTGCGGGCATCACTCAGCAGTTGCTCTCCGGCAGCGGTAAGCTCCACGCTGCGGTTAGTGCGATTGAAAAGCCTTGCGCCGGTCTCCGCTTCCAGCTGAATAATCTGCTGACTCAGCGGCGGCTGGGAAATATTCAAACGCTGGGCTGCCCGCCCGAAATGGAGCTCTTCCGCCACCGCAATGAAGTAGCGCAGATGACGCAGTTCAATATTCATATTTTAAACGTCTTATTTGAGATTATTAATATATTAGACAGCATAATGCCGCTTTCCTAAGCTGACGACAGGTATTCTGACTGAGAGGAAGATGTGTGAGTCGCTCAATACAGGCAACAGTGGATGAGAAAGCGGTGACTGAACCGCAGGCGTCCGTTGCCGCGGCAGGTTATATCCGACGGGGAACACCCGCCTTTATGCGCGTCACGCTGGCGCTTTTCTCTGCGGGGCTGGCGACATTTGCCCTGCTCTACTGTGTGCAGCCGATTCTGCCGGTGCTGTCACAGCAGTTTGGTGTTTCTCCGGCGACCAGCAGCCTTTCGCTCTCTATTTCTACCGGCCTGATGGCGCTGGGCCTGCTGATGACCGGGCCGCTCTCTGATGCCATCGGGCGAAAATCGGTGATGGTGACTGCTCTGATGCTTGCGGCCATCTGTACGCTGATCTCCGCCACCATGACCAGCTGGCACGGCATTCTGATTATGCGGGCGCTGATGGGACTGTCGCTCAGCGGTGTTGCGGCGGTCGGTATGACCTATCTTAGCGAGGAGATGGATGCACGGGTCGTCGCCTTTTCAATGGGATTGTACATTAGCGGTAACTCCATTGGCGGGATGAGCGGGCGTCTGTTAAGCGGTGTCCTGACCGACCTCTTCTCCTGGCGTATCGCCGTGGCGGTGATTGGCTGTTTTTCGCTGGCCTCAGCACTGATGTTCTGGAAGATTCTGCCTGCATCGCGTCATTTCCGCCCCATCACGCTTCGTCCGCGTAATCTGCTGATTAACTTCCGGCTGCACTGGCGCGATCCGGGCCTGCCCAGGCTGTTTGCCGAAGGCTTTCTGCTGATGGGTGCCTTTGTCACCCTGTTTAACTATATTGGCTACCGTTTACTGGATGCCCCCTGGCATCTCAGTCAGGCCGTGGTGGGTCTGTTGTCAGTGGTCTATCTCACCGGATCATGGAGTTCACCTAAAGCGGGTGCACTAACCAGTCGCCTGGGACGCGGGCCGGTGATGCTGGGCGCAACAGCCATCATGCTGCTGGGTTTGCTGGTCACTGCCTTTAACTCACTCTGGCTGATTCTGCCTGGAATGATGTTGTTCACCGCCGGTTTTTTTGCCGCTCACGCGGTCGCCAGCGGCTGGATTGGTCCCCGTGCACGCCGGGCGCGTGGCCAGGCATCGTCGCTCTATCTGTTCAGCTACTACGTGGGTTCCAGCGTGGCGGGCACGCTGGGCGGTCTGTTCTGGCATAATTTTGGCTGGAGCGGAATCACGCTGTTTATCAGCGTCCTGCTGATCCTGGCCCTGCTGGTTGCCTGGGGTCTGCATAGTAAAAGACTCTGACAGCTTACTTCCGAGCCAGGCCCCGACCTCTCCTGCGGGCCTGGCAGCTTGACACACTGAACACTCCCTTCAGATCCATAACAAACAAAACGTGCTTTTCCCGCTATAATCCTTTTTATTGTAATAATTCATCTGCTTTGCCTTTTAACACGGCAACAAGGAACGCCTGTGGCTCTCTACTACTACGTTAATAAACAATCGGGATATAACGATAATCATGTTGTCCATGCCGCGGGCTGCCCCCATCTTCCCGACATGGATAACCGACTGTTTCTGGGCAGTTTCTATCATGTGAATGCCGCTATCCTTCAGGCCAAAAAATATTATGCGGGCGCTATCGGCTGCGAAAACTGCTGTCCGCTTAATCACAGCGACCCGCAGGCCAGTCAGCTCAGTGTGGCCCTGAAACATACTCCGCCTTCGCGTTAATCGACCGGACAGCCCGTAGCTGAAACGCTTCCCGCTGTGCTGTCCCATCACATCCTGCCTGAGGGAAACTCCCTGCTCTGAATGATGACTGCACCTCATTCGCTCTTAATAACCTCAGACTATCGCTCTATGACGGGGAGATAATAAAAAATCAGCAATAAAAGACATTTATAAGGTTTCGCTTCCCGCTTTATTCACTACAATGGTCAGTAATTTGTGACGCAGGTCACTTTCACTGGATGTTTCTGCCACATCCGATTTCGCTGTACTGACTGACTTGACTCCTCATGCAACCAACAACTGTTTCACGTAAAACTGCCTGGCTACGCGTAGTATTGCTGGCCATCGCCGCATTTGTTTTCAATACCACCGAGTTCGTGCCGGTTGGCCTGTTATCTGATATCGCTGCTGACTTTTCAATGCAGACGGCTGATGTCGGGATCATGCTGACCCTCTACGCTTGGGTCGTCGCGCTGCTTTCACTGCCGCTGATGCTGCTGACCCGCAATATTGAGCGACGGCTGCTGCTGGGCGTGCTGTTCCTGATATTTATCGTCAGCCACGTGCTGTCAACCGTCGCCTGGGATTTTCGGTCGCTGATGGTGTCGCGCGTCGGCATCGCCCTGTCTCATGCGGTGTTCTGGTCGATCACAGCCTCGCTGGCGATTCGTGTTGCCCCGGCGGGTAAGAAAACCCAGGCGCTGAGTATGCTGGCGACCGGTACCGCGCTGGCGATGGTGCTGGGCGTGCCGATTGGCCGCGTGGTGGGTCAGTATCTTGGCTGGCGCACCACTTTCGGCGCGATTGGTCTGTCGGCCCTGGTGCTGATGATCATGCTGGTGCGTATTCTGCCGCGCCTGCCAAGTGAGCATACCGGCTCGCTGAGCAGTGTGCCGATGCTGTTTCGCCGTCCGGCGCTGGTCAGCATGTACCTGCTGGTGACGCTGGTGGTGACCGCGCATTACACCGCCTACAGCTATATTGAGCCATTTATGCAGACCGTTGCCCACGCCAGCGGCAATTTCACAACCCTGCTGCTGCTGCTGTTTGGTTCAGCAGGCATTGTCGGCAGCCTGCTCTTCAGTACGCTGGGTAACAAATTTCCTTCCGCCCTGCTGATTGCCGCCATTGCGCTGATCACCCTTTGCATGGGCCTGCTGATTTTTGCCGCCGTTCGCCCTGCCGCTATATCCACGCTGTGTGTTGTCTGGGGAGTGGCGATGATGATGATCGGGCTGGGTATGCAGGTGCGGGTACTCTCGCTGGCACCGGATGCCACGGATGTCGCAATGTCGCTGATGTCTGGCATCTACAATATTGGTATTGGCGCGGGCGCGCTGCTGGGTAACCAGGTCAGTCTCCATCTGAGCATGGCTGAAGTGGGGAATGTCGGCGGGATGATTGGTCTGGTGGCGTTGCTGTGGTGTGTTTATATTTTCCGACGCTATCCTCAGTTACGCAGTAACGGATAATCCGCGCTGTACTCAGTAAAAAAGGCTTCAGATAAGTGGGTTTATCTGAAGCCTGTTTATTATTTATAGCGACTGTTACTTATAAAGAACGGCTGTGCCATGCAGGTTGTTGCTGCCAGAGGTCGAAGTGATGCGGAAAGACTTTGCGCCGACATCGCTGGCCTTCTCTGACAATTGCTGCTCCAGCGAGGTCAGATTCGTACTGCCCGTTGCGCTGATGACACCGATTTTTTGCTGATCCAACGGGGTGCTGCTCACCTGTTGGGCCGCCACGCTGGCAAAGGAGAGGCCACTTAGCACCGCCGCCGCCACCATCATATTGATACGTTTCATAACGAACCCCTTCTCACATTATCTGATGAACAACCTGTTACTGATAGATCACAGCCGTGCCGTGCAGTTTGTTCTGACCGCTGGTTGAAGTGATGCGGAATGATTTCGCACCGGCTTCATCCGCTTTGGCACTCAGCTGTGATTCAACAGAACTCAGGTTGGTGCCGCCTTGTACTGAGATGGTGCCAACGGGCTGCTGATTAACCGGTTCACTGGTGACGAGATCAGCGGCAGATGCGCCAAAAGCCAGGGTAGTGAGTGCCAGTGCTGCCAGGGTGGTTTTGATGGTTTTCATAATATTCTCTCTGTTCAGTATTTGAATTTGGTGTGTCTGAATTGGGTTGTCGCGATTTAGTTAACGACCGTTAAATAAATGATAGACCGCGATCTGGTTCGTCGTCAATATTTATTTAATGAGCGTTATTTTATTCGCGAAGTGGCGTGATTATGGGCTTCAGCCCCTTTTATGACTTAACCATAGGGACGGTAAAAATGCGCTGGCGCACAAAATGACAACGCTTGCGGCTGACCTTTCCAGTGGGCCTTGCACATTTTTATAATGATCGGTAATTTAATAGGGTGTTTTACTGTCTGTGAGGGTGTATGAGTCAGGTTCAGGATTGCGATGTAAAAAAATGCCGCGGCCGACCCAAAGTGTTCGATCGCGAAGCTGCGCTCGATAAAGCTCTGACCCTGTTCTGGACACACGGTTACGAGGGAACATCTCTGGCCGATCTGGTCGCCGCAACTGGCGCAAAAGCGCCAACCCTCTACGCTGAGTTTGTGAATAAAGAGGGATTGTTTCGCGCAGCGATGGAGCGTTATGTAGAGAAGTTCAGCGCATGGCGTGAAGCAGCATTAGGCGATGATCAGTTATCGGTGGATCGGGCCATTGAAGCCTATTTCCGCTCTACTGCGGCCTGTTTTACCGAACGCGACTCTCCCGGCGGATGTTTCTTTATCTGCACCTCAACTGCCCTGTCGGCAGCTTCGGCAGAGATTGCCACCATGCTGCAACAGCAGCATCAGTCGCAGGAGCATGTGCTGAGTGATTTTCTGCTGGTGCGCCAGCAGCGTGGTGAACTGAGTGCGGCAGTAAATATTCCGGCGCTGTCTCGTTATCTGGGTTGTATGCTTCAGGGCATGTCGGTGCGCGCGCGCGAAGGCGCAGAGCGTGACGATCTTGAGGGTATTATTGATACGCTGATGGCGATGTGGCCAACGCTGACCGGCTTGTGTCAGGACGGGGGTTAGAAAAACAGGGCGGCATTGCCGCCCTTTTCGTCATCTAGCTCAGGAAAAACACCGGTTTTAACGGCTGACTGACAGGACTGTTATCTGCATTAGACGGCATGAGATCTTTCATTGACGCCCACCAGCGCTGACACACCTCGGTTTTTGCCACCGCTTCCCAGCGTGCTTCAGATTCAATCTCAACGCTGCCGAACAGCAGATTCCGCTCTGCGTCCAGCCAGATGGCATAGTTGTGCGCGCCGTGTGCCTTCAGCGTCTCAGCCAGTTCAGGCCAGATTGGGGAGTGACGACGTTCATACTCAGCATGACAGTCGGCATTCACCTGCATCACAAAAGCTTTACGCAGCATTGGCTGGGCCCACATCCAGCGCCGGTTGCCACGGCTTGACACCAAAGCGCTCACCCAGCGCGATCAGCTGTTCGGTGGTGATGCTCTGGCGAATACCGCCCATCGACAGCACTTTGACGATCACTTCTGACGATTTTTCCGCCGTATCAATCAGACCAAAGGTTTCATCGAGTGTCGGGCCTGTGCCAAAGACACCGTGGAATGGCCACATCACCAGCGTATGAGACTGCATCTGTCCCGCAGTCGCTGTGCCGATTTCATCGGTGCCAGGAACCATCCATGGCAGCACACCCACGCCATCCGGGAAGACCACCAGACATTCGGTACTGCCTTCCCACAGCAAACGGGTAAAGCGGGCAGAGTCCATCTCAACCACGTAGCTCAGAGCCATAAAGTTGGTCGCATGGCAGTGCATAATCACCCGATCTGCGCCTTTACTGACGGCTTTACGTACCGCATGAGACTGAAAGTGTGATGCCAGCTCAGAGGTCGGCAAACCGCCATTCGACAGGCCCCAGTGAATTTTATAGGAAAGTCCCTTGCCATCGACCTGCAACAGCGCCAGACAATCCGCCGGATCAAGCTGGACGTTACGCATGAATTTTCCTGACCCGGTCACCAGAAACCAGTCGTTCGCCAGCGCAGGTGCAGGCTGTGTCAGCTCAATGCAGCGCGGTTCCTTATAGAAGTCGGCGGCAAAGGGTTTAACCTCCTCCTCCAGCAGACGGAGGCTGACGTTACCGCCGTTACGTTCGTCCCAGCCCTTCAGCCACATGTCACTGGTCGCTTTGACCATTCCCTTAACAAACCCGGAAGAAAGAATGTTTTGCATAGTGAAATCCTTAACGTTGGCTCAAGATCTGTTGTTCATAATGACGGACATCGCCTAACCAGCTGGCATCAGCCGGGACGTCCTGGCGCAGGCACCACGCTTCCCAGACCGCCTGCCATGGCAGTGATTTTTGCTCTTCCAGCAGGGTAAGCCGTGCGGTGTAATCGCCACTGTTCTCGGCCTGGCGTAAGCGGTCGGTTGGCTCCAGTAAGGCACGCAGCAGCGCTTTTTTAGTGTTACGGGTGCCGATAACCCAGGCGGCAATCCGGTTAATTGAGGCGTCGAAGAAGTCGAGGCCGATATGCACTTTGTCAAACAACTGATGACGGACGATCTCACTGGCGATAGCCTGGGTTTCATCATCCAGCAGCACAACATGGTCGCTGTCCCAGCGCACCGGACGGCTGACGTGCAGCAGCAGGTGCGGCACATAGAGCATGGCGGCGGAAATTTTGTCGGAGATCACTTCGGTTGGATGGAAATGCCCTGCATCCAGACACAGCGCCGTCTGGCGACTGGCGGCATAGCCGAGATAAAACTCGTTAGAGCCTACGGTGTAGCTCTCAGCGCCTATGCCAAACAGCTTGCTCTCAACCGCATCGATATGATGCTGCGGATTGATTTTTTCTGAGATAATTTCATCCAGCGCACTCATCAGACGCTCACGCGGGGCCAGCCGATCCACGGTGATATCTTTCATACCGTCCGGCACCCAGATATTCATCACTGAGGGCGTGCCAAGCTGCTCGCCAAATGAGGCAGAGATGCGGCGACTCGCTTTGCAGTGGTCGATCCAGAACTGACGGATGGTTTCATCACTGTGCGATAGCGTAAAGCCATCAGCGCTTTTGGGATGCGAGAAGCAGCTTGGGTTAAAATCGAGGCCCAGCTTATTCTCTTTGGCCCAGGCGACCCAGTTGGCGAAATGGGCAGGTTCAATGGCATCCCTGTCCACCGGCGTGTCGCTTTCAAGGTAGATAGCGTGCAGGTTCAGACGTTTCGCCCCAGGAATCAGCGACATAGCCTTGTCGATATCACTGCGTAGTTCACTGGCATTCCGTGCCCGTCCCGGGTAGTTGCCGGTCGCCTGAATGCCGCCGGTCAGTGCGCCCTGCGGGTTTTCGAATCCCCGGACATCATCACCCTGCCAGCAGTGCATGGAGACCGGAATGCGGTCCAGCTGGCGGATGGCTTGTTCAACATCAACCCCATTATCAGCGTAGCGTTGTTTAGCCAGTTCAAAAGCCTGTTCAATCTGCTTAGTCATAAGCGGGTTCCTTAGCGGGTTGACTCAGCGTCGCGAAGCTTGCCTGACTGGCACTGAAGACGCTGTTTGTTTGCGGTTCGAATTTTTCGAGTGGGAAGTTGTTAATGACGCTGCAGCGGAAATCAGCCACATCGGTCAGTTCGCCCAGGGCAATCAGCTGGCAACCCACGTTACCCAGTGTGGAGGCTTCAACCGGGCCTGACAGTACCGGGATCTGGCAGGCATCGGCGCAGAGCTGGTTAAGAAAGCGGTTCTGACTGCCGCCCCCCACCACGTGCAACTGGCTGAAAGGCTTGCCGCGCAACTGAGCCAGCTCCTGGATTACTTCACGGTAGAGCAGCGCCAGGCTGTCAAATATGCAGCGAGCCAGCGCAGCGGCAGATTGGGGCACTGGCATGCCCTGCTCAGCGCAGGCGTTCTGAATCTCATTAACCATGCTGTCTGGATTGATGAAGCGAGCATCATTGGGACTAATGAGTGAAACACAGGCGGGCTGACGGGCTGTCTCTTCAATCAGCATGCTGAGATCGTCAATCTGCAGTTCGCTGCAGATACGCTGCAACAGCCATAGCCCCATGATGTTTTTCAGTACGCGATACCCCTCAGCGCCGCCTTCGTTGGTGATGTTGGCGCGCAGGGCCGTATCGCAGGCATAGGGCTGCAGACTTTCGAAGCCCATCAGCGACCAGGTACCCGAACTGAGATAGGCGGCGTCGTCCTGTATCAGCGGCGTCGCCAGAACCGCGCTGGCAGTGTCGTGAGTGGCGACGGCGATCACCGGAACCGCCGTGCCCGCGCGATTGATCCAGTGACCGACGGTATTGCCTGGTGCCTGCGGCTGACCGAACCACCGCGCGTCTACGCCCGCCCAGGCGAGTAAATCGCGATCCCACTCACCGCTGTGAATATTGAGCATTTGCGTGGTGGTCGCGTTGGTATATTCCCAGTTGAGATTACCGGTCAGGCGATAATGCAGGTAGTCAGGTATCATCAGCGCATGCGCTACGCGGGCCTGCCAGTCGGGCTGCTGATGATGAAGAGCGCGCATCTGATAGAGTGTATTGAACGGCAGAAACTGAATGCCGGTCCGGGCATAAATGGCGCTGCGGCTCAGCTCATGCTGCGCCTGCTCCATCAGGCCGTGCGTGCGCGCATCACGATAGCTGACCGCCTCACCCACCTGCTCACCCTCTGCATCCAGCAGCACCATATCAACACCCCAGGTGTCGATGCCAATACTGTCAGGGACAATGCCTTCATCATCTAACTGAGCCAGCCCGGCGCGTATCTCCCGCTCCAGCATAGCCAGATCCCAGCAGTCATAACCGGCACAACGCTGGCGCTTATTTTCAAAGCGCCGGACCTCCCGCAGTGCCAGCTGGCGCTGCGCGGCATCCCAGCTGGCGAGCATGACCCGCCCGCTGGATGCACCGAGATCGATAGCAACAATGTTTCTCCTGGTCATGGCGACTTTTTCCTGTGATTAAGTGGTCACAGAGTAAAAATCTTGCCAGGTCGTCACCTTCCCGAGAATGCCAACAGGCGTAAGTGGCTGGCAGATGGGCAAAGAACTTCGTGAGGGAGATCACAGAGATGGCAGCAGAGGTGATGTGACCCCTGCCGCAAAACTGTTAACTGCCGGGGATTTCTTGAAAAATCAGCATGATTCCTGCTGAGTCCAGCTGAAAATTCAAGGTAAGGTAACAGCGTCCTGATTAGACTGCGTTACGGTTTTGTTAAGCAGCGAGAGACGACGATGACCATCTTGCACAGTGCAGATTTTTTTCCCGAAGGCGATTACGCGATAGCGATTGAACCCCGCATACCGCAGGCAGCTTTTCCGGAACATCATCATGATTTTCATGAGATTGTGCTGGTAGAGCAAGGCTCAGGCATTCATGTGTTTAATGGTCAGCCGCAGACGCTGTGTGCAGGTTGTGTCTGCTTTGTGCGCGATCACGATCGTCATCTCTATGAGCAGACCGACAATCTTTGCCTGACTAATGTGCTTTATCGCAGTCCCGGCGCGTTTCGCTTTCTCTCCGGGCTGCAGGCTTTGTTGCCCTGCGATCAGGACGGGCAATACACCTCTCACTGGCGTATCAATCACAAAGTGATGGCGCAGGCGCTGAGTGTGACAGCGAAGATGCAGCAGGATGATACCTGGTCGCTGGAAAAACAGGCGCACCAGGAACAGCTCTTTTTGCAGTTGCTGGTGTTGCTGCGGGAAGCCTGTATTGACGGGCAGAGTCAGGATCAGGAAGCACGATTGCACCGCCTGCTCGACTGGCTCGGCGACCATTACAGTGACGAGATTGTCTGGGAGGAGCTGGCTGATCGTTTCTCCCTTTCGCTGCGAACCCTGCATCGGCAGATGAAGCAGCAAACCGGCAGTACGCCGCAGCGTTATCTGAACCGTTTGCGTCTGTTACAGGCTCGTCATCTGCTGCGTCACAGTGATATGCGAATTACCGATATCGCCTTCCAGTGTGGATTTGGTGACAGTAACCATTTCTCAACCCTGTTCAGGCGCGAATTTGGCTGCGCACCGCGAGCGGAGCGCCAGCAGATGTTGTAAAGGAGCAAAGTATGGCATTGATACTCAGTCGGGATGACTATTTTCCCGCTACCAGTTTACCGGTGGCGGTTGCCGAAAGGATGCCCCAACCCTCCTTTCCGCTCCATCAACACGAGTTCAGTGAAATCGTGATTGTCTGGCGCGGTAACGGCCTGCATGTCCTCAACGATCGTCCCTGGCTGATAACCTGCGGCGACGTTTTTTATATCCGCGACAGTGACTGCCATAGCTACGATAGCGTCAACAATCTGGTGCTGGATAATATCCTCTACTGCCGTGACCGCTTTGGCCTTAGCCTTGACTGGAATCAGCTGCTGCCACAACAGGGACCGGACACGCCCGGCTGCTGGCGTCTGACCACGCGCGGCATGTCACTGGCCCGTGGTGTTATCAGCCAGCTGGAGCGTGAAAGCCGCAAAAGCGATCCGCTGTCAGTGCAGCTCTCTGAGGCACTGTTTTTACAGCTGGCATTGATTCTGCGCCGCCATGGCTATGCCGCCGATCGTCCCTGGGCATTGCCGGAGGGTGAACAGCTCGATCTGCTAATGTCAGCCTTACAGGGTGCGCTTGCCCGTCCCTTCGATCTGGCGGCGTTTTGTCATCAGAATCAGCTCAGCGAACGGGCGCTGCGGCAGCTTTTTCGTCAGCAGACCGGGATGACCATTGGTCATTACCTGCGTCAGTTGCAGCTCTGCCAGGCAAAATATCTGCTGCGCACCCAGGATTGCCTGATTAGTGAGGTCGCCGCCCGCTGCGGCTTTGATGACAGTAACTATTTCTCGGTGGTTTTCACCCGTGATACCGGTTTAACACCCAGCGCCTGGCGTCAGCGATTTATTGCCCCACGGCAGGCGCTGAAGCGTGCCGAGTCTGAATAATAGAGGCCTGCTATGCAGGCCCGTTATGTATAAAGACAACAGCAGTATTTGCGATCAGGCCGCCATACCCAGACCAACGATATTGGCGGCAATGATGATCACCACACAGCCGATCGATAACACGCTCACCGGGCGACGTCCTGCTGACTTCCACTCTTTCATCAGCAGGCCTACCAGCCCACCACACAGGACGTAAAGGCTCATGTGCAGCATCCAGCTCACATAGTCATACTGCGCCGGGATTCTGGCATGGCCCCAGGCGTAAAAGAAGAACTGCAGATACCACATGGTGCCGCCGAGCACCGCAAAAGCAGTATTGGCAATCAGCAGCGACTTCCCGACAGAGAAGTCTTTACGTACCGACAGCTCAGGCCGGGTGGCCAGCCGCCAGAAACAGAAGGCCAGATTCACCAGTGCCCCGCCGCCCATGATGATGACGTAGCTGGGTAAAGCCACATAGAGCGGATCGATGCCCAGATTAGCGGCGGCCTGATGCATCGGTTTCGCCGCGTCCATCGCAAAGGACATGCCGGCTGAGAAAATGCCGCACATCACCGCCAGCAGCAGTCCTTTTCTGAGATTAAACTCTTCGGCATTTATCCCCAGCGCCCGCTCCTTTAATAATCCGGCACGTGTCACAATCCCAACGCCAATGAGTGCCACCAGCACGCCCAGCAGAGTTAACCGGCCCCCTGCCGAAGCAAACAGTTCGCCAAAACGCCCCTGCAAAAGTGGTGTCATTAGCGTGCCGACCACGAGGGTAATGCCAATCGCGATACCGATCCCCATCGACATGCCAAGGTATCGCATGGTAAGGCCGTAGTTAATATTGCCAATACCCCACATCGCACCAAACAGAAAAACCGGCGTCAGTTGCGACAGCGTAAAACTGCTGTAATAAGCCCTGAAGTCTGGCAGTAAAATGGCACTCACCGCCCACGGCAGGATAAGCCACGACATCAGGCCACCAATTGACCACATGGTTTCCCATGACCATCTTTTCACCTGTTTAAAAGGCGCGTAAAAACAAGCGGCGCTGGCAGCACCGACAAAATGCCAGAAGATACCTGCAATAATGGCGCTGTTCATTGTTATTCCCCGGTTAGGTTGAGGCCTGTCGGAAACCTGTCAGCTTCCGTTCAGCAGGCAGTCTACGTTTTGCAGGAATTCCTCAGCCTTTGGATAAATGCCGGAGGCCGCAGCGAAGTGGCAATATTTACCCATTATTAACGTCAGGGATCACAATTTCACCGTTGTCAGACAACCGGAAAATAAATAAGGTAAGTGGCTTATTATTCTGACTTTTTTATCGTTTTGCTGTGTGGCGCAGCACACTTTTAAACTGACTGCCATTTAAACGGGTATGGTGGCAAAAGGACAAAGAAGCCTTCTTTACCGCAGACAAGGTCGTATAAACTGGGGCAAATTGATGGGATCAGGGATTGGGATGACAACGAAGTGGTTAACACTGTTTCTTTCGCAGTCAGTCAGCCGGGTGATGCTGGATGATCTCCGGGCGATATTACCTGCAGATGCGATAAAGGTGTTTGTGAATGGTCTGGATGAAACGCACTATGCCACCATTGAGTGTGTGCAGGCGGAGCAACATTGCGCCCTGATCGCCTCGGCGATTGTGGTCTGGCGTCAACTCGGCCATGTGCACCATATTATTTATAAAAAAGGCGAGGTGCTGCGTGAGGAGAACGAGGCAACGCAATTCCAGCTTTTCACCCTGCTGAAAACCCACCGCGCAGTCCTCCAGATCTCATGATAAGATCGCGCTCCCTGAAATCGCTGTTTGCAGCAGGTTGAATATGAGAATTGGAATTCTGTTTCCGATTGCCATCATCGTGGCAGGTGTGGGCTTTCTGGCGTGGTTTATTGGCAGCGGCCTGGCGATGCCAGGCTCCTGAGCGTTAGCGCAGCTGACTGTCTTTACTGCCCCGACGGTTATATAAGCTGCTGGTCTGCTGCTGTTTGTCGATTTTTTCCTGACACGCCACGCAGTAATGTACCCCTTTGAGTGCCTGACGGCGCGCTTCAGGAATCGGTTCGCCGCAGAGTTCACATTCGGTGGCGCTTTCGCCCTGCCCGAGCGATTGTCTGACCCGCTCAATCCCGTCGTTAACGGTGCTATCAATCTGTTCCTGTACTGCGCCTTCTGCCGCCCATCCGCTTGCCATGATTTAACCCCTTTCTCACGATTTCACTCCTTTAAATCTACAACAGATTGACGTTTTTGCTGCAGAACTCACCGATATCTGTGATTGGCTGCCAGGCGGACGCGCAGGCTGGCAATAAGCTAAAGGTCACGCTTAGCGATCTGTTTCACCCTGCTATCACATTACTGCAACGTATCGATAGCGGAGAGCCAAGCGAATGACAACACATCATCAACATTACATTAATGGCGAGTTTGTCGCCCATCAGGGTGACGAGTGGATTGACGTCATCAATCCGGCCACTGAAGCGTTGCTGTCACGCATACCCCAGGGCACTCGTCGGGATGCCAGCCTTGCCATCAGTGCCGCCGAAGCCGCTCAGCCAGCCTGGGAAGCGCTGCCAGCGGCAGAGCGCGGCGTCTGGCTGCACAAAATCGCCAGCGCCATCCGCAACCGCGAGCCTGAACTGACGGCAACCATCGTGGCGGAAGGCGGTAAAACCCAGGGGCTGGCGAAGACGGAAGTGCTGTTCACCGCCGACTACCTCGATTACATGGCGGAGTGGGCGCGTCGTTATGAAGGCGAGATCATCAACAGCGACCGCCCTAATGAAAACATCTTCCTGTTTAAAAAAGCGATTGGCGTCACCACCGGGATTTTACCGTGGAACTTTCCCTTTTTCCTGATCGCCCGCAAAGCTGCGCCAGCCCTGATCACCGGCAACACGATTGTGATTAAACCCAGCGAGCTGACGCCGAATAATGCCGCACTGTTTGCCGAGATTATTCAGACGCTGGGTCTGCCGGCTGGCGTCATTAACATTGTCTATGGTCTGGGACCGGAAGTGGGACAGGAACTGGCGGCCAACCCTAAGGTCGGGCTGGTAAGCCTGACGGGCAGCGTCGGCGCAGGTATCGCCACCATGGAAGCCGCGGCTAAAAATGTAACCAAAGTATCGCTGGAACTGGGCGGCAAAGCGCCCGCCATCGTGATGGAAGATGCCGACCTGGATCTGGCGGTGCGATCCATTATCAGCTCACGCGTGATCAACAGCGGCCAGGTCTGTAACTGCGTGGAGCGCGTCTATGTGCAGGAAGGCATTTACGATCGTTTTATCAGCGCACTGACTACCGCGTTTCAGCAGGTAACGTTTGGCGATCCCGCCGAACGCAGTGATATCGATATGGGACCGCTGATTAATGCCGCCGCACGGGATCGGGTCGAGCAGAAAGTGGCAGACGCCGTTACCGCAGGTGCAAAAGTGGTAATGGGCGGCAAGCGTGCCGGAGAGCGAGGCTTTTTCTTCCAGCCCACGCTGCTGACCGATGTGCGTCAGGAGATGGCGATTATGCAGGAGGAGATTTTTGGCCCGGTGCTGCCGGTGATGACGTTCAGAACGCTGGATGAGGCAATTGCGCTGGCCAACGATTGCGAATATGGACTGACCTCCTCACTTTATACGCAGAATCTCAATACCACCCTGATTGCGCTGCGGAAACTTAAGTTTGGCGAAACCTATGTTAATCGTGAGAACTTTGAGGCGATGCAGGGCTTTCACGCCGGATGGCGTAAGTCGGGTGTCGGCGGAGCCGATGGAAAACATGGTCTGGAGGAGTATCTGCAGACCCATGTTGCCTATCTGCAGTTCAGTTAAAAGCAGGCCGGTTAAACGGCCCGTTGAGATTGATAACGCAGGCTGGTTCGTTTCGCGGTTGAGATCGCGCCTGCGCAGGAAACAGGGTCAGATCGGAAAGCCGCAAAATCCGCCATCCATGGCATGCCCGGCCCGCGCAATGACGCACCTCATCCCTGAGGTGCGCCCGTTGCCGGGCCAACGCTCTGCGTTGTTCAAAATCGCTCCCGGCGTTTTTAGTACGCACCTCATCCCTGAGGTGCGTCCGTTGCGGGCCAACGCGTTGCGTTGTTCAAAAACGCTCCCGGCGTTTTTGTCCCTGAGGCGGGACGCTTTCCTCTTCTGACCCTGTTCCCTTCACTTTGAGCTTCTTTATTGCTGCCAGAGCCTGATTAGCTATGTCAGCGGCCTGAAAAGGCTAATGAACGTTCCTGATTTGCTATGCCATCCGCTTACTGCAACGCAGCAGTGCGATACCGCTCAACACTGCCACTGCCATCAGGTAGTAGCCTGGTGCCAGACTGCTGCCGGTGGCGACAATCAGCATGCTGCAAATCAGGGGCGCAAACCCGCCAAATACCGTTACGGCCACGTTGTAACTGATCGCCATCCCGCTGGCGCGGGTAGTCGCCGGGAAGAGATCGGCCATCACCGACGGCACCGTCGAGAAGTAGATCGACTTCAGCAGCGCCATCCAGGCCACCAGCAGGATCAGCGTTGTCGGCGTGGTGTGATCGACCATCCATTTAAATGCGGGATAGATGGTAACCACCAGTAACAGCAGCGATCCCCACATCAGCGGTAACCGGCCAATCCGCTCCGCCCACAACCCCATGATCGGCGTTACCACCGTCAGGATAATCCCCGCTATCAGCGTGGCGGTGAAGGCGACCGAGCCTGGCAGATGCAGCGTTTTGGTGGCGTAGGTCGGAATGTAATTGAGCATGTAGTTTACAGCGGTCGAGATCACCATCACGCCAATTGCCAGCGCGATCAGCGCTTTCTGCCGCCCAAACAGCGTTTTCAGCGGTGCGGCTTCCTTTTCCTGCGACGCAAAGCTGGCGGGTTCCTGCACGTGACGGCGAATGTAGATCCCCAGCGGCCCAATCAGTAAGCCAAAAGCAAACGGGATGCGCCAGCCCCACGCCTGAATCTCACTTTCGCTCAGCCAGTGGGTCAGCCCCAGCCCGAATCCCGATGCCATCAGCGTGCTCGCCCCCTGGGTGGCGAACTGCCAGCTGGCGATAAAGGCTTTGCGCTCCGGAAAGTGCTCCACCAGAAAGGCGGTCGAACTGCCAAATTCACCGCCTGCAGAGAAGCCCTGAATCAGACGCGCCAGGATGATCAGCAGCGGTGCCGCCAGACCGATAGTGGCGTAACCCGGCATAAACGTAATGATCGCCCCGCCCAGCATCATCAGGTTTATCGACAACAGCAGCGCCTTTTTGCGGCCATGCCGGTCGGCATAGTTGCCGAGCACAATGGCACCCAGCGGGCGGATCAGGAAGGAGATACCGAAGCTGCCGAAGGTCAGCAGCAGTGACACCGAGGGATCGCTGACCGGAAAGAAAACGTGGGCGATGTAGCTGGCAAAAAAGCCATAAACTGCAATATCGAACCACTCCAGCGCGTTACCGATGCAGGTGGCAAACAACGTTTTGTGCAGGCTCGGTTTCACCTGCAGGGCACTTTGCGCAATGCTGCTCATTGTTCACCTCTCCGCCACTGATGGTGGCGCGTCATCAGCTGTTCACCCTCGTCTCCCAGTTGCCAGAACAGCCGGGTCATGATCGCCAGACCCTCCCGTGCAATCGAGGAGAGCATATGTTCGTTGACGCCGTGCTGGCCGCAGGCGGGATAAGAATGTGGCACCCATAGCGTCGGCAGGCCCAGGATATCGGCGAAGACCTCATTGGGCAGTGAACCGCCGAGATTGGGCAACAGCGCCGATTTTTTGCCGCTGCTGTGGGCCAGCGTATTCAGTGCCCAGTCCACCAGCGGATCCTGCGGATCGAGTCGTGTTGCCGGGGAACCGCGCAGAAACTCCACGCTGACGTTATCGAAGCCGTGCTGATGCAGGTGACTTTCTACGTGCTGAACCAGATTTTCCCAGTCGGTGCCGACCACAAAACGCAGCTGACATACCGCCGTGGCGCTGCCCGGAATGGCGTTCATGGGTCGTGCCGGATTGCCAGTTTCAAAGGCCAGCACCTCCAGCGTGTTCCAGCCGTAGAGCCGCTCGGCAGGTGTGAGACCAGGCTCGCCCCAGCCGTCAGCAAGTGTGGGATCGCCCGGCATGCCGCCCACCTCAATATCACTGAGGATGGCGCGCACGGTGTCGGTCAGAGAGTCCGGTTTCAGCGCGGTAACCTGTAATACGCCCTGCGCATTCACCAGACAGGCGATCGCACTGGCCAGCTGGGTACCGGGATTGCTCAGCAATCCGCCCCAGTTGCCGGAATGGTAGGCGTTATCACGCGCCCGAATCGTCAGACGAAAGTTCGCCGCACCGCGCGAACCCAGAAACAGTGTGGGCCGCAACGCATTAAGACGTGGGCCATCCGAGGCGATAAAAAGATCGGCCTTTAACAGCGCCTGCTGTTGCTGGCAGATCTCAGCCAGCCCCGGTGAACTGATCTCTTCACCCATTTCGAACAGGATTTTGCAGTTAAAGCCCAGTGCGCCACCCCGAGCCTGCCATACCTGCTCCAGTGCCGCGAGATTAACGCAGTGTTGCCCCTTATTATCTGCGCTGCCGCGCCCATACAGGCGGTCGCCTTCAGCTGTGAGTTGCCATGGCGATAATCCTTCGCGCCAGTTTTCATCGTCACCAAACACGACATCGCCGTGCCCATAGCAGAGCAGCGTCGGTTTTAGCGGATCTTCAATGCGGGTAGCGATCAGAAACGGCGGGCTGCCGGGTTGCGGATTTTCAAACGGGTGCAGCGTAAACCCCAGCTTCGCCAGCTGCGGGCCAATTTCCTGCTGCAGATAGTGGTCCAGCTCTGTCCGTCGATGGGTGTGCTGGCTTTCTGTCACGCAGGCGACACGCCGTGCCAGCAGCTTCTGAAACTCACCGCTATCGAAATAGTTCATCGCCTGGTTAACTGCCTGTTGCTCTGTCATGTTTGCCCTGTCCGTTATTTTTATCGTGCTTTATCTTTGACAAACTTCGCGCTTTGCCACAATTATCAATTTATCGAGTGAACTTTGCTTTTAAAGCAACGTTTCGCTGCCCTTTTATGATGCATTTTGTCGGAGTGACCATGTTAAGCAGCGAGATACGCTATTTCCTGGCGGTCGTCGAGAGCGGCTCGCTGAGCGCCGCCAGTGAGAAACTGTTTGTGGCGGTGTCCGCTATCAGCCGTCAGATTCAGCGGCTGGAAGCGCAGATCGGTGTGCCGCTGTTTGAACGGCATGCGCGCGGCATGGTGCTCAATGAGGCAGGTGAGATTTTTGCGCATCATGTGCGCAAGAGTCAGCTCGATATGGAATATGCGCTGGCGGAGATTAAGGGCCTGAAAGCGGTACGCCGCAGCCTGATTCGTATCGCCTGCACGGATGGGATGGCGTTCAGTCTGTTGCCTGGCCTGCTGGCAGAGTTCCGGCAGGCGAATCCCGGCGCGCTGTTTGCGATTAACGTGACGCACTCACAGGGCGTGGCAGCGTGCGTCAGAGCGGGTGAATGCGATCTGGCGCTGCAGTTCAGTCTGCAACCTGAGCGCAGCGTTGAGGTGCTCGGCTCATGGCCTGCCCCGGTTTTACTGGCGATGCATCAGTCACATCCGCTGGCGTCACGTGAGGTAACACTGGGCGATCTGCATCGCTGGCCGCTGGCGCTGCCGGGCCACCACACGACCGTGCGGCAGCTGTTTGATCTCTCCTGTCAGATGAATGACTGCGTGGTTGAACCGGTATTGACCTGCGACTATTTCGCCACGCTCTATCAGTTTTTGCTGCATACGCCCCAGGCGGTGACCATCTGCAGCGCGTTTACCCTTTTGTTTGAACGCGAGTCCCAAAATCTGCTGTTGCGATCGATGGGGGTGGATCAACTGAGTCAGCGCACGTTGCAGCTCCAGACGGTGTCAGGACGTCAGCGCAATGCGGCTCTGACGCTGTTTCTGGAGTTTTTGCAGCTGCGACTGACGGAGATGGATCAGCAGGTGAGGATGGGATAACAAGCCCGTGGGACTCTACGCTCTTCACGTATTTAAAGACGTGTTCCGAGCCGCGGTGAGATCGAGGTGGCTAAGGGAACACGACCCGATCGGAAAGTCGCAAAAGCCGCCATCCCTGGCATGCCCGGCCCGCGCAATTACGCACCTCATCCCTGAGGTGCGCCCGTTACCGGGCCAACGCTCTGCGTTGTGCAAAAACGCTCCCGGCGTTTTTGTCCATGGTGCGGGACGCTTTCCTCTTCGGGTCATGTTCTCTTCGCGTTGAGCTTTATCGTTGCTGTCGGATTTACTCTGGCTTCGAGGGATCTACACAGGCCCAATACGTATGGGCCTGTGCAGGAGGGTATTACTGCTTAATATCCACCTGATAGAAGATATGCTTGCCGAACGGATCGACCTGATAGCCGCTGACCGATTTGCGCACCGGCTCGAAGATGGTGGAGTGCGCAATCATCACGGCAGGCATCTGGTCATGCATTATCTGCTGCGCCTGCAGATAGAGCGCGGTGCGTTTGCCCTGATCCGGCTCGGCGCGGGCTTCGGTGATTAACTTCTCGAACGGCTGATAGCACCATTTTGAGGAGTTGGAACCGCCCTGAGCAGAGGTGCAGCTGTAGAGCGGGCCAAAGAAGTTATCCGGGTCGCCGGTCGCAGTGGTCCAGCCCATCAGCGCCGCCTGATGCTCGCCGCTGCGAACGCGTTTCAGGTACTCTCCCCACTCATAGCTGACGATATTGGCTTTGATGCCAACTTTGGCCCAGTCCGATTGAATCATCTCCGCCATGCGGCGCGCATTTGGGTTGTAAGGCCGCTGAACCGGCATCGCCCAGAGCGAAATTTCGGTGCCGGGTTTCACGCCCGCCTGTTGCAGTAACGCTTTGGCCTGTTCTGGATCGTAGGCGTAATCTTTCAGATCTTTGTCAGCACTCCAGACGCCAGGCGGCAGGATATTTTTCGCGACCGTGCCGGTGCCTTTAAATATCGCCTCGATGATCGCCGGTTTGTTAATCGCCATCGCCAGCGCCTGCCGCACCTTGACATTGTCGGTTGGCGCTTTAGTGGTGTTAAACGCCAGGAAGCCAGTGTTCAGACCCGCCTTCTGTTCGAGGGTGATATCCGGGTTGGCGTGCATCTTGTCGAGATCGGCGGGATTCGGGAATGGCATCACCTGACACTCGTTCTTCTCCAGCTTGGCATAGCGCACAGAGGCATCCGGCGTGATGCTGAACACCAGTCGATCCAGCTTCGCCTTGCCCTGCCAGTAGTCCGGGAACGCTTTGTAGAGGATGCGGGAATCTTTCTGGTACTGCACCAGCTCAAACGGGCCGGTGCCGATCGGGTTCATATCGACCTTCTCCGGCGTTCCCGCTTTCAGCATGGCGTCGGCATATTCTGCTGAGTGAATCGACGCGAAATACCACGCGAGATCGGCAAGGAACGGCGCTTCCGGATGGGCGAGCGTGAAGCGCACGGTGTGGTCATCAACCCGGTCGATACTTTTAATCAGCGTGGAAAGCTCGAGGCTTTCGAAGTTGGAATAGGTGCCGCCAGAGACATTGTGGTAGGGATTTTTCGGGTCCATCTGACGCATAAATGAGAAGATCACATCATCGGCGTTGAAGTCGCGGCTGGGCCTGAACTGTTTGTTACTCTGGAACTTGACGTTTTTGCGCAGATGGAAGGTGTAGACGGTGCCATCCGGGCTGATCTCCCAGCGTTCCGCCAGGCTCGGCACCAGATTGGTGGTACCGGGCGTGAAGTCCACCAGCCGGTTAAAGACCGGCACCGCACTGGCGTCAACACTGGTTCCCGAGGTATAGAGCTGAGGGTTGAAATTCTCTGGCGATCCCTCAGAACAGTAGACCAGCGTTTTGGCGTTAACGCTGCCAGCCAGCGCTATCCCCGCAGTAACAAGCGCTAAGGTGGCTATCTTGATTTTCATTATCATCCTCGCTTTGTATTGACTTCCGGTGATCACAATATCTAAATGAATCATTCAGATGCTTCATTGATAGCACGATTCGGCACCATAGCGAACCCCGCCTGTGGCTGACTAATAAGGAATAGTGATGACAGACAAACTTGAGTCGCAACTCACCGAACGTTTTTTCCGTTACCTCGCCGTCAGCAGTCAGAGTGATGCCAAATCCACGACTCTGCCGAGTACGCCGAGCCAGCACGCCATGGCGGAACTGCTGGCTGACGAGCTGCGAGCACTGGGGCTGGATGAGGTGGTGATTGATGACCATGCCACGGTGACCGCGGTGAAACGTGGCAACCGTCCTGGCGCGCCGCGCATTGGATTTATTACGCATATCGATACCGTTGATGTGGGTTTGTCGCCCGACATCCACCCGCAGATCCTCACCTGGCAGGGCGAAGACCTTTGTCTGAATGCAGAGCAGGATATCTGGCTGCGCCGCGATGAACATCCGGAGATCGCGCCCTACGTCGGTCAGCAGGTGATCTTCAGCGACGGCACCAGCGTGCTGGGCGCAGACAATAAAGCGGCGGTCACCGTGGTGATGACGCTGATGGCGAACCTTAAAGGCGATCATGGCGATATCGTGGTAGCCTTTGTGCCGGACGAAGAGATTGGCCTGCGCGGGGCGAAAGCGCTGGATCTTGACACGCGATTCAATGTCGATTTCGCCTGGACTATCGACTGCTGCGAACTGGGCGAAGTGGTGTACGAGAACTTTAATGGTGCCGCGGCAGAGATTGTGTTTACCGGTGTGCCGGCACATCCGATGTCGGGCAAAGGCGTGCTGGTCAATCCGCTGCTAATGGCACATGACTACATCAGCCTGTTTGATCGTCAGCAGACCCCGGAGCACACTGAAGGCCGCGAAGGTTACATCTGGTTTAATGAGATTCAGGCCAACGCCAGCAAGGCGACGCTGAAGGCTTCAATCCGTGATTTTGATCTGACCAGCTTCGCCGTGCGTAAGCAGCAGTTGCAGCAGGCGGCAGCGGATCTTGCGGCGCGCTATCCGACTGGCGAGGTCAGCATTACGATTAGCGATATCTACAGCAACATCAGTAATGCACTGGGTGAGGACCGCCGGGCAATAGATTTGATCTTTAGCGCCTTTGCCGCACTTGAGATTGAGCCAAAAGTGATTCCGATGCGTGGCGGCACGGACGGCGCGGCGCTGTCCGCCAAAGGGTTACTGACGCCGAACTTCTTTACCGGCGCACATAACTTCCATTCACGCTTCGAGTTTCTGCCGATACCGTCGTTTGTGAAGTCCTATCAGGTGGCAGAAAAGCTCTGTTATCTGGCGGCAGGTTAAGCGGGAAAATCGGGCGCAGAACGCGCCCGATTGCGATTATGGCTTCACGCTGACATCAATACCCGGGAAGTATTTTTCAGCCAGCTTTTCGAGGGTGCCATCGCCCTGCACTTTGGCGATTGCCGCGTCCAGCGACTGCTTCAGCGGCGCGTCATCTTTACGCAAGCCGTAGCCGATGCCTGAACCCAGAATCGCGTCATCTTCGACGGGCTTGCCCACAAAACCAAACCCTTTGCCCTGAGGCTTATCGAGGAAGCCAGACTGACCGGCGGCGGACATCACCAGCGTGCCATCAAGGCGGCCTGCAACCATGTCGTTATATACCTGGTTCTGATCCTGATACGACGTCACCGTCACGCCCTGTGTCTCCCAGTGCTTCTTCGCATAGGTTTCCTGAATCGATCCCTGCAACACACCGATATTTTTGCCTTTCAGACCTTCGGCGGTCGGAGCCAGATTTTCACCTTTTTTCGCCACTAACATGGTCGGAATACGGTAGATTGGCTGCGTAAACGCGATGCTTCTGGCGCGCGCTTCGGTGATGTTCATCGCCGAGTTTATGGCGTCGAACTTTTTCGCCTGCAGTGCCGGGATCAGCGCATCAAAGCTGCTCTCGACCCAGTGGCAGTTGAAGTTGCCTGCCTTGCAGATAGCGTTGCCCAGTTCAATATCAAAGCCCTCCAGCTCACCCTTAGCATTGCGGCTTTCAAACGGCGGATATTGTGACTCTACGCCGTAACGTAAATCCTGAGCCAGTGCCTGTACCGTTGTCATCATGCCCAGAGCGAGAAAAAGCACGTTCAGTTTTTTCATTATGTTTACCCCGAAATGTCCTGGTTACCTGTTCCCCGTACTGAATCACGCTCACGTGATTCAGTGAGAAAAAGCACATAGCGCAGCCGCGCCAGCCTCTAGTGTCGCCTCGTCCTTCGCAAAAGAGAGACGAATCAGTTTGTTGTCTGTGCCATCCATATAAAACGCCGACAGCGGTATGGTTGCCACACCGTGATCGACGATAAGACGTTTTACCATTTCACTGTCTGGTTCGTCACTGAAATGTCCGTAGCTGGCGAGCATAAAGAACGAACCGGCGCTCGGCAGCAGCCGGAATGGGGAGTTATCCATCAGCGCGATCAGCCGATCGCGCTTCTGCTGATAGAAAGCGTTAAGTGACAGGTAGTTCTCTGGCGTCTGCAGATAGTGCGCAAACCCAACCTGCATCGGCGTATCGGCGGCGTACATCATAAACTGATGCACTTTCACCAGCTCGGTCATCAGTTCTGCCGGTGCCAGACAGTAGCCGACCCGCCAGCCGGTGACGTGGAAGGTTTTGCCAAACGAGGAGACGATAACGCTGCGTGCGGCCAGCTCCGGATGCGTCGCCATGCCGCAGTGCGGGCGACCATCAAACAGAATATGTTCATAAACCTCATCGGATAGCACCACGATATCGGTGTTGCGGATCAACGCTGCCAGCTGGTTGAGATCGTCACGGGTCAGCACCTGCGCGCTGGGGTTGTGCGGCGTATTAATAATGATCATCCGGGTGCGCGGCGTGATGGCGGCCCGCAGCTGATCCCAGTCGATAGCAAATGATGGCACCTGGAGCTTCAGGCCTATCGGCGTACCGCCCTGTAACCGTACCACCGGCGCATAGCTGTCAAACGCCGGTTCAAAGAAGATCACCTCATCGCCCTGATGAACCAGCGCGGTAATCGCCATATAGAGTCCCTGGCTGGCGCTGCCGGTGATCAGCACTTCACTGGCGACATCATATTTCTGGCCATAGAGCGCCTCTGTTTTACTGGCGAGCGCTTCACGCAAGGCAGGCAGACCCATCATGGCGGCATACTGATTATGCCCCGTCTCCATTGCACGGCTGACTGTGTCGATCAGGGCCGGATCGCAGGGGAAATTGGGTGCGCCCTGTGACAGGTTAATCGCCTGATGCTGTGCCGAAAGCTGGCCAATCACGCTAAAAATAGTGGTGCCGACGTCCGGCAATTTTGAGTGAATAGCGACAGGCGTTTTCAGGGACATATTTTCTCCGTCAGGTGCATAACTGGTCAGATGCGATAAATCGTTATTCAACGGGCTGCGGCTTGAGTCGGCAAGCGAAATGTCGTCATAATAGCCATGACAAAATTGCATAGCTGAGGTCCACCGTGTCACGCTCATCGCTGCCGCTTAATGCCATTCACGCCTTTCTGGTGACGGCCCGTCATCTCAACCTGACCCATGCTGCCCGCGAGCTCTGCCTGACACAGGGCGCGGTCAGTCGTAAGATCGCCGCGCTGGAGCAGTGGCTGGGCGTGACGCTGTTTGACCGCCATGCGCGCGGGCTGCGGCTGACCCCGCAGGGTGCCGCGCTGCTGCCTGAACTCAGCCAGGGCTTTGAGCTGATGGTTCAGGCCAGCGAAAAGGTCCGTCGCAGTCAGGTCAGCCTTCGCCTGAAAGCGCCGACCTGTGCCATGCGCTGGCTGGTGCCGCGGCTGATGGCGCTGGAGCTTCACCGCCCTGAACTGCATGTGGCCCTGACCACCACCCTGGATCATGCGGCGCAGCTTGAAAACTTTGATGCGGCGATTGTCTATGGCAAGCCGCATCCTGATGGCATCTGTCTGTTCAGCGAGTCACTGACGCCGGTGATGGCCGCTGATCAGCCCTGCCCGGACACGATGGCAGCACTGGCCGCAATGACCTTTTTGCATCCCACGTCAGACACGCGTGACTGGCAGTGCTGGTTACAGGCGCAGCAGGTAACGCTCAGCATGAAGCGAAACCAGCATTTTGCCACGATGGACTTAGCGATTAGTGCAGCAATTCAGGGGTATGGCGTGGCGATTGCCGACAGCAATCTGGTGGAGAGTGATATCGCCAGCGGCAGGCTGATTAAGCCGTTCCCTGGCGAGGTCAAAACCGGAGCCGTATACAGTTTACTGCAACGGCCCGCGCAGGATGCGCCACCGTCCCTGACGGAACTGGTGGCGTGGCTCTGCAGGGATCAGAACGTCACCCAGTCGCCATTATCAGCAGGTTTCGCCTGAGGTGCACTCTGCGCAGGCGCTTTTGGGGCAGCCGGTTTATTGCTGACGGCAGGTGAAGCCGGACGGTTGCTGGAAAGGCGGAATTTCGACACAGAGGCCTGTAGCGCTTCCGTCTGCAGCGCCAGCGCACTCGCGGCGGCGGAGACTTCCTCGACCAGTGAGGCGTTCTGCTGCGTCACGCTGTCCATCTCGGTAACCGCGGTGCCCACCTGAGAAATGCCCTTGCTCTGCTCTTCCGATGCAGAAGCGATCTGTTTCATGATCGCATCCACATCCTGCACCGATTTCAGAATGTTATTCATGGTGCCGCCCGTCGTGCTGACCAGCTCCGCGCCTTTTCCTACACGCTGCACCGAGTCTTCAATCAGTGTCGCAATCTCTTTGGCGGCGTTGGCGCTGCGCTGCGCCAGGTTACGCACTTCAGATGCCACGACCGCAAAACCACGTCCCTGTTCGCCGGCACGTGCCGCTTCGACCGCGGCGTTCAGCGCCAGGATGTTGGTCTGGAAGGCAATGCCGTTAATCACGTTGGTAATCTCAGCAATCTTCTTCGAGCTGCCGGAGATGCCATCCATGGTGCTGACCACTTCACTCACCAGCTGACCGCCACGTTGTGCCGTGGTGGTGGCGGTTTCTGCCAGCAGGCTGGCCTGACGAGCGTTATCGGCATTGAATTTCACTGTGGCCGTCAACTGCTCCATGCTGGCCGCAGTCTGTTCCAGCGCAGCGGCCTGCTCTTCGGTACGTGAAGAGAGGTCATTGTTACCGGCAGAAATCTCTGCAGCACCGCGCGAGATGTTCTCGGTGCCGCTGCGAATGGCGCTGACCGCTTCACGCAGGCTATCCTGCATAGCGCTCAGCAGCGGCACCAGTTTACCGACACAGTTGCGACCGAAATCCGCTACCGGCTGGCTGAGATCGCCTGTCGCGATCACCGCGAAGTGGGTACGAATACTTTCCAGCGGACGAACCAGCATCGCCACCAGATAGCGGTCTGTAAACAGCAGAATCAGCAGGCCAATAATTACCGTGATGGTAATAATCGTCTTGGTCATCGCGGTGAGGTGATCAACTTCAACCCGGGTTTTGTCCAGTTTTTCGGCTGCGCCCTGGTTAAACTTCTCTGCGCTGACACCAAAGGCACGACTGAGCGGCGGGGTGACATTGTTTGCCTGCTGGCGATACGCATCCTGTGAGGCCTGGCGGGCCAGTTGCAGTTGTGGCGTCACGCCCTCATCCAGCAACTTTTGCCAGCTCTGAATTACGCCGTCGACGACTTCCGGATTCATCGGACCGGGTGCAAGCTGTTTAAAGCGCGCCAGTTGCTGAGTCATGCTGTCCAGCGCCTGCTGCACAGGGGCATAGGCCTCATCAGTCAGCGTTTTACCTGCTGCTTTGCTTTCCATTACGCGGGAAAGGCGCGTGATAACACGAAAATATTGATCGTTGCCTTTGCTCAGCACCGTCATTTGCTCAACCAGATGACGGTCAACATTGTTGCCTTCGCTGAGCGCGCCAAGCGAGTGGATGCTGTACAGCCCGACGCCGCTCCACAGTAAACAAAACAGGCCCAGAATAGTGAGCATCACTGCGCGAATGGTAAAATTTTTGAGCATTCCCATACCAAAATCCTATACACGTTGACCCGCAAGCGTCGGGCATAGGAGATTTATCGGCATGAGATAGTGAAAATGTAACTGTTTTGTTACCTGATTTTTTACAGCGTCCTCATGCGTGAATTTTTTGAAAGATAAATAATTTCAATAAATTACGCTTTATAACGCAGAAAAATTCCATTCGCGCAGTTTAATGGTTAGCAGATTAACTATCACCTCCGGCCTATAGCCGGACCATGCGCGTCATCAACAGCCTGAAAAGACGCATACGGGCGCGCATAAAGTTTCGCTTCAAAACAAGTCCGTTTTTACGCTCATTTCCAAGTGACATTGTCACGTCATTTCCGGGATGCCAGGCTGGCCAGACAACCTCGCCTTCAAGCTGATGCTTATATTCCGTGGCGTCACGGGCGAAAGTAAACCAGTATTCGCTGACACGGGCCGCAAAAGCGCGATCGGCTTCACTGAATGGCCGCGCTTCATTGGGATCCGGCATCTGACTCAGGGTGTTAAGGACATAAGGCACTTCATTGCCGTGCCAGGTGCCATGAGGATAGAGGTCGCGAGCGTGCTCAGAAACATAATCGAACCAGTAGCGCCAGCCCGGCATGCCGGCATTGTGCTGCGCGCGCATCACCAGCCAAGGCACAAGGCTGAAAGCCATATCACGCGCCACGGCACGTCCCAGCAGCTGATCATCATGGATGTCATACATCCATTTCAGCGTCCGATAGGTGAGCCGGTTTTTATTGCGCAACTGATGCAATACCGCGGTGGCATCCACGCCAAAATATTCCAGCACGCTGGCTTCATCGCTGTTACTGCCCGCCATCAGCGGCAGGCGATGCTGTTTTGCTGCCATAAAGGTTTTCAGCATCGGCTCAGGCAGCACGGCATCACCGGCAATCGGCACCGGCGGGATCGCCAGTGCCCCTTCCAGCGACCAGAAGGCATCGGCAGGCAGTGCGCGTAACACATCAGCGCTGGCATCGGGTGGCAGACCAAAATGGCGGGCTACCGCTATTCCCTGCTGACGCGCTTTTTTCAGCGGCGTATCCGGCAGGCTATAGGCACTTTGCACAATCCCTTTATGAAACAGTCCTTCTGCCAGCGGTGAACAGCAGAGGGAGAGCACGCTGCGCGCGCCAGAGGATTCACCGAAAAGCGTCACATTGCGGCGGTCGCCACCAAAAGCTGGAATGTTGCGCTGCACCCACTGCAGTGCGGCAATCTGATCGAGCAGGCCAAAATTGGTTACCGTACCCGTAGCAGGGTATTCAGCATCCAGTGAAGGATGGGAGAAGAAACCGAGGTGACCCAGCCGGTAGTTCAGCGTGACCACCACTGCACCACGTGAAGCCAGCGGCTTGCCGTTATACGGTGCCAGCCCGCCACCACCGATGGTGAAGCCTCCACCATGCAGCCACACCATTACCGGCAGCGGCTTTGACGGCGCAACATCGGGCGTCCAGACATTCAGATAGAGGCAATCTTCACTAAACTCACCGGGATCGCCACCGCCCACCGCCTGACAGTATGTGCGATTTTGCCAGCCGGAAGGCCCAAATGCGCTGGCATCGCGCATCTGATGCCAGGGCGTGACCGGCTGTGGCGGACGCCAGCGCAGCGCGCCAACCGGAGCCGCCGCATAAGGTATACCTTTGAATACGAAAAGGTCATCGTCCATGCATCCACGCAACTCCCCCTCGGCCGTCATGATCCTCAGACCTGTTTCGTTTTTCATTCCTGTTTCCCTGTTTAGACGTTCCTCCATTATTTGCAGGCCCGCCACCATTGTCCAGGTACAGAGGGGATTTGCAGAATATGCCGAAACGTCAGAGGTGAGCATGAACATGCTCGTCAACAGGTTCAGAGCGCCAGTTGTAGCCAGGCTTAAACAATGTTTATCCTTTTGCCCGCGATAAATGGCGTGCCAGTGCGTCGCTGAGCGATATCCAGCCGTGAACCGGGTCAGTTCTGCGAGCGTGAAGCAGTCAGATTGTTAATTGATTAAGATACTTACGCCGCGAAACCTGCGCTGGCAGGTAAAGCGTCCTTTTTCTGTTCAGAAGCAAGGATATTCTTCCTTATTGCACAGCTTCAGGACCATAAGCGTTGGCAAAACCGACTTAATAAAAGGGTTGCGGGCAACCGGGTTGTTGCCCGGAGAGTGAATCAGGCCGTCTGTATTCCGCACTGCGCCAGCGAGCGCTGCTGTCGTTCTTCGTACAATGCCATCTCATCCAGCACCGCAAAGCCCAGCGCTGCTTCAAACGCCTGCCGGCTCGCCTGTCCCGCCAAACGGACCTGCGCCCGATCGCCGAGGTTGGACTGAAAAATTCCCGCCGCGCTGACGGGCAGAAAATCTTCATAGACGATCGGGTCTGCCAGCACACGCCCCTCCCTGATCAGATCCTCCAGCGCTTCCCCCTGATCCGGCGGCGTCGCGACGCCCTTTTCACTCAGGCGATAGTGGAACCAGGCCAGCCCCTGCTGGCGTAGTGTGGTTTCATCGTCGGGGAAGTCCCGGAAAATGGCCGCCAGATGTTGCTGGTGCTGCTGATTGTCCTGACCGCTGCCCGCCTCGCTGAGCAAGCGATCGTAGAGCGCACGACCTGCAGGCGTCAGCGCCGCGCCGCGCTGCTCAATTTCACCGAAGCGCGCTGTGTGGGTGCCCTGATACCCGTCCTTAAAGATGATCGGCTCTTCCAGCGCTTTGAAGCTGGTCTGACGCAGCAGGATCGGCACCTGACGACGCGGTGGTCCCTCAATCAGGATTTTCGGATCGATTCCACGTGACGGCATCAGTTGCTGGACGCGGTCGATATCGAGCGTGCGCGGGGTCAGGTGGTTGATGTGGCAGCCGGGAAAGCAGACGACATCTGCGATCAATCGATGCTGCTGGTTCAGCGCCTGATAGGTCTGACTGTCCACGCTGCTGTGGGCGTGCCAGCGGAAGGTTTCAAGTGCTTCGGTAACAAATTCGGTGGCCTGATCATCGGTTAATCCGCCCTGCTGCTCATGCAATTGCAGCAGCGCCCGGCAACGGGCGGTGAAAATGTCGCGTGCGGCCAGAATCTCCGCCGCCTTTTCACGCAACGCGGAATCGTCAATCAGTTCAGGACGCAACAGTGACGTAAAGACCCGGAAAGGATTGCGCCGCAGCGCCGTATTGGTGACCGGCCGGAACGCTGTGGAGTGGACCGGCACACCCGCCTGAGAGAGATCGTAATAGCCCACCGGGTACATTCCCATCACCGCAAAAAGCTGCCGCAGCGTGGCTAATTCGTCTGCCGTGCCGACGCGGATTGCGCCGTGCCGCTCAAGGCTGAGTCGGTCAATTTCATCGGCGGCCGTGAGACGATCTTTCAGCGCGATATCGGCTTCCAGCGTGCGCTCGTTGACGGTGGCGACCAGTTGCATCAGCGTGCCATACTGCGGCACCTCCTGCTGATACATCGCTGACATCGCCTGAGAGAAACGGGTGCGGATGAGATCCGCGCTGATAAACTTGTCCATCTTATCCACCTGACACCATGAGCGTTGCTGCTAATGTAATGCAACGCGCTGGCCTCAGTGGAAAAAATCACGAATCTGTGATCGGCTTAAAGCCATAGCGATTTTTTAACAGCAGCATCAGGGTGGTGATCACAGCCGGTATCGCCAGCAGCAGAAAAATAACGCTGAAAGACCAGCCGAGTGACAACATCTCTGCACCAACGAAGGCGCTCAGGATTGCGCCGATGCGACCCACACCATGCATCCAGCTGGAGCCGGTGGCGCGTGCGTGTGTAGGATAGTAGCTGGCAGATAATGCATTCATCCCGGTGTTGGCACCGTTGAAACAGAAGCCACTGCAGAAGGCGATCGCGCTCATCATCCCTACTTCGGCGGGCGAAAAGCCAAGTGCCACAATAAACAGTCCGCCGCAGCCGTAGATGACCGCCAGCGCCAGATTGGCGTTGAAGCGATCCATCATCCAGCCCGCAAAGAGTGAACCCAGGGTTCCGCCAGCCTGATACATGGCAGTGATAACAGCCGCTTCGGTAACTGACATGCCCAGGGTATTCACCAGAGACGGCAGCCAGCTGCCAATCAGGTAAACCATGAACAGCCCCATGAAATAGCCACCCCACAGCATTGTGCTGCCAAACAAATAGCGGCGCGACAGGACGGTGCTAATCGCGCCGCCTGCCGGCAATGTTGCTTCAGGCGCGTGAAATGCGCAATCGGGCGCGGTTTTGCCCGGCATCATCCGTTCAAGAATGGCGTGAATGCGGGCAGCGGGTGCGCCACGACTGATAAGAAAACGCACCGATTCCGGCAGGCCGCGGATCAGGAATGGCAACACCAGCAGCGGCAGAATGCCACCCAGCAGCAACACCGAGTGCCAGTTATAACGCGGTAACAGCCAGGAGGCAGCAAATCCGCCGCTGGCGGCACCGAAGGTAAATCCGCAGAACACGACAGTAATAATGAAGGCCCGTCTCCGCTCAGGCGCATATTCCGCCACCAGCGTGCCGACGTTGGGCATTGCCGCACCTAGTCCCAGACCGGTCAGGAAGCGGAATAGCATCATCTGCTCGATGTTCTGAGACAGCGCTGTTGCCAGTGTCCAGAGACCAAAAAAGAAAACGCTGAGGATAATCATCATACGTCGGCCATAGCGGTCAGCCAGAGGCCCTGCCACCATGGCACCCAGCGCCAGCCCGATCAATGCTGCGCTGATGACAACGCCGAGCTGATGATTGGTAACGCCCCATGCAGCTTTAAGTGTTGGCGCAATAAATCCCATGATCGCAATGTCCATGCCATCGAGTGCCACCACAATAAAACAGAGCGCAATGAGCCGTTTTTGCCAGTGGCTCAGGCCCTGCTGGTTGATAAGCTGGCGGACATCTACCGCCCCGATGCTGGTCAATGAACACTCCCTGGCAATAGCGCAATCTGGCATCAGATTAAGTAAAAAAAACGGCGCTTATGATAGCCCATCGTTAACCTTAAGCGGTCAGATTTTTATATGATAGTGAGAATTATTCAAATTTAAAGCGTTAACCTCTTGATATAGCGTACTCTTGGTAACTACCGGGTGAGTGCCAATCTGAAATGAGTGCTTCTTAATCAATGAGTTAACGGATAAAGTTGCCATTCTGCCTTGTTTGTTAAAATAAATTTGCAGCAAAGTTAACAAAATTCATTTTAAACAGTTGCCTGTAAGCGGTCATTCTCATTAAGTTTAGGGTATGGAAAAAAATATCCTTTTCAATCAGCGCATTCGCTTGCGCCATCTTCATACCTTTGTTGCGGTCGCGCAACAAGGCACACTGGGCCGGGCAGCGGAGACGCTGAACCTGAGTCAGCCTGCTTTGTCCAAAACCCTGAATGAACTGGAAGAGCTGACGGGCGTTCGTCTCTTTGAGCGGGGTCGCCTGGGTGCCCAGCTCACTACGATGGGAGAACAGTTTCTGACGCATGCGGTGCGGGTACTTGATGCGCTGAACCACGCCGGACAGAGCTTTAATGAGCAGCCGGGCGATGCACCGGTGATTATCCGGCTTGGCGCACTGACCACCGCTGCGATGGGCATGCTGCCCCGCATCCTTGATCGTTTTCATCAGCTACAGCCTAACACCACTATCCAGGTGGCGACGCTGCATAACAATGTGTTACTGGCGGGATTACGCGGCGGCGAGTTTGACATTGGCATTGGCCGGATGGCGGACAGCGACATGATGACAGGGCTGACCTATGAACTGCTGTTTCTGGAGTCACTGAAGCTCGTGGTCAGACCCGAGCACCCATTGCTGAGTGACAACGTCACTCTATCGAGGGCGATGCAGTGGCCGGTTGTGATCTCCCCGGAAGGCACCGCACCGCGCCGGATTGCGCAGCAGATGCTTGACGAACAGGGCTGCACGCTGCCCCCCCATTGCATTGAAACGTCGTCGACTTCACTGGCGCGCCAGCTGGCGCTCCGCTACGACTACATCTGGTTTGTGCCGTCCGGCGCGATTAAAGAAGACCTCAGCCATAACGCGGTCTGTGCGCTGCCAATTAACTCCTCCGGGCCAGGCGAACCGGTGGGCATCATTACCCGTACTGGCGCAGAGCTGAGCCTGAGTGCTGAGGTGTTAATGTCCACCATTCGTAAGTTTCACAGCTAGCGGCTGCGTTTCGCATGCCGTTCGCGGTTTTCAAGGCGCGCCTTATCGGTTTTCCTCAGTCCCACATAGAGCGCCCCGGCTCCGCCATGGCGGGTTTGGGCTACGCAAAAAGTCTGTACGTCATCAAACTGCTGTAACCAGCGTGCCAGATAGCTACGCACAATATTGGCATGTGATTCGTCATCACGGCCCTTGCCATGAATGATGAGCAGATTTCGTAAGTCCTGCTTTTGCGCCTGCATCATAAAGTTAAACAGCGCCTGACGGCAGGTCTCCACCGGTTGCCGCAACAGGTTGAGACTGGCATCCAGTTTGTACTCACCCCGACGCAGTTTATCCAGAATACCCTGCTGTATGCCATCGGCTTTATACTCCAGCGGTGTGTTAAGCGGGACAATCTCCAGATAACCCCGTGTCAGGAAATTCTCCTGCTCAGTATCGCCTGGTGGTTTACGAGGCGCTTTAGTCGAGGGCGACTTAAGCCATAAGGTTGTGGTGGTGTCTTTTAACGGCGTGACATCGCCCATGGCATCCCGAAAGAGATCGTTGTCATCAAGGTTCATGGTCTTCTCACACCTGATTAAAATTGATGGAACCTATAAAACAGGCCTAAACAGTTAGCGTAGCAAAAGCTGCAATCACCGGACTCCCCCGCTTTCACCCATGTTGCCGCTGATGAAAATGTGGGTGACAGATCACAAAAGCGGAAACTTTTCGTGACAGTCAACGGTAACGGCAATCTGAGAAGCCCGTCACATCTGCGTTTGTCGATGTGTGCTTCATCCATGATGTTTGTGGGTGTAAAACTGCTCGGATGAGTTCCCTTCAGCACAAAAAATGTTAAAATTGACCCCAGTCAATAATCGTCGAGCAAACCATTATGATCCCTGAAAAACGCAGCATTCGTCGTATTCAGTCGGGCGGTTGTGCCATTCACTGCCAGGATTGCAGCATCAGTCAGCTCTGCATCCCCTTCACGTTAAATGAACATGAGCTGGATCAGCTCGACAATATCATTGAGCGTAAAAAACCGATTCAGAAAGGGCAAACTCTTTTCAAAGCAGGCGACGAACTGAAATCTCTGTATGCCATTCGTTCCGGCACAATCAAAAGTTACACCATTACCGAGCAGGGCGATGAGCAAATCACCGGTTTCCACCTGGCGGGGGATCTGGTCGGCTTTGATGCCATCATGGGTTCCAGCCATCCCAGCTTTGCACAGGCGCTGGAAACTGCAATGGTCTGTGAAATCCCGTTCGAAACGCTGGATGATCTGTCAGGAAAAATGCCTGCCCTGCGTCAGCAGATGATGCGTCTGATGAGCGGTGAAATCAAAGGCGATCAGGATATGATCCTGCTGCTGTCGAAGAAGAATGCCGAAGAGCGCCTGGCGGCGTTTATCTGGAACCTTTCCCGTCGCTTCGGCCAGCGCGGTTTTTCACAGCGTGAATTCCGCCTCACCATGACACGTGGTGACATTGGTAATTATCTGGGCCTGACGGTTGAAACCATCAGCCGCCTGTTGGGTCGTTTCCAGAAGTCCGGCATGCTGGCGGTGAAAGGAAAATACATCACTATTGAAAACCACGCCCTGCTGGAAGAGTTAGCCGGTCAGAGCCATCAGGCCGCCTGATCCGCAGCCGGATCAATAAATCTTATTTTGTTGATCCGGCAGTAACTTTTTCCCTTCTTCCGCTGTGCAACATAGGCTATCTTTATTCCAGTCGCTCTGGTTTAAGGAGAACGCCTCATGTCCCAGTACCAAAATATTCTGGTCGCCATTGATGCCCAGCAAGACGATCAGCCCGCGCTGCGACGTGCGGTCTATCTGAATCAACGCATTGGCGGAAGGATCAAAGCTTTCCTGCCTATCTATGATTTCTCATACGAGATGACCACCCTGCTTTCGCCTGACGAACGCGCATCAATGCGCCAGGGCGTCATCAGCCAGCGCACTGAATGGATCCGTGAGCAGGCCCGGGCTTATCTGGATGCCGGTGTCGAAATTGACATCAAAGTGATCTGGCACAACCGCCCTTTTGAGGCCATCATTCAGGAAGTGCTTGCCCATCAGCATGACCTGGTGCTGAAGATGGCGCATCAGCATGACCGGCTTGAATCCGTGATCTTCACCCCGACCGACTGGCATCTGCTGCGTAAATGCCCGTGCCCGGTCTGGATGGTCAAAGATCAGCCGTGGCCGGAAGGCGGTAAAGCCATTGTCGCGGTCAATCTTGCCAGTGAAGAGCCACATCACGATGGCCTGAATCAGAAGCTGATTCGTGAAACGGTCAAACTGGCAGAAAAAGTGAATCAGACCGAGGTGCACCTGGTCGGCGCTTATCCGATTACCCCTATCAACATCGCTATCGAATTGCCCGACTTTGATCCCAGCGTCTATAACGATGCTATTCGTGGTCAGCATCTGGTGGCGATGAAAGCGCTGCGGCAGAAGTTCTCGATTGGTGAAGAGTTTACGCATGTGGCTAAAGGCCTGCCGGAAGAAGTCATCCCGGATCTGGCGTCGCATCTCGGTGCTGGTGTGGTGGTGTTAGGTACCATAGGACGCACCGGCCTGTCGGCAGCCTTCCTGGGTAATACGGCGGAACAGGTGATTGATCATCTGCGCTGCGACCTGCTGGCGCTCAAGCCTGACGATTTCAAATCGCCGATTGATCTGGATGATGAAGAGGATGAGGAGGATTAATTCTCCCCTGATTGAAGACGGGCGGCTGATTAGCCGCCCTTTTTTTATTACAGCGCTTTGAGAATGGCTTCCACGCTGGCTTTGGCATCGCCAAACAGCATTTGGCTATTCTCTTTGAAGAACAGCGGATTCTGCACCCCGGCATAACCGGTGTTCATTGAGCGTTTAAACACCACGACGTTGTGCGCTTTCCACACTTCCAGTACCGGCATGCCGGCAATCGGACTGCGGGGGTCATCCTGCGCCGCCGGGTTAACCGTGTCATTGGCACCGATGACCAGCACCGTGTCGGTGTCGCTGAAATCGTCGTTGATCTCATCCATCTCCAGCACCACGTCATAAGGAACTTTGGCCTCGGCCAGCAGCACGTTCATGTGACCTGGTAAGCGCCCCGCCACCGGATGGATGCCGAAGCGCACGTTGATGCCGAGTGCACGCAGTCGGGCAGTAATTTCCGCGACCGGGTACTGCGCCTGCGCCACTGCCATACCGTAGCCTGGGGTGATAATCACCGAGCTGGATGCCTTGAGCATCTCTGCGGTTTCTTCAGCTGTGATCTCACGATGCTCGCCCGCTTCCTGACTTTCATCGCCGCTGCTGACTTCAGTCCCAAATCCACCCGCGATCACGCTGATGAACGAACGGTTCATCGCTTTGCACATGATGTAGGAGAGAATTGCACCCGACGAACCCACCAGCGCACCGGTTACAATCAGCAGATCGTTGCTCAGCATGAAACCCGCTGCGGCCGCAGCCCAGCCTGAATAGGAGTTCAGCATGGACACCACGACGGGCATGTCCGCGCCGCCGATAGAGGCAACCAGATGCCAGCCAAACGCCAGCGCAATCACTGTCATCAGGAGCAGTGCAAATACCTGAGCACCCGTGCTGCTGGTGTTAACAAACCACAACAGCAGCAGGAACGAGACGACCAGCGCCAGCAGATTCAGCTTGTGACGATGCGGTAACGCCAGCGGTTTTGAAGAGATTTTGCCGCACAGCTTGCCAAACGCTACCAGCGAGCCGGTAAAGGTGACAGCACCGATAAAGATACCGATAAACACTTCGCTCAGATGGATATTCTCCATCACAGCGGGCAGGCCAGGCGCGTGGTCAATATAGCTGTTGATACCGACCAGTACCGCGGCCAGGCCGACAAAACTGTGCAGAATCGCGACCAGCTCCGGCATTTCTGTCATTTCGACTTTCTTCGCCAGACGAATCCCTATAGCGCCGCCAATGACCATCGCCAGCAGGATCCAGACAACGTTGCCGCTGTCCGGGCCAAAGATGGTGGCAACCAGTGCAATCGCCATGCCGCTGATGCCAAAAATATTCCCGCGCTTTGAGGTCTCGTGACGCGAGAGACCCGCGAGGCTACAGATGAACAGAATTGCAGCCACAATATAGGCTGCAGTGACTAATCCGCCAGACATGTGTTACCCCTTACGAAACATTTTCAGCATGCGCTGGGTGACGGTAAAGCCACCAAAGATATTGATGCTGGCAATCAGCACGGCAATAAAGGAGATAAAGGTGACCCAGCCACCATGGCCCATCTGCAGTACCGCACCGATGACAATGATGCCGGAGATGGCGTTGGTAACGGACATCAGCGGCGTATGCAGCGCGTGACTGACGTTCCAGACCACGTAATAACCCACCACACAGGCGAGCGCAAACACGGTAAAGTGGGAGAGAAACTCAGCTGGCGCTACGTTGGCCAGGCAGCCAAACAGCACGATAGCCAGTGCAATCAGCAGGGTGTTGCGCCACGGAGACACAGGCTTTGCTTCAGCCTTCTCTGCGGGTTGCTGGGCTGCCGGTTTATTCTGTGGCGCAGCAGAGACCTGAATCGGCGGTGCCGGCCAGGTGACTTCACCCTCGCGCACGACAGTCACGCCCCGCACCACTACATCGTCGAAATCGACCTGGATTTCGCCATTTTTCTCTTTACACAGCAGCTTAATCAGATTGACCAGGTTGGTGCCGTAAAGCTGGGAAGATTGTGTCGCGAGACGGCTGGGAAGATCGGTATAGCCGATGATTTTCACACCGTTAGGCGTTATGGTCACCTGATCAGCGACGGTCAGCGCACAGTTGCCGCCGGTCTGCGCCGCCAGATCAACAATTACGCTACCAGGCTTCATGCTGGCGATCATCTCTTCGGTGATCAGTTTCGGTGCCGGTTTACCGGGGATCAGCGCCGTGGTGACAATGATGTCTACTTCTCTGGCCTGACTGGCAAACAGCGCCATCTCTGCCTTGATGAACGCTTCAGACATGACTTTAGCGTAGCCATCGCCACTGCCCGCTTCCTCTTCAAAATCGAGTTCAAGGAATTCGGCACCCATACTCTGCACCTGCTCTTTAACTTCAGGACGGGTATCAAAGGCCCGGACAATCGCGCCCAGGCTGCCCGCTGCACCAATCGCAGCCAGCCCCGCCACACCGGCCCCAATCACCATGACTTTGGCCGGTGGCACTTTACCGGCTGCCGTGATTTGACCGGTAAAGAAGCGACCAAATTCATGGGCGGCTTCGACGATAGCGCGATAACCGGCAATGTTCGCCATGGAGCTCAGGGCATCCAGCGACTGCGCACGCGAAATACGCGGCACCGAGTCCATTGCCATAACCGTGACCTGACGCGCAGCCAGCTTTGAAAGCAGGTCAGGATTCTGTGCAGGCCAGATAAAGCTGACCAGCGTGCTGCCCGCACGGGTGAGCGCAATCTCATCATCATCCGGTGCATTCACCTTCAGCACGATATCGGACTGCCAGACCTGTTCCTGACTGCAGAGTGTGGCACCTGCAGTTCTGTAGCTTTCATCATCAAAGCTGGCGCGCTGACCGGCGTCATGCTCCAGGGTGACGCTGAAACCCAGCTTAATGAGTTGTTCCACGGTCTTTGGCGTGGCAGCCACGCGCGACTCGTTTGGCAACCTTTCCTTGGGAATTCCAATTAACATAGTGTTTCCTTTCATCGGTTGAGGATGATGGGCCCGAATCTGCATGACGACATTGCAGATGAAACAGCGTTTCAGCTACTTATAGTCGGAATGCATCTATTTCAAAGTGTTTATAACCTACTGAAAATGTGACGAGCGATCCAGAGCGGCTAAGCAGAGTAGTGACATTCACATGATTATTCAGGATTCTGCTAAAAAAGCTGCGTTATCCCACTGCGAAACAGCCCTGCAGGCAGATATTCTGCCAGAAAAAATTGTGCCCGGCCGAATTAACCCTCAATAAAAACCTTTATTTAACAACGCATTAACTATTTAAGCGCTAACAGTTATCGCTTTTAGTGGTAACCCGCATTAAAACGCGCCATAACTGCGTTTGATGACAAAAAAATGAAAAAATCATGGTTAGATAACGCGATCTGACACAAAAAATCGCTGCGACAGTCTGTTTATAACATGCAATAATCAGCGGCTAATCTGTTATACATCAAGAGTCCAGCACGTTTTCGTACTCATTTTTGCGTAAGGCGAAGGATTATTTTTATGAAGCTGAAGAACACTATTCTGGCGTCCACTCTGTTGTCTCTGCTGGCAGCCAATGCATTCGCTGCGCAGGAGTTAACGCCAGAAAAAGCGGCCGCGCTGAAGCCATTCGAACGTATTAATATCACCGGCCGTTTTAACGCAATTGGCGACGCAGCCGATGCGGTCTCTAAGCGTGCAGATCAGATGGGCGCTGCCTCTTTTTACATCCAGGCGATCAACGACAGCAACGGTAATAGCGGTAACTGGCGCGTCACGGCTGACCTCTATAAAGCCGATGCCCCGGCGGCCGTGCAGTCCACGACTTACCGTCGTTTCAACGGCGTAAACGAACTGCCTAAAGCCGAAGCGTATAAGCTTGAACCGTTCGATACCGTTTCGGTCAGCGGCTTCTTTGCCAGCCAGCCGGATGTGAACGACGCGATTTCAAAAGCGGCAAAACAGAAAGGCGCGGCCTCCTTCTTTATTGTTCGCCAGATCGATGCCAACAGCGGCGGCAATCAGTATGTCACCGCTTATGTCTATAAAGCGGATGCTAAAGAACGCAAGGTACAGACACCGAATGCAATTCCTGCCGATTCAGAAGCCGGTAAAGCCGCACTGGCAACGGGTGGTGCTGCAGCCGCTAACGTCGAGATTCCAGGCGTAGCCTCGTCTGAAACACCAAGCAATAAAGTGGGCCGTTTCTTCGAAACTCAAAGCTCAACCGGTAAGCGCTATACGGTGAATCTTCCAAACGGTAAATCCGTGCAGGAAGTGAACGCAATCACTGCTGCGCAGATGCAGCCGTTTGATACCGTCACCTTCACCGGGCACTTCGGTACACCAACGGCGATTTCAGAAGAAGTGGCGAAGCGTGCAGCCGATAAAGGTGCGAAGTTCTACCACGTCACCCGCCAGTGGCAGAACCAGAGTGGCGGTAACCTGACCGTTACGGCTGACCTGTTTAAGTAATCCCTTCAGGGCGGCACCCGCCGCCCTGCTGTTTGCATAATTACTGCGCTGTTTTGCATAGTCACGCATTGCCATCCCCTGCCACTCTCCGTAAAATCCCCCCCCTGTTTTACCGGATATTGTCTCTGTATTTTGCCGCTGCGCTGCGATAACACAGTGATGAAATCCGATTTACCCAGCCATATATGCTAGCGGGAAGGTTGTTTTGGAGAAAAAATTAGGTCTCGGTGCGCTGACGGCGCTGGTGCTCAGCTCAATGCTGGGCGCAGGCGTATTCAGCCTGCCGCAAAACATGGCCGCAGTGGCCGGTCCGGCCGCGCTGTTGCTGGGATGGCTGATTACCGGTGTCGGCATTATCTTTCTGTCGCTGGCGATGCTGCTGCTGACCCGCCTTAAGCCCGAACTGGACGGCGGCATCTTTACCTATGCACGCGCCGGGTTCGGCGAACTGATGGGCTTCTGTTCCGCCTGGGGCTACTGGCTGTGCGCCGTGATCGCCAACGTCTCCTATCTGGTGATTGTCTTCTCTGCCCTGAGCTTCTTCACCGATACGCCCGACCGGATTATTTTTGGTGATGGCAACACCTGGCAGGCGATGCTGGGTGCGTCCGTGCTGCTGTGGCTGGTTCACTGGCTGGTACTGCGCGGCGTGCAGACCGCGGCCAGCATCAATCTGATGGCGACGCTGGGCAAACTCGTGCCGCTGATGCTGTTTATTCTACTGGCGGTGATGGCGTTCAACTATGATCGCTTCCGCTTCGATTTTTCTGGCATCACACTGGGAAAACCACTCTGGGAGCAGGTTAAGCAGACCATGCTGATTACTCTGTGGGTCTTTATCGGGGTTGAAGGTGCTGTGGTCGTCTCTGCCCGTGCACGCCAGAAAAAGGATGTGGGCCGTGCAACCTTATTCGCCGTGCTGGCTGCGCTGCTGGTCTATCTGCTGGTCACGCTGCTGTCGCTGGGCGTGGTGCCGCGTGCTGAACTGGCTGAGATGCGTAACCCGTCAATGGCCGGATTAATGACCCGACTGATGGGTCACTGGGGCGACGCGGTAATTGCGGTGGGTCTGATTGTTTCCGTGTGCGGTGCCTATCTGAGCTGGACGATTATGGCCGCGGAAGTGCCGCTGATTGCCGCGCAACAGGGAGCCTTTCCCCGCAGTATCGCCCGGCAGAACCGCCATAACGCGCCAGCCGCCTCGCTGTGGCTGACCAACGGCAGTATTCAGCTCTGCCTGATCCTGATTGCCCTGACTGGTGCCGACTACAACAACCTGTTGACCATCGCCTCGGAGATGATTCTGGTGCCCTATCTGCTGGTGGGGTTATATCTGATCAAAGTGGTGCGCGGACAGCATAAGCCGCTGGCGATGGCGATCGGTATGGGTGCCAGCGTGTATGGCATCTGGCTGTTGTACGCCTCGGGACCTATACACCTGATGATGTCAGTGGTGCTCTACACACCGGGGCTGCTGCTGTTTCTGTTTGCACGACGCGGCGGCCGCGCCAATATTGCGCTGACCTCGCTGGAGCGGATTGCGATGGGACTGCTGATTGTCGCCACATTGCCCGCCGTGTGGGAGCTGACGACGTAAAGCCTGCCAGAAAGAGCTCTTAGTGTGAAAGTGCTGGAATGGATACACACAGCAGGTCATCCTGCTGTGTGAGATTCAGCGGCTTCGCATATTCATAGTGGATGGCATCCAGCTGCTCCGCCGAAAGCGGATAAGGAAGCTGGATATCAAAGCGACTAATCTGCTGTTGTTCTGCGAGAGTAATCAGGCGCGCGATATTAATTTCGTCGCTGACCTGGGTAGAAATGATTTGTAATGCTAATTCTTTTAACGGGTCGTCACTGCCCTGTAAGCGGTGTGCCGATTTACGTGTCACCATGCCAAATATCGGCATCACGCCATAAATAGCATCGACGAAGCTCCAGCGCTTTTTGCAGGAAGCGGAAAGAAAGTCACTGTAATTGAAGCAGATGCGGTCAGGGTATATGGCTGATGCCAGCTCTTTATCAGACACACTAACGCTCCTCATGATAATCATCAATAACCCAAAGCTGGCGCAAAAAGGCCGCGCTAATGATTGCACATTTTGCCGGTTATATACCAGCAAGCCACGGATATTTCGTGCGATAACGTAGAGCTCAGGACCAGGAAAAGATATGCTTTCATCCATCTTTGACTCTGCCTTGTGAACTATGAACAAAATTGTTTATGTAGAAGATGAGCCCGAAGTGGGTTCGCTGATTGCGGCCTATCTTGGCCGTCACGATATTGAAGTCATTGTTGAAACACGCGGCGACCGTGCTGAAGCGGTCATCGCCGAACAGCAGCCCGACCTGGTGATGCTGGATATCATGTTACCGGGCAAAGATGGCATGACCATTTGCCGCGACCTGCGGGCCAACTGGCAGGGACCGATCGTGTTGCTGACCTCACTGGACAGCGACATGAACCATATTCTGGCCCTGGAGATGGGTGCTCAGGATTACATTCTGAAAACCACACCACCCGCTGTGCTGCTGGCCCGCCTGCGCCTGCATCTGCGCCAGTCTCAGCATGGGCAGCCAGCAGATGCGCCTGCTGCGTCTGCCGCAAACCGTATGCTGCGTTTTGGCTCGCTGACCATTGATGCCCTGAACCGCCAGGTGACGCTGTTTGACGAGCAGATCGCGCTCTCCACTGCGGATTTCGATCTGCTGTGGGTTCTTGCCAGCCATGCGGGTCAGACACTTAACCGTGATGCATTGCTGAAAACATTGCGCGGCGTCAGTTATGACGGCCTGGACCGCAGCATCGACGTGGCCATCTCCCGCCTGCGTAAAAAGCTCCACGACAGCGCAACCGAGCCGTTTCGCATTAAAACCATCCGCAATAAAGGCTATCTGTTCGCACCCCAGGCCTGGGATACCCGCGAATTATGAGAAAGCTATTTATTCAGTTCTATCTGCTGCTGTTTGTCTGCTTTCTGGTCATGGCGCTGCTGGTGGGTCTGGTCTACAAGTTCACCGCGGAGCGTGCGGGCCGACAGTCGATGAATGATCTGATGGCCAGCTCGCTCTACCTGATCCGCAGCGAACTGCGTGAGATCCCGCCGCGTGACTGGAACAAAACCATCAAGAGCCTTGATCTCGGCCTGTCGTTCGATCTGCACATCGAGCCGATGAACAAATATCAGCTCGATGAGGCCAACATGCGGCGGTTACGGGCAGGCGAGATCGTGGCGCTCGACGATCAATACACCTTTCTGCAGCATATTCCGCGCAGCCACTATGTCTTATCGGTAGGGCCGATTCCCTATCTCTTTTATCTGCACCAGATGCGACTACTGGATATTGCTCTGCTGGTGTTTATTGGCATGTCGCTGGCGCTGCCGGTGTTTATCTGGCTCCGCCCGCACTGGCAGGAGATGCAGCGCCTGGAAAAAGCGGCACAGCGCTTTGGCCGTGGCGAACTGGATGTCCGTACCCATTTCGACAGCACCTCCAGTCTGTTCCGGCTGGGCATCGCCTTTAACCAGATGGCCGAGAACATCAACACGCAGGTCGCCAGTAAGAAGCAGCTGATTGACGGAATTGCCCATGAACTGCGAACGCCGCTGGTGCGCCTGCGCTACCGGCTGGAGATGAGCGATAACCTTACGGATGGCGAACGGGTTGCGCTGAACCGCGACATCGGCCAGCTTGAAAGCCTGATTGAGGAGCTGCTGACCTACGCGCGTCTTGACCGGCCGCGCGTCGATCTGAATCTGAAATCGCTGGATCTGGCCAGCTGGCTGAGCGAGCGGCTGGACGATTTCCGCACCATTAACCCTAACATACGGCTCGACCTTGACCTGCCGCAGCGTGAAAACATCGGCGTTTCTGATACCCGACTGATGGAGCGGGTGCTGGATAACCTGGTGAACAATGCGCTGCGTTATGCGCAGCAGCGACTGCGCGTCAGTTTATGGTTCGACGGTCCGGTCGGGTGTCTGCAGGTGGAAGATGACGGTCCGGGCATTCCGCCCGACGAACGTGAACGGGTATTCGAACCTTTTGTCCGGCTTGATCCCAGCCGCGATCGCGCCACAGGCGGCTGTGGACTCGGCCTGGCCATTGTTCACTCCATTGCCCAGGCACTCAGCGGCAAGGTCACTATTGAGTCCAGCCCGCTGGGGGGTGCCAGCGTTCGCTTTTGCTGGCCGGTTGATCTAACCTTGCGTGAAATTCCGCTGCGTTAAAATCCACAAGGAGTCTTACGTGACCTCAGCGTATCAACAACTGACCAAAACGTTCCAGCGCCTTTCCCGTTTCAGTCACGTCACGGCCATCGCAGGCTGTGACATGCAAACCACCATGCCACCTGGCGGCAGTCAGGCGCGTGGTGAAGCGCTGGCCGAAATGAGTGTATTGCAGCACCAGATCCTGACCGCCCCACAGGTCGGCGAATGGCTTAAAGCCGCCGAGCAGCAGTCGCTGAACGATGTCGAGCGTGCCAATCTCAATGAGATGCAGCGCGCATATCAGCAAGCCACACTGCTCCCTGATGATTTTGTGGAGGCCAAATCGATCGCCGGTTCCGTATGTGAACATGCGTGGCGCACACAGCGTCCCGCCAATGACTGGCAGGGATTTGCTGCCAACCTTAAAGAGGTCGTAAAACTGAGCCGCGAAGAGGCACAGCGCCGCGCCGACGCCAGTGGCTGTTCGCGTTACGATGCGCTGCTGGATCTCTATGAGCCGGGTATGACCCGCGCCCGACTGGATGAAACCTTTGGCGAGCTGAAAACCTGGCTGCCCGATCTGCTGCAGCAGGTCGTGGAAAAACAGGCACAGCAGTCAATTGTCACGCCGCAGGGGCCGTTCGCCGTTCCAGCGCAGCGCCAGCTCGGTCTGAGCATTATGGAGACGCTGGGTTTCGACTTTAACCATGGCCGCCTCGACATCAGTGCGCATCCCTTCTGTGGCGGCGTCCCGGAAGATGTGCGCATCACCACCCGTTACAACGAGAATGAGTTCCTCAGCGCCATGATGGGCGTGATTCACGAAACCGGTCATGCCCGCTATGAGCAGAATCTGCCGCGGCAGTGGCGCGGTCAGCCGGTGGCGCTGGCGCGTTCCACGGCTATTCACGAATCACAAAGTTTGTTTATGGAGATGCAGCTGGGTCGCAGCCGTGAATTCCTCCAGCGCATTCTGCCGCAGGTGATTGCCACCTTTGGCGATCAGCCCGCCCTGCAGGCGGATAATTTCGTGCGCCTGACCCAGCAGGTGAAACCAGGCCTGATCCGGGTTGACGCCGATGAGCTGAGCTACCCGGCGCATGTCATTCTGCGCTATGAAATCGAGCAGGCGCTGATTGAAGGCGAGATTGAGGTTGAGGACATCCCGGCGCTGTGGGATGAGAAGATGATGCAGTCACTGGGTCTGGATACCCGGGGTAATTACCGCGATGGCTGTATGCAGGATATCCACTGGACCGACGGCGCATTTGGTTACTTCCCGACCTATACGCTGGGCGCGATGTATGCCGCACAGCTGTTCCGGTCGGTACAGAATGCCATTCCTCAGCTCAGCGAGCTGATTCTGCACGGTGAACTGCAGCCGGTATTTGACTGGCTGCAACAGAACATCTGGCAGCACGGCAGCCGCTTCTCCACCGACCAGTTGCTGATCAATGCCACCGGCGAAGCGCTGAATCCGGCTTTCTTCCGCCAGCATCTTGAACAACGCTACCTGAATAGCTAAGCTTCCGGGCGGTCTGCTGACCGCCCTTTCCCGCCTTTGTACAATCGGTTACACGCCGATACCAAACACCCACGGACACCGTTCATTGATTTCCCTATAGTCTCTTCACCGGCCCCGCAGTGGGCTACACATGAAAAAATAGTCTCCGAGGGATTTGCAATGAAAAAATTATTTGCACTGGTTGTCGCCGCTGCTATGGGTATGTCTTCTGTTGCTTTCGCTGCTGACACCACAGCTGCTCCAGCTGCTGCGCCAGCCGCCACAACAACTACCGCTGCAGCACCGGCTAAAACCGTTCACAAAACTGCGCACAAGAAACACCATAAAGCAGCTCAGAAAGCCCAGGCTGCTAAGAAACACCACAAAAAAGCAGTGAAAAAAGATGCCGCGCAGAAAGCGCAGGCTGCTAAAAAAGTTCACCACAAGAAAGCGGTAAAACCTGCTGCACAGAAAGCGCAGGCCGCTAAAAAAGTTCACCATAAAAAAGCAGCTAAACCAGCCGCTCAGAAAGCCCAGGCTGCTAAAAAAGTGCACCACAAAAAAGTGGTAAAACCTGCTCAGAAAGCGCAGGCCGCTAAAAAAGTTCACCACAAAAAAGTTGTGAAACCAGCAGCTAAAAACTAAGGTCGCCTTCAGCGCACGGCCACGAGATGATAATTAAAAACACCCGGTTATGCCGGGTGTTTCTTTACTGGAGTGGATGAAATGACGAGAGTGGATGAAATAGTGCGTCGCTATCGCTTCGAAATTATTCTGCTTGTTATGATCCTGTGTGGCATTGTTGCAGCCAGCTTTTTTATTTAGCCGCTGTAGCGTACTGATTAACCAATAAAACTCCCTTTTTCAACGCTCACCGACTATAGTTACCGTACTTACGTAATAACAATAACGTTAATTTTTCTCGCCATTGAGATTTCTATGCGCCTGGCTACCCTGTTAATGGTTGGACTCTTCAGCTTTGCCACCACGGTTCACGCCGATGATGACGATGACTCGCCTACTCCTGCTGAAATTAAGATGCTGTTCTTCGGCAAGGATCATCGCCAGGCAATCACCGATATTGCCATGGCCCCCTGGGATGCCATTGGTCAGCTGGAAACCGAAAGCGGCAACCTCTGTACTGCCACGCTCATCTCTCCGCATCTGGCGCTGACGGCCGGACACTGCCTGCTCTCCCCACCGGGTAATTTCGATAAGCCGGTTGCGCTGCGATTTATGGCCAGTGATAAAGGCTGGCGCTACGAGCTTCATGATATTGATGCGCGGGTTGAACCCTCGCTGGCGTCAAAATTAAAAGCAGATGGTGAAGGCTGGATCGTGCCGAGCAGTGCTGCGCCATATGATTATGGCATCGTGATTTTACGCAATCCGCCCTCCGCGATTACGCCGATTCCCTTGTTCGATGGCTCACGCAGCAATCTTACTGCGGCGCTGAAGCTGACCGGACGCAAAGTGACGCAGGCAGGCTATCCGGCCGATCATCTGGATACGCTCTATTCTCACAGTGATTGCCTGATTACCGGCTGGGCGCAGCGCGCCGTGCTGTCGCATCAGTGTGACACCCTGCCGGGCGACAGTGGTTCACCGCTGCTGCTCAAAAGCGATAAAGGCTGGCAATTAATCGCGGTACAAAGCTCTGCACCGGCAGCGAAAGATCGCTATCTGGCTGACAACCGCGCGATTTCGGTCACCTCGTTTAAAGATAAGCTGGAATCTCTCGCGCAGTAACCTTCTCAATCCTTTATCCTCGGATGCTCGCCTGTTACGGCGCGCATCCTGGCTTTTATCCTGCTATCTGCTCCATTGTCTGCAGAATTCGCTTCTCTGAGATGGGATACGGCGTGCCCAGTTGCTGAGCAAAGTAGCTGATACGCAGCTCCTCAATCATCCAGCGGATGCTCTGCACCTCTTCATCATCCTGACGCTGCGGCGGCAATTTGTTGCGCCACGCCTGATACGCCTGTTCCACTGCCTGCACTTTTAACATCCGCGCACGGTCGCTGTGTGGATCGGCAGGCAGTTTTTCCAGCCGACGCTCAATGCCGTGCAGGTAACGCAGCGTATCTGCCAGTCGCTGCCAGCCGTTGCCGGTGACAAAGCCGCGATAGACCAGACCACTTAGCTGCGCCTTGATGTCGGACAATGCCAGCGCCATCGTCATATCGACCCGGCCCTTCAGACGCTTATTGATGTTGAAAACCGCCGTCAGGATCTGCTCAACCTGCTTCGCAATGGTCACGACGGTCTCGTTGAGTTCGCCGCGAACTTTGTCACGCAACTGCTCGAACGAGGTCTGATCCCAGGCCGGACCGCCCGCTTCACCCATCAGTTTGTCGATGCCGCAGGCGATGCAGTCATCAATCAGCTCCAGCACTTTGCCATAAGGGTTGAAGTAAAGTCCGAGCTTGGCTTTGTTCGGCAGCTTCTCGTGCAGATATTTCACTGGTGACGGCACATTCAGCAGCAGCAGACGACGCTGACCGCGCCACATCATTTTCTGCTGCTCCTGCTCGCTGTCAAACAGGCGAATGGCGACGCTCTCTTTCTCATCGACCAGCGCAGGCCAGGCTTTGACCTGATAGCTACCGCGCTTCTGTTCGTAGCTGCGCGGCAGTTCACCAAAGCTCCAGATATGCAGACCGCTCTGCTCCAGCCCGTCATCTGCCACTTTCGACAGCGTCTCCTGCACTTTGCCTTTCAGCTGTGCCTTGAGCGCGGTAAGATCTTTGCCTTCCAGCAGTTTACGGTTGTGCTCATCCACCACCCGGAAGGTCATTTTCAGATGATCGGGCACCTGTTCCCACTGCCAGTTTTCCCGCTCCAGCGTGACGCCGGTCATGCGTCGAAACTCACGGGACAGCGCATCGAGAAGCGGCATCTCCATTGCGTTGACGCGTCCCAGGAAGGCCTCGGCGTAGTTGGGTGCCGGCACCAGGTTACGGCGCAGCGGCTTGGGCAGTGACTTAATCAGCGCGATGATCAGCTCACGGCGTACGCCCGGGATTTGCCATTCAAAACCGCTATCTTCAATCTGATTCAACAGCGGCAGCGGAATATGTACCGTCACGCCATCCGCATCGGCACCCGGCTCGAACTGGTAACTCAGCTTCAGTTTAAGGTTGCCCTGATGCCAGAAGTTAGGGTAATCAAGCTGGCTGACCTTATCCGCGCCCTCTTTGATCAGCATCTGTTTGTCGAAGTTCAGCAGCTCCGCGTTTTCACGGCTGGCCTTTTTCCACCAGCTGTCGAAATGCTTCGCTGACACAACCTCTTTACCAATGCGCTGGTCATAAAAAGCAAACAGCGTTTCGTCATCCACCAGGATATCGCGACGGCGGGATTTGTGTTCCAGATCTTCGACTTCACTGCGCAGCTTCTGGTTAGCCCGGAAGAAGGCATGCCGGGTTTGCCAGTCGCCCTCCACCAGCGCGTGACGGATAAACAGCTCACGGCTCAGAGTGGGATCAATGCTGCCATAGTTCACCTTGCGGGCGGCCACAATCGGCAGGCCATAAAGCGTAACCTTCTCAGCAGCCATTACCGCGCCCTGCGATTTCTCCCAGTGCGGTTCGCTGTAGCTGCGTTTAATCAGATGCTGCGCCAGCGGCTCAATCCACTCTGGTTCAATACGCCCCGCCGTGCGACCCCACAGGCGGCTGGTCTCGACCAGTTCTGCCACCATGGTCCACTTCGGCGGCTTCTTAAACAGCCCGGAGCCGGGGAAAATCGAGAAGCGGGTATTGCGTGCGCCGGTGTACTCCTGCTTGTCGGTGTCCTTCTGGCCGATATGTGACAGCAGACCGCTGAGCAGCGCGCAGTGGACGGGCTGCAGCTCAGCCGGCTCGCTGTTAACCGGAATCCCCAGTTCACGCACCACCTGCCGCAGCTGGGTATAAATATCCTGCCATTCCCGCACGCGCAGATAGTTAAGGAAATCGCTTTTGCACTGGCGGCGGAAAAGGTTGCCCGACAGCGCTTTCTGCTGCTCCGCCAGGTAGTTCCAGAGGTTCACATAGGCGAGGAAGTCGGAATCTTTGTCGGCAAAGCGCCGGTGCTTCTCATCGGACGCCTGCTTTTTCTCTGCCGGGCGCTCGCGCGGGTCCTGAATCGACAGACCGGCGGTGATGATCATCACTTCACGTACGCAGCCAAATTTCTGTGCTTCCAGCACCATCCGCGCCAGACGCGGATCGACCGGCAGCTGTGCCAGCTGACGCCCGGACCCGGTGAGTTTATAGTGTCCGCTCTCCTCATTCAGGGTCAGCGCGCCCAGCTCTTCCAGCAGGCGGATGCCATCCTGAATATTGCGCTTATCGGGCGCTTCCACAAACGGGAAGGCGGCGATATCGCCAAGTCCCAGCGAGGTCATCTGCAGGATCACCGACGCCAGGTTGGTGCGCAGGATTTCCGGATCGGTAAAAGCCGGACGGCTCAGGAAGTCATCTTCTGAGTAGAGGCGAATACAGATGCCGTCTGAAACACGGCCGCAACGCCCTTTACGCTGGTTGGCGGAGGCCTGCGATATCGGCTCAATCGGCAGGCGCTGCACCTTGGTGCGGAAACTGTAGCGGCTGATACGCGCCGTGCCAGGATCGATGACATATTTGATGCCCGGCACCGTCAGTGAGGTTTCCGCGACGTTGGTCGCCAGCACGATGCGACGGCCACTGTGTGACTGAAACACCCGGTTCTGTTCGGCATTCGATAGTCGCGCATAAAGTGGCAGCACTTCGGTATGCGGCAGGTCACGTTTGTTCAGCGCATCAGCGGTATCGCGGATTTCGCGCTCACCGCTCATGAAGATCAGGATATCGCCGCGACCCTCGCGTCCCAGTTCATCCACCGCATCAAAAATCGCCTGCAGCTGATCGCGATCGCCATCATCCGCTTCTTCAACCACCGGCCGGTAGCGCACTTCGACCGGATAAGTCCGGCCAGAGACTTCAATCACCGGCGCGTTGTTGAAGTGCCGCGAGAAGCGTTGGGGATCGATGGTCGCCGAGGTAATAATCACTTTCAGATCGGGGCGGCGCGGCAGCAGCTCACGCAGATAACCGAGCAGGAAATCGATATTCAGGCTGCGCTCGTGCGCCTCATCAATGATGATGGTGTCATACTGCATCAACAGGCGATCCTGTTGGATCTCCGCCAGCAGGATCCCGTCGGTCATCAGTTTAATCTGCGTCAGATCGCTGACCTGGTCGTTAAACCGCACTTTATAGCCGACGCAGCCACCCAGTGAGGTGCTGAGCTCATCAGCAATACGGTTCGCCACGGTGCGCGCAGCCAGACGGCGCGGTTGCGTATGACCAATCAAACCCGTGATACCACGTCCCAGTGCCAGACAGATTTTCGGCAGCTGCGTGGTTTTACCTGAGCCGGTTTCACCTGCAACAATCACTACCTGATGGTCGCGAATCGCCGCAGCTATATCCTGCTGCTTCTGACTGACCGGCAGATTATCCGGAAAGGTAATGGCTGGCGTAGCCGCGCGGCGCTGGGCCACGCGCTGTTCAGCAGCAATAAATTCCTGCTCCAGCTCGCTGGCAATGCCCTGCTGTGCCTCGGGATTTTTAGCTTTTCTGGCTCCCTGCAGACGGCGCTGCAGACGCTGGCGATCGCGCAGCATTACAGAGTCAAGCCGTGGCCAGAGCGCTGACAGTGGGGAAGTATCGGGAGATGACATAATAGTGACGTACCTTACTCAGACGGTGTCGCTGCGATAAACAGCGCCCTGAAAGCCGGGGTAACCAGCTGATTCAATAAAAATAATTGTGCGCATCATAGCACATTCTGAACCGTTCCGGCGGCTGGTCCCGGTTACGCTTATTCAATAAATTCGAACATGGGTCTCGAAATATTGCGCTTTCACCGCGCCATCGATAACCGTAGAGTGTAAACCATTGAGCGGAAAGTCTTCCGCGTAACAGACAGGAAACCACCATGACCAAAGTTTTAGTTCTGAAATCAAGCATCCTCGCAGACTACTCACAGTCAAGCCAGCTCGCTGACTTCTATGTTGAACAGGCAAAGGCACAGGGTAAAGAAGTCACTGTACGTGATCTGGCCGCTAACCCGATTCCGGTTCTGGATGGTGAGTTAGTGGGTGCAATGCGCCCATCCGAAGCGCCATTGTCACCACGTCAGCAGGAAGCACTGGACCTGTCCGATAAACTGATTGCAGAACTGCAGGCTCATGATGAAGTGGTGATTGCCGCGCCAATGTACAACTTCAACATTCCTACACAGCTGAAAAACTATTTCGACCTGATTGCCCGTGCTGGCGTGACGTTCCGCTACACCGAAGCAGGCCCGGAAGGTCTGGTTAAAGGTAAAAAGGCCGTGGTGATCTCCAGCCGTGGCGGCATTCACAAAGATACCCCAACCGATCTGCTGACTCCATACGTTAAGCTGTTCCTGGGCTTCATCGGCATCACTGACGTTGAGTTCGTGTTTGCTGAAGGCATCGCTTACGGTCCGGAAGTGGCCAGCAAAGCGACCGCTGAGGCGAAAGACGCACTTAAGCAAATCGTGACTGCATAAGTCTTAGTCATCTCATGATGACGCTGAAAACCGGGCCATGCGTCCGGTTTTTTTTCGCCGGTTACTGGCCGCTGTCTGCTTCTTTTCTCAGCCACTGACCGTTAATGCCGCGCACATATTCCCCCACTGCCGCACGGCCCACCAGCTTCTGTCCGGCAATACTGGCGATATCAGCCGTGGAAAGATTATTCTGCTCAGCCAGCCGCTGATACTCCTGCTTACGTCCGGCGTTGATACGCTGCACCAGCGCCAACGTTTCACTGTCCTGCGAACGTGCCGCCAGATAGCCGGAAAGCGTTTCACCTGCCCGGCCCGATTGCCGCGCCTCATCGAGCGTCAGAGCCCAGGCAGGCTGTGCCATCGCCAGGGCGAGTAACAGCGCCGCGCTTATGCGTTTCATCGTTGCTCTCCTCAGAACAGACCGCTCTGGTTTTTCAGTAACGCTTCCACATCTTTATCAACTTTGATGTGGATCTCATGCTCGATTCTTACGTTCATATTGATAGTGATGGGATCTTTGGGTGCCGTGACTTCAATGCGCGGCACGCAGCCAATGCTCAGCAGTCCGGCTGCCAGAACCAGTAGTGGCCTCAGGCTCATGGTGAAGTGTCCTTGTTCGATGGCAAAGTCGCATGTTGCTCTAACCAGGATTGCAAATTATCGCCAAAGCGCAGGCTGCGCCAGAGCTGAAACAGGTTTTCCTGATGATGATAGTTAAGATTGACCGTCTGCCGACGGTTACTGAACTGGCTGACGCCCTGCACCTGAGCTTCCATAGTAAGGTCGCCGAGGTTGTCCAGATTGATCGTGGCCCAGCTGCGTGAGACTTCCATATAGCGTAACCAGTCCAGCGCCGCGCCGGTCGCTACGTTGTTGCGGGTAATGGCATCTGCCATATCTTTATCCAGCCGGAAGGTCAGTGGACCACTGTTGGCAATCCACCCTTTCTCCACCAGCCAGTGTGGGTTATTAAGCCACAGCGGAAGCTCTCCGTTGACCTTGCCCGACATGGCGAACTGTTTAGGCTTCAGCGCCGTGACAAGTTCGCTGAGGCTGATTTGACGCAGCGACACCCGGGCGGGATCATGCTGCGGCATTCGCAGGGATGGCAGCGTGATTTGTCCGCCCAGCAGGTCGAGGCTGACATCCTGCAGCGTCAGCGGTGCCTGCTCAGACCATGGCCAGTTACCCTGCAGGCTGGCGCGAATATTCTGCATCGCAAACTGGTTCTTCACCTCGGCAATGCGCAGTGAAACCGGGCCATGCTGCCCAAACTGCCACTGCTGCTCATGAAATCGGAACGGCAGTGAAAAGTCGATACCGTTCACCTGACTGTCAGGCGTCCAGATGCTGCCCTGTCTGACCGTCCAGTGGCCTCCGGCCTGGAAGCCCTGATCGCTGGCGGCGGAAAAAGCGACCTGTGCCTGCAGACTGCCGCCCTGAATCTGCATTTTCATATCGGGGCTGAGCAGCGGCTGAAAAACCGTCAGCGACTGAGCGGGCCACCAGGCCTGCCCACGTAACCGATCACCGTCCCAGCGACCATTCACACGCAGCGGGCCAACCTTCCCCGCTTTTAACTCGCCCCGCCAGAGGAAATAGCCGGGATCCCGGCCTTTAGCTTCAAAGTCGAGCGCTGAGTCAGCCAGACGTCCGCCATAAGTGAAGCGGGTCGGTCCCGCCTGCAGTCTGAAATGGCCATTAAAAGAGGGGTGTGCCACATTACGCTGCCAATTTACCGGTTCAGTCAGCGTCAGACGCGGTTTTGCTATGTTGACGCTGCCGTAAGCCAGCTGATTAAAGCCGGCAGACAGGGTATCAAGGTGGATCAGCGTGTCGTGCCAGCCGCCGGTTCCTTTGACATCCCAGCGAGCCTGCAGCGGCAGCATCTCGCCTCCGCCCCAGTAGCGCCAGTTCCATTCGCCCTTATCGGGCCAGAAATCTGTGGCGCGACCATCAAGATGCAGCCGGAAGCGGCCAAAGCTGGCATTGTGCGCGTTAAGAATGGCCTGCAGGCGACCATCAATACCCTGCGAGGAGAGTCGCACACCCGCCAGCGGCCAGCGCGCCTCGTCCACTTCCAGCGTTGACAGCAGCCGGCCGCGCAGGCGCAGCAGCGATTTAGGTTGCAGCACCAGTTTAGGATCGAGCAGCGAACCGCTGATCACACCAGGAATCGAGCCGTAAAGTTGCAGATCGGCCAGTTTGCTTTCACCGGTCAACTGAAAAGGCAGGTTGCTGCTGGTCAGGCTAAGGTTACCAGGACCAATGCCCAGAACCACGTTGCCCTTGCCGCCGCGTCCCTGCGTCAGCAGGTTGACGCGACCCGTGATCTGGCTGCTTTCAACGCCCGACTGCCAGTTATCCAGCGTCAGGTTAACGAATCCAGATAAGGGCTGAGACGCCAGCGGCCAGTAATATTCACCCTTTTCAATCCGAATCTGATCGCGGCTGACCTGCCAGGGTAATCGGAGAAGCGGCCGATTCTCTTCCGCCATTGCCACCCGCAGCTCGCCCTGCTGCTGCTGCCAGTTGAGCGTCAACTGCAGCGGATGCGGCAGAGCGTCAAGCGCCAGCTGTCCGGCCACCTCACCGTTTACCGGCAGCTCTGTAGCATAGGTGGGTAACGTCAGATGACCACTCAGCGTGACGGGTTCAGGCAGTGCAGGATGGGTGAGCGTCAGGCGACGGATAGCGAGCTGCTGACCGGTCAGCGTGGCTGTCAGCTGCAAATTATCGCCCTGATAACTGAGTTGCTGGCGATCTTTTTCCAGCGTCAGGTCCAGCGCGCCCGCCCAGGTCTGCCAGGGCGCGACAATCAGTTTGCCCAGATGAACATCGGTGCCAGGCAGCATCGACTGCCATTCGGCCAGCGTTTTGGGGGCAGCCGTACTGTTACTGGCAGGTAATTTTTGCAGGCAGGCGCTATCCAGCGTCAGCGCTTCCGCATTGAGTTTCCAGCGTGACTGATGCCAGCCAAGTGACACCGCTTTTACGGTGGCCAGCGAGCAATCACCGGCGAGATAACGAATCTGAGGCAACCACAGTCCACCGTTCCGCCAGCGCGGCGCGCCTGATAGCGCAATGCGCGTCCCGTCAGGCAGCCAGATGCCGGCCAGCCGTGGCAGCCATTGCGTCACAGTCAATATCAGGCCGAGCAGCAGCAGGATCAGCGCCAGAATGGCCGCCAGCCGTCGCCGGAAAATCCGTGGCATAAAAGCCATAATCCTTTTCCTTACAGTATCCTGACAGGAATGATGGCATGTAATCTCCCGGAGGTGAAGGCCTCTGCCAGCCGCAAATCAGCTGTTTCAGCAAAGTCAGTCAGAAAACGTTATCCTTGGTTTATCACTCTGCAGGAGCATAACGATGAAGATCGCGGTTTACAGCACCAAACATTACGATCAGAAATACCTTGAGCAGGTCAATCAGCAGTTCGGCTTTGAACTGGTGTTTTATGACTTTTTACTCTCTGAAAGCACGGCTAAAACCGCTGTGGGTTGCGATGCCGTCTGCATCTTTGTCAACGATGACGGCAGCCGTCCGGTACTGGAAGAGCTGGCCGGACTGGGTGTGAAATACATCGCGCTGCGCTGTGCCGGTTTCAATAATGTCGACCTGGCTGCGGCGAAAGAGCTTGGTCTGGAAGTCGTCCGGGTTCCCGCTTACTCACCTGAAGCGGTGGCTGAACATACGATCGGCCTGATGATGACCCTGAACCGCCGTATTCATCGCGCTTATCAGCGTACCCGTGACGCGAACTTTTCGCTCGATGGGCTGACCGGCTTCAATATGCACAACAAAACTGCGGGCGTTATCGGCACCGGTAAAATTGGGATTGCGACGATGCGCATTCTGAAAGGTTTTGGTATGCGGCTGCTGGCATTTGATCCCTACCCAAGCGAACAGGCACTGGAGCTGGGCGCGGAATATGTCGATTTGAAGACGCTGTTTGCTGAATCACACGTCATCACGCTGCACTGCCCGCTGACGCCGGAGAATCATCATCTGCTTAACGCCGACGCGTTTAAACAGATGCGCGATGGCGTCATGATTATTAATACCAGTCGCGGTGGTCTGATTGATTCACAGGCTGCCATTGACGCGCTGAAACAGCAGAAAATCGGCTCGCTTGGCATGGACGTTTACGAGAATGAACGCGACCTTTTCTTTGAAGACAAGTCGAATGATGTGATTCAGGACGATGTGTTCCGCCGTCTGTCGGCGTGCCATAACGTTTTGTTCACCGGCCATCAGGCGTTTTTAACCGCTGAAGCGCTGACCGCCATTTCTGAAACGACGCTGAGTAATCTCAGCCAGCTCGATCGGGGTGAAAACTGCCCGAACCGACTTTCAGCCTGACTTTTCGCTGTATAACTGCGCGGGCCGGAGCAATCCGGCCTGTTCATCAGCGCGCGCAATTCCCGCCAATCAACGCCTGCTCATCACAGCGGCGTCCATTCACTAACTGACACATTCCCACGCGCGAGCCATCAAGCTGATGCGAAAATGCCAGCGTTCCGCCTGCATTCGAACAGGTGCTTTCTGCCAGGGAAGACATTACCACCCGTGGCTGGATATGGGCGGCGGTGGCTTGTTGCGGTGGCTCGTTATCATCACTGTTGCTGCTGCAGGCAGAGAGTAATAGCGCGGCACCGGCCAGCAAAAAGGTGGCTGCTTTCATCAGTCGGACTCCGGGAATTGAGGTAAAAGGCTGGCTCAGCATATGTCAGGCAGCACAAGGGGTCGAGAGGTGAAACAGCTTTTTACAAAATTCTGCAGCGTCATTTGCAAGCAGAATTATCTTGTTTACCTGTTATCACTCAACTGCCACCCTTTTTCAGCCCTTATTAATTCGGAGTAAACCCATGTTAATGGATATGTTAATTCGCATCGCGCTGGCCGGTATTCTCGGCGGCCTGATAGGCCTGGAGCGGCAGATGCGGGCTAAAGAAGCGGGATTACGTACTCATATTCTGGTCGGTATCGGCAGTGCCATGTTTATGCTGGTGTCGAAATATGGCTTCGCCGACATGCTCAGCAGCGACCACGTGGCACTGGACCCCAGCCGTATTGCCGCTCAGGTGGTCAGCGGAATGGGATTTCTTGGCGCGGGCACCATTATGATCCAGAAGCAGGTGGTAAAGGGTTTAACCACTGCGGCGGGCCTGTGGGTGACGGCAGCAATTGGTCTGGTCATCGGCAGCGGCATGTATGAGATTGGCATCTATGGCACGGTGCTGGCGCTGGTCGTGCTGGAAGTGTTCCGCCGCCTGAGCCATCTTTTAATCGGCAAACACCATACGCTGCTGGTTTTTCTTAAGCCTAAAAGCGTGCCGCTGGTGCTGCTGGTCATGCAGCGGGAAGGCATACGCTACGGCAATGTGACGGTGATTAATCGTGATGAAGAGAGCGGTCTGTGTGAACTCAGTGTTCAGGTGACGCTTTCCCGCAAATCGAATGATGCGTACCTTTATGACAAGGTTATGGAGATCAAGGGTGTTCAGTCACTGGAGATGATGTAATCCCGCCACAAATGCCGCTCAGACCAGATATATCCCTGCGGGCATCCGGACGTTGCAGAAGGCGGTTCTTAGTAGCCAGCGCCTTCTGCACTCCCCCATCCGGATCTGGCTGACCGCACACCTGGCTATCCTGTAAAGCAGCTTACTGACTGACCTGAGACATAGAGCGTGCCGGGAATTAATGGCATAATCCGTTATTGTTTATCATTGTAATCATTTTAGCCGGGGACAAATGCGCCAAAACTCTGACCATTCTGAAGAAACCCTGCCTGCTGCTTCGCGCAAAAATTACCAGCCAGCATTAATCGTGCTGATTTTTACGCTGATTGCGGGTGCTGCGGGGATCATGATGATACTGGATCATCGGAACTCGGTTAATAACGCGCTGGAGACCGGACAATGTCTGGTTGAAGAAGGTGCGGAAGATATTCTGGAAGTACTCAGGCATTTTTTACATCATGCTTATCGCTGGATTTTTAAGGCCTGCGGCTGAAGTCAGTGCAGCATAAAATGGAGTAAACCATGCCGGTTGACGAGCAGCAGAACACCGCAATACATAACCGCAACATAGCATAATAAAAAGAGTATCAGCGTTGTAATAAATCTGATGCCGTACTTTTTTATTTTGCGATTTTTATCGGGGTGCCTCATAGACATTAAATATTGATTCATTTTTTATTCACATTGATAGCCCGACATTAAACGGCTTCACAGGCAGTCTGTATTGACGAATTGTGCGAACCGACAGTTCACTGTATAAGAGAGTCTGCGTAAACGCATTTAAGCATAAAACGTAAACGCCCGCTCTTGCGCAATCTGCTTATCGGAGGTCATTAACCTCACCTGATTTATTGAAAAATCACTTTTTAGTGCGTGCTACACGGATTATAAAACCATCGTTTTTATTGAGGTGCAGAACACGCCAGTACATTTGAATTTATTATAAACCCAGCGGGTCAACACACATTCAACAGAGCCTTTTTCGATGAAAACGAGCGCTGCGATTAATATCTGACTCTCTTCTAATTTAATGAAAGCATTTCTTTTGATGTACATCAAATCAGAACAATACAACCCGGAATCTATTTAGGCCCGATTGATTCATAGCAGCGCATGCTATGTTTTTTATTAATCCGGTAGTGCTGATGAAATTTTTTTTAATTATCTCTGTCATTTTTATGGCCTCAGGCTGTGCGGTTAAAAGAGATCATGCGCGGACTGATGCTTACCCGTCATCACCGCCTTCCTGCTCAACGCACAGTGATGAAATTGATTGTCAGTGGAAAGATGTGCCCGTCAGCTGACATCGCGCAGCTGAACACTTTCCATTTGCTTACGATTAAGCAAAGCTCGCCCTCTTTCCTCGCGCGCTTTCGCAGCACCGCATTCCGGCAATAATCGCCCTGACGGGTAACGCGGCCTGTGACGCTGATGGTGATTATCCGCTGATTGCTTCACTCCGGGCTGGCATTCGCGGCAACAATCCGTACCATACGCTGCATATTCGTAACATCACAGTGAAGTGACCGGCCGGGCGTACATCGATTCGCCCTTTAGCTACGCTTTCTGGTTTTTGAGATAGGTAAAAATGCAAGATAATCAAACGGTTGGCAAGAAAGAACAGTACAACCTGAATAAACTGCAGAAGCGTTTGCGTCGTAATGTCGGCGAAGCCATTGCAGATTTTAATATGATCGAAGAAGGCGATCGCATCATGGTCTGTCTGTCGGGCGGTAAAGACAGCTACACCATGCTGGAAATTTTACGCAGTCTGCAAAAAAGCGCACCGGTCAACTTCAGCCTGATTGCCGTCAATCTCGACCAGAAACAGCCGGGCTTCCCTGAGCACATCCTGCCGCAATATCTTGAGTCGCAGGGTGTTGAGTACCGGATTGTCGAAGAAGATACCTACTCCATCGTCAAAGATAAGGTCCCGGAAGGCAAAACCACCTGTTCACTCTGCTCACGCCTGCGCCGTGGCATTCTCTATCGCGTCGCGACAGAACTCGGTTGCACTAAAATTGCGCTGGGCCACCATCGCGATGACATCCTGCAGACGCTGTTCCTGAATATGTTCTACGGTGGAAAACTGAAAGGCATGCCGCCAAAGCTGATGAGCGACGATGGTAAGCAGATTGTGATCCGTCCACTGGCCTACTGCCGTGAGAAAGATATCATTCGCTTCTCCGACGCGCGTCAGTTCCCGATTATCCCGTGCAACCTTTGCGGTTCTCAGCCGAACCTGCAGCGTCAGGTGGTAGCCGATATGCTGCGTGACTGGGATAAGCGCTATCCTGGCCGCATCGAAACCATGTTCAGCGCGATGCAAAACGTGGTGCCGTCGCACCTGGCCGATGTCAATCTGTTCGATTTTAAAGGCATCAAACATGGTGATGCAGTCATTGATGGCGGCGATCTCGCCTTTGACCGGGAAACGCTGCCTTCACAGCCTGTAGGCTGGCGGATCGATGAAGACGATGCACCCGATATCAGCGTGCGTCTGGATGTACTACAGATTAAATAAGTGCGGGAACGTTTAAGGGCGTGCTGCGAGCAGCACGCCCTTTTTTTATATGTTGCGATGTGGCGGTGGATCCATTATCGGCGGAAATTCCGGATCGGTTGGCGGATCAGGCTGCGGTTGCGGATGGGGAATGGGCTCAGGAATCGGGACAGGATCCGTGGGGATCGGCTCGCTGTTAATAATCGCGCTCATGCCGTACTCCTTTTCTTGCGAATGGACTTTAAGCTTAGATAAGGAACGGCGTTACAGCCAGGCAGACAAAAAAAAGCCGGCACACTGGCCGGCATGTTTCGAATTAAATGTGCTATGCATTAATTCTAAATATGGAAGTAAGACAATATGGAGCGCAACGCCCATCGCTTGACGTTGCATTCACCTGCGGGAGAGAGTTTGCGTCAGCAGCGACAATGAGTTCTTGATGTCGATCAGCTTTTGTTCGCTTAACGCGATTTTCAACCCACATATCAGGATTTCCGCTTTAAACAGGGGACTATGCCGACATCACCTTTGCCGCATCAGAGCCAGCGCCGTTTACGCAGATAGCCCGCGACCCCTGATGCCAGCGCCACCAGCAGCAGACAGAAGATTGAAAACCCATATTTCCATTCACCGCCCGGAATACCGCCCAGGTTAACGCCAAACAGGCCGGTCAGAAACGTGGCGGGCAGAAAGATCATCGCCATCAGTGACATGGTATAGGTGCGGCGGTTCATCGACTCCGCCATTGCAGAGGCGACTTCATCAGCCAGAATCGCGGTGCGTGCCACGCCTGCATCCAGATCGTCCAGTCCGCGCCCCAGACGGTCGGCAATTTCCTGCATCCGGCGGCGTTCGCTGTCATCCATCCAGGCCAGTTTTTCACTGGCCAGCCTGGCATAGACATCGCGCTGAGGTGCCATGTAACGCCGCATCACAATCAGTTGCTTGCGCAGCAGGCCCAGCTCGCCGCGCGCGGGCATCCGCTGATCAAGCAGCGCATCTTCCAGCTCGATGATTTTGTCATGTAACTCTTCGATAAATTCGCTGGTGTGATCGGTCAGCGCATCACAGACATCTACCAGCCAGCTGCCGCAGTCAATCGGGCCATTACCGTTTTGCAAATCGGTGAGCACTTCATCGACTGCAGAGACTTTGCGCCGCCGGGTCGAGACGATGAGCTTATCGTTGATAAACACCCGCATGACTACCAGCTGGTCGCGACGTGCATCGCTATTGTGGTTGACGCTGCGCAGTACGATCATAAACCCGTCGCCCAGTCGGCTGACGCGAGGACGCATGCTGTCGCCCGCTAAGGCGTCACGCACCGTATCGGGGATCTGTGGCGTTGACTGCAGCCATTCGGCGCTCTTGCGATGGGTATAGTTGAGATGCAGCCAGCAGGGCTGCTCACACTGGATGACTTCATCTTCAGCAATCGGGATCATTCCACCCTTACCATCCAGCTGGCAGGAAATAATGGCATCTGAAACCTGTAATGCTTTTCCTTCAATAACGTCCACACCGTCCCCTCTCTACTAAAATCAATACGATACAGTCTAGCGTGACGGCGTTGAGTTGCAATCTCCGGGCTGTGTAGAAAGATGTCAGCCGATGGCCGGAAAACCGGCCACCTGTGGCTTAGTGCTTTTCAATCCAGAGTTCACGGCTGTAGGCGACGTCTTCAGGATTGGTAATGGGATAGCCTTTGACCCAGGGTTTAATCAGGCGGCCATTGGTGTACTGATAGATAGGAGCAATCGGCGTCTGTTCGGCCAGGATCTGCTCCGCCCGGTTGTAGTCGCTGTTGCGCGCCTGGTCATTGGTCTCTTTGCTGGCTTTGGCGATGACCGCATCATAATCCGCGTTGCTGAAACGCGAAATATTGCTGCTGTTGCCTGAGGTCAGCAGATTCAGGAAGGTAGATGGCTCATTGTAGTCACCCACCCACGAAGCACGGATCACATCAAAGTTCCCGCTATTACGGCTGTCGATATAAGTTTTCCACTCCTGATTCTCCAGCGTGACATCTGCCCCGAGGTTCTTTTTCCACATTGAGGCCACGGCAATCGCAATCTTCTGATGACTCTCAGAGGTGTTATAGAGCAACTTAAGTTTCAGCGGCTTAGCCGGGCCATAACCGGCGGCGGTGAGCAGCGCTTTCGCCTGCGCGTTCAGGGTGTTCTGATCGTGCTGTTGCATGAAAGTGGGCAATGGCTTAAAGCCGGCTGTCACATCTGGCGTAAAGTGCCACGCTGGCTTCTCACCGGTGCCCAACACTTTTTCAGCAATCACTTTGCGATCGATAGACCATGACAGCGCTTTGCGGACTCGCACATCGGCAGTCGGCCCCTTCTGCGTGTTAAAGGCATAATAATAGGTACCCAACTGGTCAGGTGTGTAGACCTCTCCCGGCAACGTTTTTTTCAGCATCGCATACATATTTTTAGGGAAGGATTCGGTGATATCGACATCATTCGCGCGATAGCGCTTGGTGGCGCTCGACTCTTCATTGATCGGGACAAAGGTTACTTTTGTCAGCACCGAATGCGCATCATCCCAGTAGTCCGGATTACGGATCAGAACGATTTTTTCATTTACCACCCGCTCGCTGAGCTGATAGGCACCGTTGCCCACCAGTTTGCCGGGTGCTGTCCAGCTGTCGCCCTCCTGCGCAATCATCTTCTGAGGAACCGGGAAGAGCGCCACGTTAGCCACCAGCGCCGGGAACCACGGCACCGGACGATCCAGCGTCACTTTCAGCTGCGTTTTACCCTGAGCGATCACACCCAGCTTATCGGGCGTCATTTCACCTTTGTTAATCGCTGCCGCATTTTCAATGCCGCTTAAGCCCGCGAACCAGGCAAAGGGCGAACTGTTTTTAGGATCGACCAGGCGCTGCCAGCTGTAGACAAAATCCTGTGCGGTAACCGGATCGCCGTTTGACCATCGCGCGTTATTGCGCAGGGTGAAGACCCAGGTTTTGTTGTCGCTACTGCTCCAGCTCTGCGCCACGCCCGGCACAATTTTGCCCTGCGCATCCTGATTGGTCAGGCCTTCAAACAGATCGCGAATCACCTGAATTTCCGGCAGGCCGACCGCTTTAAGCGGATCAAGTGAAGCGGGTTCATCTTTAATGTGGCGAACGATCTGCTGCTGTTCGGCCAGCTGTGCGCCAGCGGGTAGATTCGCCGCGATAGCGGGTGTGATAACGCTACTCAGACTGATTGCTGCCAGCGTCATGCGAAAGGTCTTAACCATCATCACTCCTTTACCCTAAAGAAGTGCTGCATCAGTCTGTTGCTGATGCAGCGTGTGCAGGGCACTTTAGCGCAAATGGCTGACAGATAAATAGCTATTTTCCGCGCACAGCTTTTCCGCTACTTTGAGTAAAACCCTTTGAGGAAATGAGTATGTCACTACTCCATCCGCGTCCCCTGCGGGGCAAACTTGACGTTCCCTATCAGCAGTATGGCCGCTCTGTGCTGGGCGCACCGCTGTTGTGGTTTCCGGCCCCTCTGGGCGATGCCGATAGCGGTCTGATCCTGGCCGGCACCCACGGTGATGAGAATGCGGCCATTGCGACGCTTTCCGCCGCATTGCGCACGCTGCCCGACGGCATGCGTCGGCACCACGTGGTATTAGCGATCAATCCGGATGGCTGTCAGCTCGGGCTGCGCGCTAATGCAAATGGCGTCGATCTCAACCGTAATTTCCCGGCAGCAAACTGGCAGTCAGGCGAGACGGTGTATCGCTGGAACAGTGCGGCCGATGCGCGAGATGTGGCGCTCTCAACCGGCACGCATCCGGGTTCTGAACCGGAAACCCAGGCGCTCTGTGCCCTGATTCATCAGCTTAAGCCGTGCTGGATCGTCTCATGGCATGAACCGCTGGGCTGTATTGACGATCCGCATCAGGTGGAGATTGGCGGCTGGCTGGCCAGCCATACCCGCCTTCCCCGAGTCAGCAGCGTCGGCTATGACACGCCAGGCTCATTCGGCAGCTGGTGTCACGATCTCAGTCTGCCCTGCGTGACCGCTGAAATGCCGGTCATTTCCGTGGATGAAGCCACGGAGACTTACCTTGAAATGATGGTTAACCTGCTGCGCTGGCAGCAATAATCAGCTGACCGTTGCGCACGTTGATCGCCGGTTCTGCATCGACCGCCAGCCAGGTTGGCCCGTCGAGATCGGCGAAGCGGGTCTGCGGCACCAGCGGCAGCGCAGCGCGTATTGCCCGCGAGGTACAAAGCATGCAGCCCAGCATCACCGCAAAACCCTGCTGCTGAGCCGCATCGGCCAGTGCAAGCGCCTCGGTCAGTCCGCCCGTTTTATCCAGTTTAATGTTGACCATCTCATAACGGCCTCGTAGTGCCGCCAGGCTTTCGCGGGTATGACAGCTCTCATCAGCGCAGATCGGTAACGGATGGATAAAGTTCTCCAGTGCCGCATCCACATCCGCGGGCAGAGGCTGCTCAAGCATCGCCACATCGATATCGGCCAGTAACTGACAGCGTGCCGCCAGGCCTTCGGCGTGCCATGACTCATTGGCATCCACAATCAGGGTCGCGTCCGGCACGGCGGCGCGGATCGCCATCAGCCGTTCGGTGATGAAATTATCGTCCAGCTTAACCTTCAGCAGCGTTGCACCATGCTGCCACAGCGCCAGCGCGCTGCTGGCCATCGCTTCCGGGGTATCGATACTGACGGTCTGTGCGGTGACCACATCCTCAGGGGGGGTAACGCCACTAAGCTGCCAGAGGCTGCTCTGCTGCTGATGTGCGGCTAAATCCCACAGGGCGCTGTCAATGGCGTTGCGCGCGGCACCAGCAGGCAGAGCCTGTTGCAGCGCTTCACGCGTCATGCCCTGTTGCAGCGCCGGCAGCAGCGTGGCGATTTGCGCCAGTACTGACGCCTCGCTTTCACCGTAGCGCGCATAGGGGGTCGCTTCTCCGACGCCTTTGACGCCGTCTTCCTCAATTTCAACCACCACCACTTTGGCTTCGGTTCGCGTTCCACGGGCAATGACAAACGGCGTATGCAATGGCCAGGCTTCGGGATAACTTTTTACCGTTCTCATTTCCACTCCACAATGTAGGACGCAGTGGCAGAGCGCCACGTTAAATTCAACAATTGAACTCGTAAACCCTTAACATTTATGTCATAAACAACGGCTATCTTTAGCCGTTTTGTGTCAGATCTTTTTTTTCATCAAAAGGAATCACTATGTCTCAGACTGTTCATTTTCAGGGTAACGCCGTACCGGTTGCTGGTCAGTTTCCTCAGGCTGGCGATAAAGCCAAAGCTTTCACACTGGTCGCTAAAAATCTGGTCAACGTTGCGCTCTCTGAGTATGCAGGAAAACGCAAAATTCTGAACATTTTCCCGAGTGTTGATACCGGCGTCTGTGCTTCATCTGTGCGCAAATTCAATCAGGCCGCGAGTGAACTGAATAATACGGTGGTGCTGTGTATTTCTGCGGACCTGCCGTTTGCCCAGTCACGTTTCTGTGGTGCAGAAAACCTGAGTAACGTTGTGACCCTGTCGACGCTGCGCGGCTCAGAGTTTAAGTATGATTATGGCGTGGAAATTGCCGATGGTGCGCTGGAAGGCCTGACTGCGCGTGCGGTGGTCGTGCTGGATGAGAACGATAAAGTAATCTACAGCCAGCTGGTGGATGAAATCACTACTGAGCCTGATTACGACGCTGCACTGGCCGCGTTGAAGTAATAAAAAAGCGGATAACCTGGTTATCCGCCGATGTTACAGATATTGCCAGGCTCGATTAGCTATCAGATCGAGCCTGCACAAAAACCGGGTCAGATCGGAAAGACGCAAAATCTGTCATCCATGACCGCTCGGCTGGCACAATTACGCCCCTCATCCCTGAGGGGCGCCCGTAGCCGGGCCAACGCTTCGCATTGTTCAAAAACGCCTGGCGTTTTTGTTCATGGTGCGGGACGCTTTCCTTCTCTGCCCCCGTTCCCTGCGCGTTGAGCTAATCTATTGCTGCCAGATTCGCCATGAGTCTGCGAAGAGGAACTGAGAAGCTTATTCGCTTTCGGTACGCTTCTGCCCCAGACCATATTCCCGCAGCTTATTGGCAATCGCGGTGTGTGATACACCCAGCCGTTTTGCCAGCTTTCGGGTACTGGGATAAGAGAGATAAAGCCGCGTCAGAATCGAGCGTTCGAAACGGCTGGTGATCTGATCCAGCGTCCCTTCCAGGGCTTCATCGCCGAGTGACACATCCAGCGCCTGTTCGGGCAACACGATATCCTGTGGACGAAGCTCGTAACCTTCCAGCTGGGTTAATGCCCGATACAGCGCGTTTTTCAACTGACGCACGTTGCCAGGCCAGGCATAACGGGTCAGAAACGCATTGAGCTGTGGCGAGAGACGAGGACGCGCCATTCCCTGCTCATCCGCGAAGCGGGCCACAAACATCTCAGTCAGTGGCAGAATGTCCTGTGGACGATCGCGCAGCGGCGGCAGTTGCAGCGTCAGTACATTGAGACGGTAGAAGAGATCTTCGCGAAACTCCCCGCGCTGCACCAGTTCAATCAGGTTCTTCTGCGTGGCGCAAATCACCCGCACATTGACATGGACTTCATGCTCTTCGCCGACGCGACGGAAAGTGCCGTCATTAAGAAAACGCAGCAGCTTGGTCTGCATTCTTGGCGACATCTCGCCAATCTCATCCAGCAGTACCGAGCCGCCATTGGCCTGCTCAAAAAAGCCTTTTTTGCCTTCCAGCGCATTCGGATAAGCGCCGGCTGCATGACCAAACAGTTCGCTTTCGGCAACATCGTCGGGCAAAGAGGCACAGTTCAGCGCCAGAAAAGGATTTTTCCCGCGGGCACTACGCAGATGACAGGCGCGTGCCAGCATATCTTTCCCGGTGCCGGTGTCGCCAACAATCAGTAGCGGCGCATCAAGCATCGCCAGTTTACGTGCCTGATCGACGACCTGACGCATCTTCGGCGTGACGGCAATGATATGGTCAAACTCCGATTCGTCAGTGACCACCAGATTCTGCAACTGGCGGCCCATACGGGCTGTCGACTTCAGCATCACCATCGCCCCAACCGGCCTGTCGCTCTGGCCCTCTTCACCCGGCAGGTAGATAGGACGTGCCTCCATCAGAAAATCACGCCCCTCAATGACGACATGCTGGGCCTGCGCCTCAACACGATCGCTTTCGAGCCAGCGCATGAAATTAAAGCCGTTAATCAGATGACCGGCGCTAAAGTTGCGCATCTTCTCTTCATCGAGATTAAACAGGTTCTGAGCAGCGGGATTCGCCAGTTCAACCTTGCTTTTCAGATCGATGGAGAAAACCGGATCCGGCATCGCCACCAGCAGCGCACTCAGCGCCCGATGCTCCCGTTCAGAGGGCATGTACGTTACCGTGCGCACATCTGTTACGCCGGGTGTACGCCGGATTTCCGCCATCAGATTACTGAAGGCGTCAAATTCCAGTGCAGAAAAGTTCAGGTAGATGCGGCCCAGTGCCGTGATTTCGATACCGCGTAAATCAATGTTGCGTGCCACCAGCAGGTCAAGCAGCTCACGCGTCAGACCGATACGGTCCTGACAGAACACTTCCAGACGCATTGCGTTCGCCTTAATCAGGTTCAGATAAAACAATAATACGCTATGTGGCGCACCTGCATAAAGGTATCTGTCAGGAAATGTTGACAGTTCTGGCTCGTATGGCGGAGTTTTGTACTGACCTGCTGTCGACTCTCATTTCCGGCTGAATGTCAGTCTTAGTCAGCGCCGGACTGTTGATTGCGGGCTGATTACGGTATATTTTTCTTAATTGATTAAAATTGATTATAAAATGCTGACTTTCTTCGCAAAATATTTGACTGTGGGTATGGTTAATACCCTGATTCATTGGCTGACCTTTTTCCTCGCGCTGAGCCTGGGTCTCATGCAGTCGACTGCTAACCTGATTGCTTTTTGCATGGCCGTCACCTTCTCTTTCTTTGTTAATGCGCGCTGGACCTTTAAACAGCAGGCCACGGCATGGCGTTATAGTCTTTACGTCGTTTTTATGGGCGCGATGGCATTCAGCGTAGGTTATCTGGCTGACCAGTTGGGCCTCTATCCGATCATGACATTGATTGCTTCATCGGCTATCAGTCTGGTATGTGGCTTTCTTTTTTCCCGCTTTGTCATATTCAAAGGAGAATAATGAAAATCTCTTTGGTGGTGCCGGTATTTAATGAAGAGGAGGTTATCCCTCTTTTTTATGATGCTGTCAGAAAATATGAAGCGCTTGCAGAGTGGCAGGTTGAGATTGTATTTATCGATGATGGCAGCACAGACGCAACGTATAAACTGATAACTCAACTGAGTCAGCGCGATCCCCTGGTGCGCAGCCTGTCGTTTATCCGTAATTTCGGCAAGGAACCGGCGCTGTTTGCCGGACTGGAAGCCGCCACCGGCGACGCCGTGATCCCGATTGATGTGGATTTGCAGGATCCGATCACGATTATTCCCGACATGATCCGAAAATGGCAGGCGGGCGCTGATATCGTGTTAGCCAAGCGGATTGACAGACGTGCCGATGGTCACCTCAAACGCAAAACAGCGCACTGGTTTTATAAGCTGCACAACAGCATCAGCGATCCGCAGATAGAAGAGAACGTCGGTGATTTCCGGCTGATGTCGCGAGAAGTGGTTGAGAACATTAAGCTGCTGCCTGAGAAGAATCTCTTTATGAAGGGCATTCTGAGCTGGGTGGGCGGACAGACGGACATCGTGGAATATGTGCGCACTGAGCGAATGGCTGGCCGCAGTAAATTCGGGGGCTGGAAGCTGTGGAATCTTGCGCTGGAGGGACTGACCTCATTCTCTACTGTTCCGCTACGCATCTGGTCATATCTGGGTTTCTTAGTGGCCTCGCTGGCCTTCCTGTATGGACTCTGGATGATCGTGGATAAACTGCTGTTCGGTAATCCGGTGCCGGGTTACCCCTCTATTCTGGTATCGGTGCTGTTTCTCGGTGGTGTTCAGCTTATTGGCATTGGCGTGTTGGGTGAATATATTGGCCGCATCTATATGGAAACCAAAAACCGGCCTCGCTATATTTTGCGAAAATCCGCGACGACCCGTTTGCCCCCACCTCAGAACACGGATTAAACCGCGCGTTCAGGCGCAGAGAGATAGCCTGATTAATAAGGATGTGAGATGTTCACCACTGATACCGTACTGGCACGCCGTAAGGTTTTTTTTCTTATTGCGGTAGTTTTTCTGATTGTTTATAGCCCCGCATATTTAACCCATTACGCCTATACCGATGACTGGACGAATCTCTACTGGGCAAACGTTGACAAGCTCAGCATCTTAAACTGGGATACGCTATCCGGCAGGCCGGTGTATGGGATTATTCAGTACAGCGCCTCTTTTCTGGTAGAGAGCGTAGAGCGGCTGGCGCTGCTGCGTTCTGTCGCGATTGTTCTGCTCATTTTCACCGGGTATTACATCTATACTCTTTGTCAGAAAGATGGGCTGCTGGAGAATCAGGCTCAGCGGATCACTTTTGCATTATTGCTTTGTCTGCTCCCTTCATTTCAGGTTTACGTTGCATGGGCATCCTGCTTCCCCTATATCGCTGCGATTTTACTGGCGGGTTCCAGCTACCGTTTGTCGATTAAACCGGGCATCTCAGCCCGCCTGTTAGCATTCTGCCTGCTGACCATCGCTTTCTGTCTCTACCAACCGGCCGCGATGAGCTTCACCTTCTTTGCTGCGCTGGACCTCTGCTTTTCCGCGCGGAAAATTAATAAGAAACAGGCGCTCATCTCCCTGATAGTGCTGGGTGCAGGCATGTTTGCTGCGCTAATCGCCTCGAAAGTGCTGCCCGTCCAGCTTTATGGTCACACGCTGCCCCGCTCGGCATTCAGCTACGACATCCCGGTTAAGCTGAAATGGTTTTTTACCGAATACCTGAAGAACGTGATCTGCAACTTTGACCTCGGCGCAAAAACGGTGTCGGTGATTGTCTCATCGATTATTATTGGTTTTGGACTTAAAAAAATTAAAGCCGCGGGCAACGACAAATTTTATCTGATGTTTGTCTTACTGCTGATTGCCGCACTGCCTAATCTGATTGTCAGCGAAAGCATGGCGGCTTACCGCACATTAATTGCCGGTGCGCTGATTACCACCAGCGCATTTATTCTCGGTCTGTTTGAAATCAGCAAAAAGTTAAAATGGAAAAAGCCTTTTTATGCGCTGCTGGTGATAGCGGCTGGCTCGCTGACGATAAGCCATCTGATCAACGGCTACTCAGTTCCGGCTCGCAAAGAGTTTGCTCTGCTCGATCAGGCAATCATTCAGCAGGTTCCGAAAGATTTTAATGGCGCACTCCATTATCGCCTGACCGGCGAGTACCTGCCGAAGGTTGCGACGTTACGTAAATATGATGATTTCGGTGGGCTTGGGCTGAGCATGTCATGGACATTCGCCGGAATGGCGCATTTTATCAGGGAGAAAAACGGAATGGCTTTTACGCTGCCAGCGGACCCGGTGATCACCGATGAATCTGCCTGTCCGGGTAAATGCCTGACTATTGATTCGCGGCAGGTCCTGCGTCAGCCGCACTAAATAATAGAGGCGGCCAGGCCGCCTCTGTTGTCCATCAGAGATTCAGGCTGACTTATTGCCACCCTTCTGCAGCGCCTCTTTCAACTGGCCCAGCAGCTCACGACGAAAGTCGCCGAGCCTTGGCTTATCCTGCTCCAGCCAGGGCAACGGACGGCAAAGCTCCATCGCTTTGATGCCCAGTCTTGCGGTTAATAAACCTGCACCAATACCCTGCGCAGCCCGCGTAGAAAGCCGGGCGGCGATATCCTGCGACATCCAGTCCATGCCAACTTCCCGCACCAGTTCGGACGCCCCGGCAAAGGCCATATTAAGCAGCACCAGACGGAATAGCCGGATGCGGCTGAAGTAGCCCAGCTCAATGCCATAGATTGCTGCAATACGATTGACCAGCCGCAGATTACGCCAGGCGATAAACGCCATATCCACCAGCGCCAGCGGGCTGACCGCGATCATCAGTGTGGCTTCAGCGGCATGACGGCTGATCTCGCGTCGCGCCTGGCGATCCAGCACTGGCTGCACCAGTTGCGCATATAAACGGACAATTTCACTGTCATTGTGGGTTTCATGCAGTGAAGCATGCCAGCGCTGCAGAGCCGGATGCGCCTGATCCAGCTCCGCCTGCTGCGCCAGCTTTTCGCAGAATGCGCGGCCTTTGCCGATGCCATGACTGTGCAGCAGCTCGCGGCCCACATCCCGTTCCTCTGCGCGCTGACGCAACTGATAGAGGCGACGCCACTCGGTGGTCAGCGCGCCCACACCTGCCAGGACGATCAGGCCACCTGCCACGCCGCTGCCCAGCGAAAACCAGTCGCGGGCCAGCCAGGCATCGTGCGTCCACTGTACACCCTGCGCCATCACGCTGACGCCAAACAGTAGCGCGCCTGCTGTCACCATTTTGCGCCACAGGCTGCGCTTAGGCTTCAGCGCGGCTTCTACCGTCCGTTCACCTGCGCCCTCCTCTTCAACGGCGGCATCTTCATCCTGCACCGCCAGAAACGCAGCCTGCGCTTCTGCTTCAAAGGTCTGCGCCGGGCGCAGCGGCGTCGTGCTGCTCTCATCCAGCGGACGGGCAAAATCGATACGCGGCTTCAGCGGATCGCTCATCGCAATTTATCTCCTAATAAAAATTCCAGCGCGGCATCCATGCGGATATGCGGCAGCGGACGATCGACGTCGAGCTGCTGCGGCCGGAACTGTTCAAACTGAAAGCCCTGCTGCTGCCAGAACGCATTACCGGGCAGGCGCGGCGGCACTTCGCCAGGATAGACGGTGAGCGGCTCGCCATCCGCCAGACGATGACCGCGCAGGGCCGGGATCTTCTCGCCACGATGATCGACCAGCCCGCTCTGTGTCGCCTGCACTGACGCAAGCCCGATGCAGTCCATACTGATGCCTTCAAACGCCGCGTTCTGCCAGGCATCCTGCACCAGTTGCTGCAGCAGGGAGACCATGTTGCCATGCTGATCGCTGGTAATATGGTCCGCCTTGGTGGCGGCAAACAGTAATTTATCGATCACCGGTGAGAACAGCCTGCGGAACAACGTGCGCTGACCATAATGAAAACTCTGCATCAGTTGCGTAAGTGCCAGTCGCATATCATTGAACGCCTGGGGGCCGCTATTCAGCGGCTGCAGGCAGTCAACCAGCACAATCTGGCGATCAAAACGCAGGAAATGATTTTTATAAAAGCCTTTGACCACATGCTGACAATAGTAGTGAAACCGCTGCTGCAACATGCTGAAGTTACTGCCTTTGTCGGCCTGCGCCAGCTTAGTCAGTTGCGCCTCATCAGAAGTCGGCCAGGGGAAGAACTGCAGTGCGGGCGCACCGGCCATATCGCCGGGCAGTACGAAGCGACCAGGCTGAATAAAGTGTAAGCCTTCCGTTTTACAGCGATGCAGGTAGTCGGTCCAGGCGGCAGCAATTTCCGCCAGTTGGGTTTCATCAGCGGGTGCCAACGGGTCGAGTTTTTCGCAGAGTGCGCGCCACGGTTTAGCCCACTCAGCGCGGTCGCCCTGCAGCAGACCGTTCATCTGTCGGGACCAGGCGAGGTAATCCTGCGCCAGCATCGGGAGATCCAGCAGCCATTCGCCGGGATAGTCGACAATCTCAAGATAGAGTGTCGCCGTCTCTTTCAGGTGGCGCAGCAGTGAATCGTTGGGCCGGTAGCGCAGCGCCAGACGCATTTCGCTGACGCCGCGGGTTGGCGTGGGCCAGGCGGGTGGCGAGCTGTAGAGCTGAGCCAGGCCTTCGTCGTAGGTAAAACGCGCCGTGCCCATGTCACGCTGCGGCACCCGTTTTACGCCCAGCAGACGCTCATCCCGTACAACGGAAAACAGCGGCAAACGAGCGCCGCTGTGAACCGTTAAAAGCTGATTAACCAGTGAGGTGATAAAGGCGGTTTTACCGCTGCGGCTTAAGCCGGTGACCGCCAGTCGCAGGTGGCGATCAACGCCACGGTTCATCAACGCCACTAATTCAGTTTGCAGTCTTTTCATCGTTCTCCCTGATGAAGCGCGATGCCACCCGGTTCATCACGCGTTTCAGCAGTGGCTCAAGTGCCACAGCCAGCAGCAGACGTAACGGGCGTCGCGCTACCGATTTCACCGCCCAGCCAGTCACACCAGCGGGACCGTAGGTAACAGCATTGATAATGATGAATTTAGCCGCCGACTTCAATGCAGGTGCCGCGCGGTGACGAAAAGCAGTGGATCGCGAAAAAGACATTAACACCTCCATTGAGCCAGCGTTCGGGCCTGAAACAGGCCCGGTAATAGCAGAATTAAATCTGACGGAAGCGGCTGCGTACGCTGAAGGTTTCAGACGTGACATAGCGTTCCAGGTCGCGCACGTTGCGCTCATCCCGTTGCAGAGTGCTCTCCAGCTGATCCAGCAACTCGCTGGCGGTTGGCTGGCGCTCGCCGTCACTGACGTTGGCAGGCTTCTCATCCAGCACAAAACCCAGCACGAAATAGGCGATCACCGTAAAGACAAACAGTCCAAAGAACAGCGATAACACCACAATAACCCGCAGCAGGCGAACCGGGATGTCGAGATACTCTGCCAGACCCGCGCAGACGCCCATCAGCTTGCCTTCATCAGGCTTGCGCCATAACTTACGACCTTTCATCATGGCTGCCTCCAGTTGGGATGCTCAGCGTCCAGAATCGCTTCCAGCGCATCAATACGTTCACGCATCCGCTGCGCATCCTGCGTGACGCGCTGCAGCCGCTGGATGTCGCTTTGCGACAGTTCCGAACCGCCGTTGCGTTTGTTGCTGTAATGCAGCCATAACCAGATCGGTGCGACAAACAGCACGAAGATCGTTAGCGGTATGGCGAGAAAAAGTGCGCTCATTGACTCTCCTTAATCACTTATCGCAACGTCGATGATTACTCACTGCGGTTCATTTTGGCTTTCAGCGCATTAAGCTGCTGGCTGATTTCATCATCCGCTTTCAGGTCAGTAAACTGCTGGTCCAGGGTTTTCGGTTTACCAAAACCGTGGCTTTCAGCTTCCGCTTCCATGTGGTCAATGCGACGTTCAAAAGACTCAAACCGAGCCATCGCTTCGTCGATTTTGCCGCTGTCGAGCTGACGACGCACATCGCGTGATGAAGAAGCCGCCTGATGACGCAGGGTCAGCGCCTGCTGACGGGCACGCGTCTCGCTCAGTTTTTTCTCCAGCTCGCTGATTTCGCCTTTCATGCGTTCCAGCGTCTCTTCAACCTGGCCCACTTCCTGTTTCAGGGAGGCGATCAGGTCGGTGAGTTTCTGTTTTTCAATCAGCGCCGAACGGGCCAGATCATCTTTGTCTTTGCGCAGCGCAAGCTCCGCTTTTTCCTGCCAGTCAGCCTGCTGCAGCTCTGCCTGCTCAATACGGCGTGACAACTGTTTCTTTTCAGCCAGCGCCCGTGCAGAGGTGGAGCGCACTTCGACAAGCGTGTCTTCCATTTCCTGAATCATCAGGCGGACCAGTTTCTGTGGATCTTCCGCACGCTCCAGCAGGGAATTAATGTTGGCATTTACGATGTCAGCGAAACGAGAAAAAATACCCATAATGATGTTCCTCTTTTAATGTTTTAAAACGTGAAGCCCTGCCTGTTTAATACAATATGCGTGCCAACTTTATATATTGTTGATTTTAAAACACTTTTAAACTTTACAGTTTTTTCACCTTGCTTTAAGATAGTCAAAATGATTAAGGGGTGGCGAAATTCATCATGACAGGCACAAATGATAATCTGCTGGGTGAGTCTAATAATTTTCTTGAGGTACTGGAGCAGGTTTCAAAACTGGCTCCCCTTGAGAAACCGGTGATGGTGATTGGCGAGCGCGGCACGGGTAAAGAGCTGATCGCCAGCCGGCTGCATTATCTTTCTGACCGGTGGCAGGGACCCTTTATTTCACTGAACTGCGCCGCGCTGAATGAGAATCTGCTCGACTCTGAGCTGTTTGGTCATGAAGCCGGTGCCTTTACCGGCGCACAGAAGCGCCATCTGGGACGTTTTGAACGTGCTGACGGCGGCACGCTGTTTCTGGATGAGCTGGCAACCGCACCGATGCTGGTGCAGGAAAAACTGCTCAGGGTAATTGAGTACGGGCAGCTGGAGCGCGTAGGCGGCAATCATGCCCTGCAGGTTAATGTACGGCTGGTCTGCGCCACCAACGAAGATTTGCCCGCCCTGGCGGCGGCAGGAAAATTTCGCGCCGATTTACTGGATCGTCTTGCCTTTGATGTGGTTCAGTTGCCGCCACTGCGCGAACGGCGCAGTGATATCCTGGTGATGGCCGAACATTTTGCTATCCAGATGTGCCGCGAGCTTGGCCTGTTGCTGTTTCCCGGCTTTACCGCCAGGGCGCAGCAGGCCCTGCTTGATTACCACTGGCCCGGCAATGTTCGCGAGCTAAAAAACGTGGTTGAGCGCTCCGTCTATCGTCATAACAGCAGCGAGTTGCCACTGGATAATGTCATTATCAATCCGTTCGCTTCACGCTCTGAACCGGTTCTGCTCCCGCGGTCCAGCCAGGAGACGCAGAGTGGCGGCCTGCCTGAACTGCCGCTGGATCTGCGTCAATGGCAGAATCAGCAGGAGCGGGATCTGGTCGATGCCAGTCTGCACCAGGCTCGTTATAACCAGCGCCGCGCTGCCGGATTATTAGGCGTCACTTACCATCAGCTACGCGCAATGATGAAGAAACACGATATAAAAGCGGAGAGTTAATCCGTTCTGCCGCGACCGGTCAGGCACGCGAAAGCGCAGAGATCATGTTTTACCACATCAACGATGCCGGTCAGGATATCTGCTATTACAGCGTCCTGATGAAAATGTAAAAATGACCGGCGTCAACTGCGGCGTCCCGAATGTGAAATTAGCGGATAACGACAGAAAGAATCACATCGAAAATGTGAGTCTGCAGGTTGAAAAAATTACCAGGAAAATAATCGATGGTAATATTCACTACTCAGATGCATGGAACAGAAGGCCTGCGCTTAAGATGTTAAATCAGTCCGATATCAGACTGTTCAGGCCTTAACAAATATATCTTTTACAGACTGCGCGGCTGAACGCCCATTTTTTCAGGCTGTCGGACGGCGGGAACCAGTCCGACGCCAGCCGTAGCAATGATTACGGCCAGCGCTGACATCAGCAGCACATTGCTCATATCATATTTTGCTGCCAGCGGACCCGCTACCAGCTGTCCAAAGGGAATGGCAATAAAAGAACCCATTGCATCATAGGCATAGACGCGGGCGAGTTTATCCGGTGGAATATGAGTCTGTAAGGAGTGCGCCCATATTACGCCGAACAGACCTAATGTAGTGCCGGCAATAAAGAACCCTGCTATCAGCCATATTGCTGTTGCATTCTGACTCAGCATAAATATCGGGAGGGCGTAAAGTCCTGCCAGCATAGCGCCAGTGAAGAGATCGCGACGTGGATGCCATTTCATGGCCAGTAAAGAACCAGCGATTAACCCTGCACTGTGGGCAGCTACAATTATCCCCCATTGTGTGCGTCCGAATGAGGCGTCAGCAATCATCGGGCCCAGTACCACGACGATGCCATTGAAAGCGACGTTGATAACAGCGAACTGGACGACTATCGACCAAATCCAGCTTCGGCCAGCAAATTCCGCCCACCCCTCTTTTAAATCCTGCAGGATATTGCCCGACAAGGTTCCGGCCTTCTCTGCGTTGACACGAATGAAGAAATAAAGGGGCGCAGAAGCGGCAAAGCCCAGGGCATCAATTGCCAGTCCCCAACCCGGTCCGACAGCACTGGTGATAACACCGCCCAGCGATGCTCCCATCACCGTGCCGCCATAAACACCGAGCTGAATCAAAGCGTTGGCCTGACGCAGATGCCTGGCAGGCACGACCTGTGGAACCAGCGCAGACGAAGCTGGCAGAGCGATGCCTGCTGACGCACCATTCAGAGCGCCTAGTAAGGTGAGGCTAATGACAGAGGCTGAACCCTCAAGCACAGACCATGCAACAAAAGCCTGAGAAACAGCGGCAACCAGCGCCGATACGACTAATACCCGGCTGCGTGAGTAGCGATCGGCAATGACACCCCCCACCAGCAGAAACAGCACGTTGAACAGTGAGCGGGACGCCACTACCATCCCTAAGTCAGAAGCAGAGCCGCCAATGTCCAGTACTGCAAAGGCCAGCGCAATGGGAGCAATTCCATTGCCCAGTACGGTGAAGAGACGTCCGAAAAAGAGATAACGAAAGGATGAATGCTGAAAAGCCTGAGCGTTTTTCTGGAATTTATTCATTGTCAGGAATGTGATGGCCGGAGGTTAGGCTTATGATAACTGCGTTTCTCTGTTTGTTAAGTATGCGTTGATAAAACCTCAACGTTGATCAATCAGATGATCGCAGAAATATAAATGATTTCTCATGACTCAAATAACAGTATTTATATCAGGCAGAAGCCGGGGGTTTTCTGACATTTAATTAATCTGTATTGTTTTTTTATACTTTTTAAGAAGGCCCTTACCCTGTTTTGCCTTCCATATATCGTGCCTTTTTAAATATCCCCTGGAGTTCTGTTAAAACTTTTATGAGATACCACATCAGAACGAAATGTGTGTAGATAAACCCGGATTTCACCTACACCGGTTGTCATTTTTAATGACGCATTGACCCGCCATGGACTTTGCTCTGTGACGCCCCCCTCACTGCCGCCTCCATCACACCAGTCAAAAAAAAAGCCCGCCATAAAGACGGGCAACAATACTGGAAGCAATGTGAGCAATGTCGTGCTCTTCTTCGGCAGAGTCACCGTCGAAGTGCAGGTGAATAATAATCATTCTTATTATCATCTGTAAAGCAGTTATTGAGAATTTTTCTCATTACCACACCGTTTGTATGCACATTTCGTTTCGCTATGACGAAAATCAGTCTGGCAGCCGTTGCAGGTTTTGGGACTCTGCCTGCTTTGCGATACACTCTGGTTAATGCCTCAAAATCGTTGAGTTCTATGTCAAAACTACTTTGTTCGCTGTTGCTTGGCCTCAGCGCGTTAAGTGCCCCTGCGTGGTCAGCGCCTGCCGGTGATATACGTCAGACCGGCTTTGTCTATTGCGTCAGCGGCACGCTGAACACCTTTAATCCGCAGATGGCCAGCAGCGGGCTGACTGTCGATACGCTGGCAGCACAGTTGTATGACCGCTTACTGGATGTCGATCCCTACACCTATCGTCTTAAGCCCTATCTGGCGTCGAGCTGGGAAGTACGCGATAACGGCGCGACGTATCGCTTTCATCTGCGAAGCGGCGTCCAGTTTCAGCAAACCAATCAGTTTCGCCCGACCCGGCCGCTGAACGCCGACGATGTGGTATTCAGCTTCGCAAGGATGTTTGACCGTCATCACCCCTGGCATAACGTCAACGGCGGTAACTACCCCTACTTTGATAGTCTGCAATTTTCCGATTCCGTACAGAGCGTGAAGAAGATCGACAACAGAACGGTTGAGTTCAGGCTTAACAGCCCGGATGCCTCGTTCCTGTGGCATATGGCGACCCACTATGCGCCGGTATTGTCGAAAGAGTATGCCGACCAGCTCACCGCTAAGGGCCGTCAGGAAGAGATGGATCGTCAGCCAGTGGGCACCGGTCCTTATCAGCTCAGTGAATATCGCACCGGTCAGTACATCCGTCTGGCGCGCAATCCTCACTACTGGCGTGGGGTACCGCGTCTGCAACAGGCGGTGATCGATCTTGGCTCCGGCGGAACCGGTCGTCTCTCCAAACTGTTAACCGGTGAATGCGATGTACTTGCCTATCCCGCTGCAAGCCAGCTCAGCATACTGCGCGATGACCCGCGCCTGCGGATGACACTGCGTCCCGGTATGAACATCGCCTATCTGGCTTTTAATACCCGTAAACCGCCGCTCGACCGTCCTGAAGTGCGGCATGCGCTGGCGCTGGCCATCAACAATGAGCGGTTGATGGAGTCGATCTATTACGGCACTGCTGAAACGGCCGCTTCGATATTACCGCGCGCGTCCTGGGCTTATGACAATGATGCGCGTATTACCGGCTACGATCCGGAAAAGTCCCGCGCCGCGCTGGCCGCACTCGGCATCAGCGACCTTCATCTGAGGCTGGTTGTGCCTGCCGCCTCGCAGTCGTGGAATCCCAGCCCGCTCAAAACCGCCGAACTGCTACAGGCGGATCTGGCGCAGGTTGGTGTCCGGTTGACCATTGTGCCGGTTGAGGGCCGTTTTCAGGAGGCGCAGCTGATGGCGATGAATCACGATCTGACGCTGTCAGGCTGGGCTACCGACAGTAACGATCCGGACAGTTTCTTCCGCCCGCTGCTCAGCTGTGCGGCGATCCGCTCGCAGACCAATTACGCGCACTGGTGCTCTCCGGCTTTCGACGAAACGCTGCAGAATGCTCTGCTATCGCAACAACTTTCTGGCCGCATCGACAGTTATGACAAAGCGCAGCAGATTCTGGCGCAGGAGTTACCGGTGCTGCCGCTGGCCTCCTCTCTGCGACTGCAGGCATTTCGTCATGACATCAAAGGGCTGGTACTGAGTCCGTTTGGCAACGCCTCGTTTGTCGGGGTTTATCGTGAAGCTGATGAGGGTAAGTAAGTGATCATCTACATTTTGCGCCGCCTGCTGCTGCTGCTCATTACCCTGTTCCTGCTGTCGCTGGTCAGCTTCAGTCTGAGCTACTTTACCCCTAACGCCCCGCTGGAAGGCGCTGCGCTCTCTGATGCCTGGTGGTTCTGGTTCAAAGGGATGCTGCAGTTTGATTTCGGCGTCTCCAGCACCAACGGTCAGGAAATTGGGCTGCAGCTGCGTGAGGTTTTCCCGGCCACCATGGAGCTCTGTATCCTGGCATTTCTGTTTGCGCTGCTGGTCGGTATCCCGCTGGGGATTTGCGCCGGTGTGATGCGCAATAAATGGCAGGATAAAACCATCAGTGCGCTGGCACTGGTCGGCTTCTCTGCCCCCATCTTCTGGCTGGCACTGCTGCTGACGCTGTTCTTCTCGCTGACCCTTGGCTGGCTGCCGGTATCGGGACGTCACGACCTGCTCTATCCGGTGCAGAATATCTCCGGCTTTGCGCTGATTGACGCCTGGCTGAGTCCTTCACCGTGGCGGCATGAGATGATTGTCAGCGCTCTGTACCACCTGATTCTGCCGGTGCTGGTGCTGGCGATGGCGCCAACGACAGAAGTGATCCGCCTGCTGCGCAACAGCACCAGCGATGTGATGGATAAAAACTATGTCAAAGCGGCGGCGACACGCGGTCTTTCGCGCTTTACGGTCATTCGCCGCCACGTGTTGCACAACGCGTTACCGCCCGTCATCCCGCGTCTGGGCCTGCAGTTCTCCACCATGCTGACGCTGGCGATGATAACCGAAATGGTCTTTAACTGGCCGGGTCTGGGCCGCTGGCTGATCAACGCGATTCGTCAGCAGGATTATGCTGCGATCTCAGCCGGTGTCATGGTGATTGGCGGACTGGTTATTCTGGTAAATGTGATTTCTGACGTGATTGGTGCGGCAATGAATCCGCTGAAACATAAGGAATGGTATGCCCTCCGATAATATCTACGCCGAAAAACGCCTGCCCAGCGCGTTTCGTCAGAGCTGGCATCATTTCTATGGTAATCCCATTTCGATGGTCGGCCTGTATGGATTTGGTGCACTGCTGCTGCTCTGCCTGTTTGGTGGATTGATGGCACCTTATGGTATCGACCAGCAGTTCCTGGGTTATCAGTTGCTGCCGCCGTCATGGTCGCGCTACGGCGATGTCTCGTTTTTCCTGGGTACCGACGATCTGGGCCGTGACGTACTGAGTCGCCTGCTGAGTGGTGCCGGCCCGACGGTGGGTTCCGCGATTCTCGTGACGCTATTCGCTACGCTGGGCGCGCTGGTGCTGGGCGTGCTGGCGGGCATGACACACGGTATTCGCTCGGCGGTGATGAATCACGTGCTGGACACCCTGCTCTCTCTTCCGTCGCTGTTGCTGGCGATTATCGTGGTGGCGTTTCTCGGGCCGCGTCTTGAGCATGCGCTGCTGGCGGTGTGGCTGGCACTGATGCCACGCCTGGTGCGCGAGATTTACAGTGCCGTGCATGATGAGCTGGAAAAAGAGTATGTGGTTGCCGCACGCCTGGACGGTGCCCGTGGCCGTAATATTCTGCGCTACGCTATATTGCCAAACATTTTACCGTTACTGATTACCGAAATTACCCGCGCGCTGTCGATGGCGATTCTGGATATTGCCGCACTCGGCTTTCTTGACCTTGGCGCGCAACTGCCTTCGCCGGAATGGGGTGCGATGCTGGGCGATTCGCTGGAGCTGATCTACGTTGCGCCCTGGACCGTGATGCTGCCGGGTGTGGCGCTGATGGTCAGCGTATTAATTGTTAACCTGCTCGGTGACGGCATCCGTCGCGCCGTCGAAGCGGGAGTGGAATAAATGCCGTTACTTGATATCCGTAATCTGACCATTGAATTTATGACCGCTGACGGGCCGGTCAAAGCGGTTGACCGCGTCAATCTGACGCTGGGCGAAGGTGAAATACGGGGGCTGGTTGGTGAATCCGGCTCCGGTAAAAGCCTGGTCGCCAAAGCTATCTGCGGCGTAACCAACGATAACTGGCGCGTGACCGCCGATCGCATGGTATTTGATGATGTGGACCTGTTGCGCCTGTCTCCGCGCGAGCGCCGCCGCATTATCGGGCATAACGTCTCGATGATCTTTCAGGAGCCGCAATCCTGTCTTGATCCCTCCGAAAGTATCGGTCGCCAGCTGATGCAGGTGATCCCGCGCTGGACCTATAAAGGGCCGTGGCTGAAACGCTTCTGGTTCTGGCGTAAAACCCGTGCTATCGAACTGCTGCATCGCGTCGGTATTAAGGATCATAAAGACATCATGCGCAGCTTCCCCTATGAGCTGACCGAAGGCGAGTGCCAGAAAGTGATGATCGCCATTGCGCTGGCGAATCAGCCGCGCCTGCTGATTGCCGATGAACCGACCAATGCTATGGAGCCCACGACGCAGGCGCAAATATTCCGCCTGCTGAGCCGTCTGAACCAGAATAACAACACCACTATTTTGTTGATCAGCCACGACCTGCGCACCATGAGTCAGTGGGCGGACCGCATTAATGTGATGTACTGCGGTCAGACGGTGGAAACCGCTCAGAGCGAAGATTTAATGACTACGCCGCACCATCCTTATACGCAGGCGCTGATTAGGGCGATGCCCGACTTTGGCCGCGCGCTGCCGCACAAAAGCCGTCTCAATACGCTGTCAGGTGCCATCCCGTCGCTGGAGAGCCTGCCGATTGGTTGCCGTCTTGGCCCACGCTGCCCTTACGCGCAGCGCAAATGTGTTGAAACGCCGCGCCTCACCGGCAGTAAGACACATCTCTTCGCCTGTCATTTCCCGCTGAATATGGAGGGCCAGTAGCATGGAGACCCTGCTGGAAGTGCGCAACCTGAGTAAAACCTTTCGCTATCGCACCGGCCTGTTCCGGCGTCAGCACGTTGAAGCGGTGAAGTCGGTCAGTTTTACCCTGCGCGAAAAACAGACGCTGGCGATTATCGGTGAAAACGGTTCCGGCAAGTCCACACTGGCGAAGATGCTCAGCGGCATGATCGCGCCAACCGAAGGTGAGATTCTGATTGACGATCATCCGCTGACTTTTGGCGATTATGGCTATCGCAGTCAGCGCATCCGCATGATTTTTCAGGATCCCTCAACCTCACTCAATCCGCGTCAGCGCATCAGTCAGATTCTGGAATTTCCGCTGCGACTCAATACCGAACTGGATGCAGAAGCGCGCGAGAAACGCATTATCGCCACCCTGCGCCAGGTGGGATTGCTGCGTGATCATGCCGGATATTATCCGCACATGCTGGCTCCCGGGCAGAAACAGCGTCTGGGTCTGGCGCGCGCGTTGATCCTGCAACCTAAAGTGATTGTGGCCGATGAAGCGCTGGCCTCACTGGATATGACCATGCGTTCCCAGCTGGTGAATCTGATGCTGGAACTGCAGGAGAAACACGGAATCGCCTACATTTACGTCACTCAGCATCTGGGCATGATGAAGCATATCAGCGATAAGGTGCTGGTGATGCATCAGGGCGAAGTGGTCGAGCGCGGCGGCACGGCTGATGTACTCGCTTCCCCGCTGCACGATCTGACCCGACGCCTGATCAGTAGCCATTTTGGCGAAGCCCTGAGTGCCGAAGCCTGGCGGCGCGAGCGCTGATTTTTGCTGCATATCGCGGAAATTGCGGGCCGATTTACCTGATTTATAAGAGACGTGCTAGAATCCGCACGTCGATTAACGTCGGTCGCTTACTTTTTAACCACGCGACCGCCAACTACAATGACCATAAGGATTACAGCTATGGGTTTTCTTTCCGGTAAGCGCATTCTGATTACTGGCGTTGCCAGTAAACTTTCCATCGCCTACGGTATTGCACAGGCGATGCACAAACAGGGCGCAGAACTGGCTTTCACCTACCAGAACGACAAGTTAAAAGGTCGTGTGGAAGAGTTTGCTAAAGATTTGGGTTCAGACATCGTGCTGCCATGTGACGTCGCAGAAGATGAGAGCATCAAATCGCTGTTCACTGAACTGGCAAAAACCTGGCCGAAATTTGACGGTTTCGTTCACTCTATCGGCTTCGCGCCTGGCGACCAGCTGGATGGCGACTATGTGAACGCCGTTACCCGCGAAGGCTTTAAAATCGCGCATGACATCAGTGCTTACAGCTTCGTTGCGATGGCGAAAGAGTGCCGCGAGATGCTGAATCCAGGCTCCGGTCTGCTGACCCTCTCTTACCTGGGTGCTGAGCGCGCAATCCCGAACTACAACGTAATGGGTCTGGCGAAAGCGTCGCTGGAAGCTAACGTGCGTTACATGGCAAACGCGATGGGGCCTGAAGGCGTGCGTGTTAACGCCGTTTCTGCCGGTCCAATCCGCACCCTGGCCGCATCAGGCATCAAAGATTTCCGTAAGATGCTGGCACATTGCGAAGCGGTGACCCCAATTCGCCGTACCGTTACCATCGAAGATGTCGGCAACTCAGCAGCATTCCTCTGCTCTGATCTGGCTGGCGGCATTACCGGTGAAGTGGTACACGTTGATGGCGGCTTCAGCATCGCCGCAATGAACGAACTGGAACTGAAATAAGTTCTGTAAGGGCGAGCCTGGCTCGCCCTTCTCATGACGCCGGTTTTGCCCTTCCCGCCTGATTTCGCTGCCGTTATACCGTAACGCTATTAATTATCACCGATCATTCTTTTGTCCCGGACTGCCCATCAGCGACGATAAGCCTGCCCTTCGGTTTATGCACATTTTCAGATTGTGCCGCCTGCATGCCGAACCTGAATTTGCAAAAGGATTGATCATGGAACAACGCCGCTACCCGGGCCATAACCACTGGTTTTACGAGAGCCAGACCAGTCCACGTACCGCTCAGGCCGCACCGCTGGTGCCAGAGGCCGCCCATATCGACGATCGTTTCCTGCTGGGCTGCTATACCGATAACGCCGTGGTGCAGTCATTGCTGCGCACGAATCAGCCGGCCCTGCTGGCAGCACGCGATCTGGCACAGTTGCTTTTTCCCGATCGCGTTGTCACCTCGCTGACGCACACCTTAACCCTCTACGACCGCCTCAGCACCGCGCTGACCGTGGCGCAGGTCGCGGGTGTGCAGCGGTTGTGTAACCACTATTCTGCCCGCCTGAATCCGCTGCCCGGCCCTGACTCTTCACGCGAGAGTAATAACCGCCTGACCCAGATTACGCAGTATGCGCGCCTGCTGGCGATGCAGCCTGAGCTGATTAACGCCAGTGCGATCACCGCTCTGGATGCCGTAGGCCTGACCGAACCCGATATTGTGACGCTGAATCAGGTGATCGGATTTGTCAGTTACCAGGCGCGCGTCGTCGCCGGATTACAGGCGCTGCAGGCCCAGCCGGTACGCTGGCTACCGGGCAGCACAGCACCACCCGACGCCGAGGCCACCGGTTTTGACCAGCCTGCCCACTGGCAGCCCGTGCTGAAGCCGCTGGAGCTGCGGTATGCCAGTGCCGAGCAGCTCGCTGCCGTTACCCGCTGTCAATCTTTGCCCGGCATGCAGGATGCGGTATGGTTGCTGGCTCACGATCCGTCTGCGCTTTATGGCTGGGCGCAGCTGCGTCAGCATCTCTCGCAGGAAAACACCCTGGCAGAGGCGACCGCCGCCCGTATTCTGGGCAGTCGCTGGGCGTTCCGGCTGCTGGCCGGGAGTGACGTTTTAATCGACGGTGTGGACGGAGTTTCTCAAGGTGAAGAGCAGCAGATTATTGCGCTGGCAGCGCAGCTGACCCGCTCACCTGAGCGATTCAGCGCGGCTCACCTGCAACCGCTGATGGAGGCGGGCTGGGAGCCTGAGGCACTGTTCGCGCTGATTCAGCTTGTCGCGATAGGAAACTGGAACAGTCGCCTGTTTTACGCACTGGGCGAAGCGCATTAGCCGCGCTAAATCGGCAACAGACCACGCGCTTCGTCAAAAAAGTGCTGAGCCAGCGGTGTGGCCCGGCCAGGTTCGGCAATGACCAGCGCCGCCTGGCGCGCCATCGGCGGCAGCGTAATGGCGCGCTGCTGCAATCCCTGTAATGAAGCGGGAAGCAGGTGACCGACCGGCGAAACCAGCAGCCCCAGACCAACCTGCGCGCACTGCATCAACTGCATGATAGAGGCGCTCTCCACGATAACCCGCGGCACCAGCGTCGCTTCGCGGAAAGCCATATCAAGGTAACGACGGAAATAGCGCGTCGGCTCCGCCAGACAGAGCGGCTGCTGTGCCAGTTCGTCCAGCGTAAGCGGCGTTTCTCCCACCAGCGCCGGGAAATGGTCGGGATGGAATACGGCTTCAACGCCCCGATCGGCCAGCATCTCGGTCTGGAAATGAAGCTCCCGCAAGGTTGCCATCTCAAAAAAACCGATGCCGACATCCACGGTGTGGCTGTTTAACGCTTCCAGCAGCTGGTCAGCACTGAGCACCGCAATGCGATAGTCGAGCTGGGGATAGCGCGCCTGCACGGCTTTCAGCAGAAGCGGCAATGCTACGCTGCACTGCGGCACCACGCCAACCCGCAGCGTACCGTTCACCCCATGTTTCAGCGATTCCACTTCCAGCTTCAGCCCCTGATAGACCGAAACAATTTCCCGCGCCCACGCCAGCACCCGATCGCCCTCGGGCGTAAATCCGGCAAAGTTGTTGCTGCGATTAATCAGCGGCAGGCCCAGCTCGCGCTCGAGATTTTTCAGACGCATGGAGAGTGTTGGTTGTGTAACAAAACTGGCTTCCGCGGCCCGTCCGAAATGACGTTCCCGCTCCAGGTTACACAGGTAAATAAGTTGTTTAATGTCGATGTTCTTTTACCATCAGTAACTTACAGATTAATATTTCAGAAGGGCATACTTTTATGCACTAAACGATGGATTAAAATTTAATTACCCACTTGCTGCCATTATTACGTTTATCTTATGCCTAATGCAGCCATGCTTCAAACTGGCAGAATCCCGCACCGGCAGCCATTGAGTCAATGATCAGTTTGCGTCTGATTGGTTAAACCATACAGGCGAACAGCCATCCTGGAGTCCTTCTCAACTCAGGTCTGACCGAGCTTTCTGGTAAACAAGGCTTTAGAAGCGTTCCGGCTCACTATCAGATCAGGACATGGACACGGTTACGACCTTTATTTTTTGCTTCGTAAAGTGCTTTATCGGCCTGTTGCCTGAGTCGTTGAGCCTCATCTGGATGTCCGTCTGAAATCAGGCTACTGTATCCGGCGCTGAGGGTCACGACATGTTCCGGAAGGCCAGAGCTTTCATGAGGTATCCTGGCAGCCAGGACGGCGTTAACTGCGCGTTCTGCCACCTTTTTCGCGTCGTTTTTTCCTGTAAAAGGCAAAATAATGGCAAATTCTTCTCCGCCATAGCGTGCGACCACGGCATCCTGCCGCTGTGTCATTTCTTTCAGAATGGTACTTACACGCTGCAGGCAGCTATCGCCCGCCACATGCCCGTAGGTATCGTTGTAGCGCTTGAAAAAGTCGATATCAATCATGATGAGTGACACAGGTTCGCCTGATTTCTGAGAGCGCTTCAGGATCTGGTCAAGCATGGCGTCAAACTGGCGGCGATTTGCCAGTCCGGTGAGCCCGTCAATCAGAGCCAGAGACTGCAGCGTATGATTGATTGTGGTCAGTTCATCCCGGATTTGTGTTAGTTCCAGCTGATTCTTTACGTTCTTTTTCACCTGCCTGAGAACAACCATCCCCATACCTGAAATCATGACCAGCAGGATCAGATTCAGCAGGACGTCGATAATATTGGCTGCGAACCAGTCTTCATGGATCTTATCGAGGTCATATCCTGCAGTGACAATAAGCGGATACTGCTCAAGACGGGCGTAACCATACACCCGCTCTACCCCATCCAGTGCTGAGCGCCACGTTGCACTGCCGCTAGAGGATGTTTTCAGGACAGTTGTGAACAATGGACTTGAGGACAGACTCTTGTTTATGGCTGTATCCGGAAAAGGCCGGATATATAGCACGGATGTATCAGCCAGAATCAGCCCCAGAACATCGCGTTCACCCAGCGTATAGTAACTGTAGAACTGCCGGAAATAGTCTACTTTGACCGTCGCCAGCGCCACCCCGGCAAAGTTTCCTGTTGCATCGTTAAGACGCAGTGATACCGGAATAACAAGGTCACCGGTTGATCGGCTACGGATAACACGGCCAATCCGTACCCGGCTATCGTCATGGGTGCGGTGCCAGACAAAATAGTCACGATCGGCGTTGCTTCCTTTAGCCGGAGCATAGTTGCCCGAGGTGGCCAGCCATCTGCCCTGAGCATCATAGATAAACAGGCCGTGAAGCTGACGCAGTTTTCCCTGCTGCTCCTTGAGCTGATAGGCGAAGACGGGCGTTGACGCATACTCCAGTCCGTTCAGGCTGAGCTGCCTGACGGCATCAGCCAGCGTAATATCCACCTGAAGAAAGGCATCTTCTGCCTGTTTAGCCAGCGAAACAGAGAGGTTGCGGGCATCATCTTCACGTACTTTCTGATTGTGCTGCCATGAACCCCATAGCGTAAATATATTGATGACCACGACAGCAAACACCGTAATCATAAGGAAAAGGGTCATGGTCCGGCCAAGCGAATTATGCAAACCGGATGATTTGAAACTTTCGGGTGTTTTCTTCAAAGCTATTTTTCCAGTCCATGCTGATACTGAAAAATAATTTATGAATCAAATAATCGCAAGCAAGCCGGTATCGCTTACCTCCTTTTATCTTCGTTACTGAACGCACCGGGTATAGCCTTGCCAGCCAGGTCATAAGGGCGTTTAAGGATCAATGCCGGGGCTGGCAGGCCTTAGCAGGCAGAGCGGGTTATGGCGCTCCTGTGCTCACGCGTGGAGTCAGTCCGGCCCACTATAAAAACTTCTTCAGAGAGACGTCAGCATGAAGAAAGATGCCCCTCAGTCGATATTTCCAGCCAGTACTGAAAAAGGCGTCCGGTCAGCAACACGGTGTTTACCGGACGGCTTCATTACGTATTAGCCGGTTAATCCGGTTACATCGCCATATGCTCGGCAGACTTCAGATGCTGTTCTACTACAGGGGTATGTTCGTCTGCCAGTGTCTTCACATCCGGATCTTTTATATTCACGGCATCACTCTTCAACGTCGAAAGCACCATTTTATGGTCCATTACGCCTGCGTTTTCCATATACATTTTGTCAAATGCGCTACCGCTCTGCTTTTCCAGCTTATCGGCTATGGCCTTGTGTTTAGCATCCGGTTCAGCAGGCAGTGTCACGCCTTTTTGCCGGGCAACCGCCTTAACTTTAGTCAGGGCGCTACTGTGATCATCGACCATTTTCTGAGCAAACGTTTTAACGTCCGCGCTTTGCGTTTTGCTCAGCGCGATTCTGGCTGCGGCAACTTCATTAATATTTGCCTGCGCCATATCTTTCAGCGCTTTTTCATCGCCCGCGCTCAGCTTGCCTTTGGCAACGGTCTGCTCTGCATTCCCGCCCTGCGGGGCGCTCGTTTCAGTCTGAGCCTGTACGCTGACAGCGCTGAACAGAGTGACGACTGCTGAAATAGCCAGCAACTTGAGGGAGTGATTCTTTTTCATTGTATTCTCCTGAATATCACGAAGAGACCGATGGCAAATAACGCTTTTCAGTACCGACGTGAAATAACACATGTAATGGCCCATAAAGTGGACCACCGATTTTAAGAAAGCCGTCAGAATGTTGTTCTGCCACGGTATGGCTGCAAATTACCCAGGCAGACAACAAAAAAGCAGGCAGAAGGTTTCGGACAGATCACCTTTAAATTAAACCTGACACCATTCTTTATTTTAAACACGATCCTCCTGCGCCTTACCTCTTCGACTGACCGAGCCGCCTTTACGCCCGGCCTCAACCGCCCTCTCAGGGTTATTTTTGAAATTTCCACTGCTGGCCTTGCCTCCTTTACTTCCCGCTTCCGCTGCACGCTGTGGATTTTCTGCAAAATTACCTGCTCCGCCCCGATGATTCGTCATATTATTTTCCTCATATATCATTTTTAAATAGGGTTTACTCATTAAGCGTGGTTGTCTTTGCAGATAATCACAAACATAAACAGATAATTGCAGCAGAACAAAAACAATAAAAAAGCCTTCCGTTCCGCTTATAAAAGAATTTTTATCTATCATAAGCAACAGCTTCGGAATAAAGATTGTACAAAAAATAAATTATTGTACAGATTAATTTAAGTTTTTTTTGAGATAATTCTTATAAGCCACGCTTTCCTCATCGGCATTTTAATCAGTCATTATCAATTTATGGGCTGGCATAAGGGTGTACCGCCTGCCGTGCCTGTTATATTGATGACTTTCACCGCAGCAACGGTTTTTAAAAATCCCGACTGAACCTGCAAAAGAAAGTGTGCGATCTGTCGCTTACTTTAAATAGTGCCTGATTCTGTGGAATGATGAACCTGCTTCAGACGGGCTGAGCTCTCTGAAACTTCAGCACCGGACCTGTTTCCGGTTTCACTGGTACAGCAGCAACTCAGTTACACATTGTCCAGAGAGCTGGTTTTATATTGCGCGGTTTTTATACAACTTAAGCGCAGAATGAATGTGTTTACAGTCAATTTGGGCCAGACCAACTCAAAGGAGAATGCAAACCAGCCTGCAGACTCTGAACGTAAACCCTCTGTAACTCTACAGCGCCATGAAAAAAACTGATGGTTCAGGATTCTGCAGAAAGTGTGGGCTTGCATAAAAACCAGAGCGGGATAATTAGGGCAAAGACAAACAATAAAATAGTGGCATGACCGAGCGGGTCATTAACTCAATGATTTATTGATTTTTATAAGAGTGTTCAAAGATAAGAAGGAACGCTGACGGGCAGGCGATGTTTTCTCAGTTCACTTTCCAGGTTAATCATTATGTCATGCCGATGTTAATTATCCATCAGCACATTTAAGGATGTTACCGCCCTGATGACAGCGTCAACCAGAAAATATTGCTTATTATTCAGCTATAGCTCAGATTATTTAACCACAGGGTCCATCTGTGTTCGCGTATAAGCCGCAGAGATAATTGTCTGCTTAGTTAAGTATGCCCTTTGATTTTACTGGCCTGGTAAAAATGGCATTCAGCGCCAGACAGAGTAACCCGCCCCCCACTGGCAATAAAAAATCATAGCTGAGCAATCTGTAAAGTCCTATACCGGCAATCCCTCCAGCCAGAAACGAGAGCAATGTCAGGCAATGCAGCCTCAACCGGCTCAGCCAGGTCGGCGCATCTTTTGGTGAAGCTTTGCGCCGCAGCACCTCAAACAGCATCGCCAGCTCGATTCCGATATCGGTCGCCGTACCGGAGATATGAGTGGTGCGAACGCGGGCATTGGAGATCCGCGTTACCACCGCATTCTGCAGCCCCATCAAAAAACTCAGACTCAGGATCAACACGACACCGGGCGACAGCGGCGGAAAGTGTTTCTCGATTACGCCCAGCGTAATCAGCGCGATGCCCTCAATCAGGATAACGAAGGCATAGATAGTACGGATATTTCTGCGGTGCCCGGCATTAATCATCAGCGTTGAAAACATTGAGCCCGCAATAAACAGCAGGACGACTGACAGAAAAAACAGGCCTGGCCCCAGATTCGCTTTTGCCAGATGATCGGACAGCAGCGAGATATTTCCGGTCATGTTAGCTGAAAAGAAACCGACAATCTCAAAGGCGGCGGTATTCAGCGCGCCTGCGGCAGCGGCAAGCGTGCAGGCCAGTCGGGTATCGGCGCTGATGCTGCGGGCACTTTCTGTGCTGATTAGCATGAAAACCCCGTATTCAGTGGAAAACCGTATAATCCGCTCATTCTGCCGCCGTCACAAGGCGCTGAATCAAACATGCTCTTCTCTGCCTGACGCTATTCATCACAGCATTCCGCGCTGCATAGACGCCGCGCGGAAGAAACCGATTAGCTGTTTGCCAGACGGAAGGTGGAAACCGACTGCGTCAGGTACTGCACCTGCTCCTCCAGCGAGGCTGACGCCGCCGCAGATTCCTGAACCAGCGCCGAGTTCTGCTGGGTGACGCTGTCCATCTCGGTGACCGCCTGTTCAATCTGACCGATGCCGCGACTCTGTTCATCAGACGCGGTAGAGATGTGCTCCATCAGCAGATTCACGCGGCTGACCGAAGAGATAATCGCGCTCATCGCTTCGCCCGTCCGGCTGACCTGATCGGAACCAGCGTGGATGATGGAGACAGATTCTGCAATCAGCCCCTCAATCTCTTTGGCTGCGGTAGCACTGCGCTGGGCCAGATTACGCACTTCCCCTGCGACTACCGCAAAGCCACGACCCTGCTCACCTGCACGGGCGGCTTCGACGGCCGCATTCAGCGCCAGAATGTTAGTCTGGAAAGCGATACTGTCGATAACGGTCGTGATCTCTTCAATCTTCTTCGAGCTGGCGTTAATCAGCGCCATCGATGTCACCACTTCCTGCGAGACTTTTTCGCCACTTTCCGCATTTTTCACCGCTTCACTGGTCAGACGGCAGGCTTCAAAGACGTTTTCAGTGTTCTGTTTCACCGTTGCGCCCAGCTGCTCCATGCTGGCTGCGGTTTCCGTCAGCGCGGCGGCCTGCTGTTCGGTGCGCGAGGCGAGATCGATGTTACCCGCCGCAATTTCCTGCGAGGCGGTGGAGACTGAGCGGGTTGAATCTCGTACCTGCAGAATAATGGCGGTCAGCGCGCTGCGCATCTGCTCCAGCGAACCCATCAGCATCTGAATCTCACTGCGTGAACCCGGTTTCACTGGCACGGTGGCATCCAGAACGCCTGCCGCAATCAGCTTACAGTGTTCCTGCGCATCATTGATTGGCGAAAGCACATAGCGCTTCATGAAGATGTAAATGGCGATGATGATGCCGAAAAACAGCACGCCAAAGAGACCCAGCAGGGTAATACCCGAAGTGAAGTGACTCTGTGCGTCGTTGTTGAGCTTTTTGGCGTAGGTTTCGTGCTGGGCCAGTACACGGTCCAGAATAATTTCATACTGGCGGTCAAGACGAACCACGGTCGGGATCTGATTTTTAAAACGCACCTGATCGTGCGCCTCTGCTGCCTCAATTAACGGCTGCAACCCCTGCTGACGATAAGCCTGATAAGCCTGGCTATAGGCATCTGCCTCCGCCTCTTCGCCCGGCAGACGCGGCGCGTTCATGTAGGCCTGAAAGGCGGCATCCGCTTTTCCGGCCACGGTCCGCACGCTGTCCAGCGTGGCGGGATTGCTGGCGTCACTGCCCTCAATCTCCTTCATGTACTCCATCAGACGAACACGCAGCGTACGGCTGTGGTTGATCGGGTCAATGACCGAAAGCACCACGCGGATCTCTTTGTTGACCGCGTTCAAAGATTGATTGCTCTGAATCAGCAGCCAGGTACTGATTGCCACGCTGGTAAGAAACAACGCCAGCAGGAAGGTGAAGATAATCAGGGAGGACTTTTTTAACGACATCGCGAAGTTCCGAAAATAAGGAGGATAAGTCGCTATATCGGCATAAAGATGCGGCCCATTAGGGCTGTGCTTTTTTTAGTTACAATAAGCGGAACGGCAGCGTTCAGTATATGTGCAGGGAAATGTGCTAACCGCCCGCGAGCGCCGGACGGTTAGCCTGGTCATCAAGCCTGAAGAGAGAGTCGTTACGCAACACCCAGCGCCATTTTCACTTCGTTAGCGATCTTCTCGACCTGAGGACCGTAAATTACCTGAATGTCATGGGCGCTGACGCGATTCACCCCGTTAGCACCAGTGCTCATAAGCGTCTGATCGACCACCTGATTCATCTCTTTGACCCTTACCCGCAAACGGGTAAAGCAGCAATCGACATCTTCAATATTGGCCTGCCCGCCCAGCCCGCTGATAATCACCTGCGTCCGCTCATCCGCCGTGACCTGTTGGGGTTTCTCCTCTTCAGACTCACGGCCCGGCGTCTCGACATGCATTCGCGTGATTACCAGACGGAATGCGTAGTAGTAGATCGGTGCGTAGATGACGCCCAGCGCCAGCGTCCACCACCAGTGGGTTTTCGCGCCGCCCAGCATGCCGAACACCACCAGATCGATAACACCACCCTGCACATTGCCGATCATCAGATGCAGCATCGACATCAGCATAAACGACAGGCCGGTCAGGAAAGCATGCAGCAGATAGAGCACCGGCGAGACAAAGATAAAGCAGAACTCCAGCGGCTCGGTAATCCCGGTGGTAAATGAGGTCAGTGCGCCCGCCATCACCAGCGCTTTAACACGCTGTTTATGTTCGGGCCGTGCGGTGTGGTAGATTGCCAGCGCCGCAGCGGGAAGACCAAACATCATCACCGGAATCTTGCCCTGTGCCAGAAACTGCGTGGCGGTGCGCAGCGTCTCATCGGGTATTGATCCCGGATGGGTCAGCGACGCATTGAAGATGTTCAGCGCACCGACCACCGTCTGACCATCAACTACCGCCAACCCGCCAATCGGTGTAAAGCGCACGGTTTCGTTAAGGATATGGTGCAGGCCGGTGGGGATCAGGATGCGCTCAAAGGCCCCCAGAAGAAATGCGCCGTACTGGCCGCTTTTTCCAATCATCTGGCCAATCCAGGCGATACCCTGCCCGATGGTGGGCCAGACCAGCGCCAGCAATACCCCAATCAGCGGCAGACAGACCACGGTCACGATCGGGACAAAACGCCGTCCGCCAAAAAAACTGATCGCGGTTGGCAGCTGCTGGGTATAGAAGCGATTATGCAGCGCCACCGTGATCAGACCGGCAATCACCCCGCCCAGCACGCTCATGTTGTAGGTAAAGACGCCCAGCATGTTGATATATTCCGCTGAGGTCATCATGGCCGTGGTCTGATCCAGACCCGCCTGCTGCAGCGCGGCCGGTGTAGTAGTGGCCGCCGTAATCCCTTTCGCCGCCAGCGTAGCGCTGATGCCGACATTCATCACGATGTAGCCAATCACCGCGGCAAAGGCGGCAGTGGGTTTTTCCGCTTTCGCCAGCCCGATGGCACTCGCCACAGCAAAGAAGACCGGCAGGTTGGCAAACAGCGCCCCGGCGACCTTGCGGATAAATCCAATGATTAACTGCGGCACCTGCATCTGCGCAAAGGCCTCGCCGGTCACCGCCGGGTTCTGCATCGCTGCCGCCAGCCCGAGGAAAATACCGGCGGCAGCGATGACCGAGATTGGCATCATCAACGCTTTGCCAAATGCATGGATCTGGCTGGTCAGCTGTTTCATGGAGTTGCGCCCTCTCTGAGAGTGAACAGCAAGTATTAGCCTGTTGTGGGGAGAACTCCCGTTATCAGCCGGTTAAAGGCGGGTAAAATCTGACCACCATCACAATTCTGGCCGATGCACGATAAACGCCAGCTATCGCACCATTAAGTCAATCAATTAGACAAGGTATGAGGATATCTGCAGACTTTGTTTCACCATCAGGCTATAACCTGATAACAAACACCAAACAATAATTCCTACTATAAAAAGCCTGCACTCAATATGAAATTTAAACGCCAAATCAAACCCTACCGCGCGGCTGCGGGCGGCTGGGGTTCACTGGAAGCCACCACGCGTTTCGTTCTTGACAGCAAAGCGGCCCTGAAAAATATGCGCAACCTGATGCGCATGAACAAAGCACGCGGTTTTGACTGTCCGGGCTGCGCCTGGGGTGATGACAATAAAAGTACCTTCAGCTTCTGCGAAAACGGGGCGAAAGCGGTGACCTGGGAAGCAACACGCCGCATGGTCGACAGCGACTTTTTCGCTAAGCACAGCGTGACAACCCTCTATACCCAGAGTGACTATTTCCTGGAGTATCAGGGGCGTCTGACCCATCCACTGCGCTACAACGCGGAAACCGACCACTACGAGCCAATCAGCTGGGATGATGCCTTTGCGCTGATCGCGCAGCACATCAAGGCGATGGACCACCCGGACCAGATGGAGCTTTACACCTCGGGTCGCGCCAGCAATGAAGCCTCCTGGCTTTATCAGCTGTTTGGCCGCCTGATGGGCACCAATAACTTCCCTGACTGTTCCAATATGTGCCACGAGGCCAGCGGCACCGGGCTGAAGCGCAGCATTGGCGTCGGTAAAGGGACCATTCGCCTTGATGATTTCGACCACGCTGATGCCATTTTTGTCTTTGGGCAGAACCCTGGCACCAACCATCCGCGTATGCTGCACAGCCTGCGGCACGCTGCCGATCACGGCGCGAAAATCGTCACGTTTAATACCCTGCGCGAGCGCGGTCTGGAACGTTTTGCCGATCCGCAGAAACCGCTGGAAGTGGTGACCTCGAAAGCGGGCAACATCAGCTCCTCTTATTACCAGCCGAACCTGGGCGGTGATATGGCGGCGGTGCGCGGCATGGTGAAATCCCTGCTGGAAACCCATCGCGCGCGTCTGGCAGCCGGTGAAAGTGGCCTGTTTGATCAGACGTTTATCAATGCCAAAACCCACGGCATTGAGGCCTATCTCGACGCGGTGGATAACACCAGCTGGATGCAGATTGTGGCGCAGTCTGGTCTGACTCAGGCGCAAATCCGTGAAGCCGCGGCGATCTACCAGAGCGCTGATCGTGTGATCTGTACCTGGGCGATGGGCATTACCCAGCATAAGCACTCTGTCGACACGGTGCGCGAAATCACCAACCTGCAGCTGCTGTTTGGTCAGCTGGGTAAAAAAGGTGCAGGCCTCTGCCCGGTTCGCGGTCACAGTAATGTGCAGGGCAACCGTACCATGGGTATCGATGAGAAACCGGCTAAAGCCTTCCTGGATGCGCTGGGTAATCACTTCGGTTTCGAGCCACCGCGTGCGCCAGGCCACAACACCGTTGAAGCGCTGAACGCGATGCTGCGTGATGAAGTCAAAGTGCTGATCGCGCTGGGTGGTAACCTGGCTGCGGCTGCGCCCGATTCACCACGCACCGAAGAGGCGCTGTCACGCTGTGGTCTGACCGTGCATATCAGCACCAAACTGAACCGTAGTCATCTGGTGCCGGGTCATGAAGGGCTGATTCTGCCCACGCTGGGTCGCACCGAGCGCGATCTGCAGGCAACCGGTAATCAGTTTATTACCGTAGAAGACTCTTTCAGCATGGTCCACGCCTCTGAAGGTATCGGTATTCCGCTGGCGGAAACACAGCGTTCAGAGACTTCGATTGTTGCGGGTATCGCCCAGGCAGTGCTGGGTGATGCGAAAGTGAAATGGCGCGAGCTGGCGGGTGATTACAACCTGATCCGTGAGCACATTGCCGCGACGATTCCGGGTTTTGCCGACTTCAACGCCAAATGCGATATCCCGGGTGGGTTCTATCTGGGCAATGCAGCAGCGGAATTGCGCTTTAATACGCCAAGCCAGAAAGCGGAGTTCAACGCCTCGGCGCTGCCGACCTCGCTGTTCCCGACGCTGGATCAGGACGTGCCGTTCACGCTGCAGACGCTGCGTTCCCATGACCAGTACAACACCACTATTTACGGCCTTGATGATCGTTACCGTGGCGTGTTTGGTCAGCGTGAAGTGGTGTTCATTAACCCGGACGATATGGCAGACCTGGGCTTCACCGAAGGCCAGAATGTTGATATCGAGACGCTGTGGAATGATGGTATCACCCGTCGCGTCAGCGGCTTCAAACTGGTTCCCTACAATATTCCGCGCGGTAACCTGGCGGCATATTACCCGGAAACCAACCCGCTGGTGCCGCTGAACAGCTTTGGCGATGACAGCGGCACACCGACCTCTAAATCGGTGCCGGTAAAGCTGGAACTCTCTGAGTCACTGGCCGATCAGCGCATCGCCTGATAGCGCCTTCGCCACTCCCTGAAAAGCCGGTTCGTCCGGCTTTTTGCCTTGCCGCGCGGCGTCGATTCGCGTAAAACTGTCAGCCGCAATCAGCCAACGAAACGTAAAAATTATGTTCCAGGATAACCCGCTGCTCGCGCAGCTGAAAGAGAAGCTCCATTCGCAAACGCCTCGTGCTGAAGGCGTCGTTAAAGGCACCGAAAAAGGCTTCGGCTTTCTGGAAGTCGATGCGCAAAAAAGTTACTTCATTCCGCCACCGCAGATGAAGAAAGTAATGCATGGCGATCGTATCACCGCCGTGATCCACAGCGATAAAGATCGCGAAAGCGCTGAGCCGGAAACCCTGATTGAACCGTTCCTGAGCCGCTTTGTTGGCCGGGTCCAGAAGAAAGACGATCGCCTGTCGATTGTGCCGGATCATCCCCTGCTGAAAGATGCAATCCAGTGTCGCCCTGCACGCGATGTCAGCCATGCATTTGAAAATGGCGACTGGGCCGTGGCGGAAATGCGTCGCCATCCACTCAAGGGCGATCGCGGTTTTTATGCCGAACTTACCGATTTTATTGTCAAAGCTGATGATCACCTGGCACCGTGGTGGGTGACACTGTCGCGTCATAACCTTGAACGTGAAGCGCCTGACGTCAGCTTTGGCGAGATGCTGGATGAAAATCTGACGCGTGAAGATCTGACCGCGCTGGATTTCGTCACCATTGACAGCGCCAGTACCCAGGATATGGATGATGCGCTCTATGTGGAAGCGCAGGATGATGGCACGCTGCGTCTGACCATCGCTATCGCCGATCCGACTGCCTATGTGGCGGAAGGCAGTCAACTCGATAAGCTGGCGGCAGAGCGTGCGTTCACCAACTATCTGCCAGGCTTCAACATCCCGATGCTGCCGCGCGAACTCTCGGATGATGTCTGCTCGCTGCGTCCGAATGTGCGTCGTCCGGCGCTGGCCTGCCGCGTCACGGTGGCCGCCGATGGCACCTTAAGTGATGATGTGGCGTTTTTTGCGGCCTGGATTGAGTCCAAAGCCAAGCTGGCCTACGACGACGTCTCGGACTGGCTGGAAAACAGCGGCACCTGGCAGCCGGAGAGTGATGCGATTGCAGAACAGATTCGTCTGCTGCACCGTCTCTGCCTGGCGCGCAGCGAATGGCGTCAGACCCACGCGCTGGTGTTTAAAGATCGCCCGGACTACCGCTTCCTGCTGGGTGAAAAAGGCGAAGTGCTGGAGATCGTGGCTGAACCTCGCCGCATCGCTAACCGCATCGTTGAAGAGTCCATGATTCTGGCGAACGTCTGCGCGGCGAAAGTGCTGCGTGACCGTCTTGGTTTCGGCATTTATAACGTCCATGCCGGTTTCGATGCGACCAATGCTGAGCAGGCCGCCGCCGTGCTGGCCAATCACGGTATTACCGTGGATGCACAGGCGATCACCACGCTGGACGGTTTCCGCATGCTGCGTCGTGAGCTTGATGCCCAGCCAACCCAGTTCCTCGACAGCCGCATCCGTCGTTTCCAGACCTTCGCGGAGATCAGCACCGAGCCTGGCCCCCACTTTGGCCTGGGTCTGGAGGCATATGCTACCTGGACCTCACCGATTCGTAAGTTCGGCGACATGATCAACCATCGTCTGCTGAAGGCGATTATTCGCGGTGAGCAGATTGCCCGCCCGGATGATGCCGTAACGGTGACGATGAGTGAACGCCGCCGCCTGAACCGGATGGCGGAACGTGATGTTGGCGACTGGCTCTACGCCCGTTATCTGGCCCCGTTTGCGGGCACTGACCGTCGCTTCAGCGCTGAGATTATCGATGTGTCGCGTGGCGGTATGCGCGTTCGCCTGGTCGAGTTTGGTGCCGTCGCCTTTATCCCGGCCCCGTTCATTCATGCAGTGCGTGATGAGCTGCTCTTAAGCCAGGAAAATGGCAGCGTACAGATCAAAGGTGAACTGGTTTACCGCGTGACTGACGTGATTGATGTGACCATCGCCGAAGTCCGTATGGAAACCCGCAGCGTTGTGGCTCGTCCTGCCGTCTGAACACAGCGTGATTAAGCTTTAAATCTGGCGGGATAACTTCGGTTATCCCGCCTGTTCCTGCCTATTCTCGTTACGAAAACGTTAAATTTGTACCCCGCTTCACACTTCTCCACTGATTAACTTTCACTTACATTCCATTACATTAAGTTTAACTCGTTGTTTTCGATCGCTTTCCTCTCGGTCCCTACAAGGAGTTAGTCATGAAAAACGTCAAAACCAGCGTCATCTGGTTAGTGGTGGCGTTAATCGGCGCGGGCGCTTTCGCCATGCTGGCCCTCAGCCGCGGCGAACACGTCAACGCAGTCTGGCTGGTGATAGCCGCTGTCGCCTGTTACAGCATCGCGTATCGCTTCTACAGCCTGTTTATCGCCCGCAATATCTTCGAACTGGACGATCGCCGAATGACCCCCGCCGAGCGGCTGAGCGACGGACTCGATTATGTCCCGACCAATAAATGGGTGCTGTTTGGTCATCACTTCGCGGCTATTGCCGGTGCCGGTCCGCTGGTTGGCCCGATTCTGGCAGCGCAGATGGGCTTTCTGCCGGGGACCATCTGGATTCTGGTTGGTGTCATGCTGGCGGGCGCGGTACAGGATTTCCTGATCCTGTTTATCTCAACCCGCCGTGATGGCCGCTCGCTGGGCGAGATGGCGCGACAGGAGCTGGGGGCGTTTGCCGGTGTGGTGACAATGCTTGGCGCGCTGGGCGTGATGATCATTATCCTGTCGGCGCTGGCGCTGGTTGTCGTAAAGGCGCTGGCAAACAGTCCATGGGGCCTGTTTACCATTGCAGCCACCATTCCCATTGCGCTGTTTATGGGCGTTTACATGCGCTTTATCCGCCCCGGTAAAATCGCCGAAGTGTCACTGATTGGCTTTGTGCTGATGATGGCGGCAATTATTTATGGCGGCGACGTGGCACAGCATCCTTACTGGGGCCCCTTCTTTACCCTGAAAGGCACCTCGCTGACCTGGGTACTGGTGATTTACGGCTTTATTGCTTCGGTACTGCCGGTCTGGCTGCTGCTGGCACCCCGCGACTACCTTTCGACCTTTCTTAAAATCGGCGTGATTGTCGGGCTGGCGGTGGGCATTGTCTTTGCGATGCCTGAGATGAAAATGCCCGCGGTGACCAAATTTATCGACGGCACCGGCCCGGTCTTCTCCGGCGCGATGTTCCCGTTCCTGTTTATCACCATTGCCTGCGGCGCGATCTCCGGCTTCCATGCACTGGTCTCCAGCGGCACCACGCCGAAGCTGGTAGAGCGGGAAAGTCATATCCGCTTTATTGGCTATGGTGCAATGCTAATGGAGTCCTTTGTGGCGATCATGGCGCTGATTTGTGCCTCGGTGCTGGATCCTGGCGTCTACTTTGCCATGAACTCACCCGCTGCATTGATTGGCACCACCGTTGAAAGCGCTTCGCAGGTGATCAATGGCTGGGGCTTTGTCGTGACGCCCGAAATGCTGAGCGGTATTGCCCGTGATGTGGGAGAAGGCTCGATTCTCTCCCGCGCAGGCGGTGCGCCCACTTTCGCGGTCGGCATGGCCCACATCATTACTGAGATCTTTAACAGCCGGGCGATGATGGCGTTCTGGTATCACTTCGCCATTCTGTTCGAAGCGCTGTTCATCCTGACCGCGGTGGATGCGGGTACCCGCGCCTGCCGTTTTATGGTGCAGGATCTGGTGGGAACTGTGGTGCCTTCTCTGGCGAACAACCGATCCTGGCTGGGGAACATGGCGGGCACCACCGTCGCGGTCGCGGGCTGGGGCTTCTTTGTCTACCAGGGCGTGGTCGATCCACTGGGCGGCATTAACACCCTGTGGCCACTGTTCGGTATCGGCAACCAGATGCTGGCGTCGATGGCGCTGATTCTTGGCACCGTGGTGCTGTTCAAAATGAAAAAGCAGCGCTACGCCTGGGTGACGATTCTGCCTACCGTCTGGCTGTTTATCACTTCAATGACGGCGGGCTGGCAGAAAATTTTCCACGAAAAGCCCTCCATTGGCTTCCTGGCCCAGGCGAATAAGTTCCGCAAAGGGCTGGATGAAGGCGTGATCATTGCACCGGCAAAAAGCGTGGCGGATATGCAGACCATCGTGTTCAGCAATCAGATTAATGCGGCGCTGTGCGCTTTCTTTATGCTGGTGGCAGTCACGATGCTGGTCGCCGCGTTCTTTGTGATTCGTCGCGCGCTGAACAGTGCGGTGCCGACCACCAGCGAGACGCCTGTGACACTGCGTAACAAGGCGGTGCGTCATGTCTGATGCTATTCATCAGGGCCATCGTCCACAGGGTGAGTGGCAGATTATCCGTTGCCATCTGACCGCTTCGCCGATGCCGCAGGCATTCAGCTGGCGGAGATTGTGGCGCGGCCTGCAACAGTGCTTCCGCTTAATGGTCGGGGTCCAGGATTATCAAAAATATCTGCAGCATATGCGTCTGCATCATCCTGAGCAGCCGCCGATGAATGAGCGCGATTTCCACCGCTACTGCCTGGATGCCCGCTTTCCCAGCCAGGCGGGAAAGCTGGGTAAATGTCCCTGCTGACCGCACGCTACAGCCTCGCATTGCCGGGGCTTTTTTGTGCCATTCTTATCTGGATGGGAAAATATATTTGGTTTGCATCTTGTGCTGGCGTCAGATGATGAATACTGTTGCTAAAATAATGAGATAACGCCTGCAGAGCACTTCCCGGAGGAAGTTTCCATGACCGATGAACACGGGCAAACGTTGTTGTACACTCTTTTTGGTACAACCAGCCCTCATTGGCGTCTGACCGCGGACAGCGATGCATTGCATTTTGCCGAAGATGAGTCATCACAAACCAATATCGCCCTGCCGCTAACTCCCGGCCAGGCCGCAATGATCCGCGCGATGCCGGTCATCACCTCAAGCATTAATCTGACTATGACCCTTCAGGGCATTGACGTGCCAATGCATTTTGTCGGACGCAAAGTGAACCAGGCTTCATGGGCTGGCACCGCCTCTGCCTGGGGTGATACGTCTGCGGTTGCCCGGGATTTAACCCTGGGACTGTCATTCGCTGAACAGGTGGTTTCTGAAGCTAATTCGGTGATTGTGATCCTCGATCAGCGGGGCAATATCCAGCGTTTTAACCGCCTTAGTGAAGAATATACCGGCCTGAATGAGCACGAGGTTATTGGCCGTAACGTCTTTCAGCTTTTTATGACCAAACAGGAAGCCTCACAGTCACGACGCAACATTGCGGGCTTCTTCCGTGACGGTAACTCTTATGAGGTTGAGCGCTGGGTCAAAACCAAAAAAGGTCAGCGACTGTTTCTGTTTCGTAATAAGTTTGTTCACAGCGGCAGTGGCAAAAATGAAATTTTCCTCATCTGTTCTGGCACAGACATCACCGAGGAGCGACGCGCTCAGGAACGTCTGCGGGTGCTGGCAAACACCGATACAGTGACCGGTTTACCCAATCGCAACGCCATTCATCAACAGATTAGCCTGGCGCTGGAGCGATCCGAGGGTGATGAGACCGGCGTGGTTTATCTCGACCTCGATAATTTTAAAAAGGTGAACGACGCCTACGGTCATATGTTCGGCGATCAGTTACTGCAGGCAGTATCACTGGCCATCCTCAGCTGTCTGGGTAAAGACCAGACTCTGGGCCGTCTGGGTGGCGACGAATTTGTGGTGCTGGCTGAGCACACCAGCCAGGCGGCACTGGAAGCGATGTCTTCCCGTATTCTTGAGCGGCTGCGTCAGCCGTTCCGTATCGGGCTGATAGAAGTTTACAGCGGCTGTTCTATTGGCATCGCTTTCGCGCCGCTGCATGGCGACGATCGCGAGAGCCTGATTCGCAACGCAGACACCGCGATGTATCACGCCAAAGAGAACGGGCGCGGCAAGTTCTGCGTGTTTGCGGCTGAGATGAACCAACGGGTCTTTGAGTATCTGTGGCTGGATACTAACCTGCGCAAGGCGCTGGAACTGGATCATCTGCTGGTACACTACCAGCCAAAAATCGATAGCGATGGCCAGGTCCGCAGTGCTGAAGCCCTGGTGCGCTGGAACTCGCCAGAACGTGGTCTGGTCTCGCCTGCTGACTTTATTCCCTATGCTGAAGAGTCAGGGCTGATTGTGCCGCTGGGACGCTGGGTCATGCTCAACGTGCTGAAGCAGATTATCGCCTGGCGTGAGCAGGGCATGTTTCTGCGCGTCGCCGTCAACGTTTCTGCCCGTCAGTTGATTGATCAGAGCATCTACACTGACCTGAAACAGGCGCTGCATGAGGCTAATATCACCGACTGCCCCATCGATATTGAGCTGACCGAAAGCTGCCTGATTGAGAATGAGACTGAAGCGCTGAAGCTGATGAAGCAGTTTCAGGAACTGGGCGCACAGGTGCACCTGGATGACTTTGGCACCGGTTACTCCTCGCTTTCTCAGCTGGCACGCGTGCCAATCAATGCCATCAAACTCGACCAGAGCTTTATCCGCGATATTAACAAGCAGCCGGTTTCACAATCGCTGGTGCGTGCTATCGTCGCCGTCGCCAAGGCGCTCGATTTGCAGGTGATCGCTGAGGGTATTGAAACCCCGGATGAAGAGAAGTTTGTTCTCAAAAGTGGTGTCGATGGGCGTCAGGGTTACTATTACGCAAAACCAATGCCCGCGGAACAATTTGGGCATTGGCTGGCTAAGCATCCTGCCCGCGTTTAACGCTGGTTAAGATTAACCCGCTTTACGCAGTGATGCGCTGTGGCGGTTTTGTAACTGTACCAGGCGTTCCATGTAAGCAATGTCTTTGGGTTCGAGAGTGAAGGCATAATCAACCCAATCCTCAGTGATGTCCATCAGCTCAGCGCGTGACAGTTGCAGCACGCGCTGACGTGCTTTCAGCATCGCCCGTACGCCATTGAGTTTAGGCCGTAACGTATCGATGAAGGTGCGTGTGGCGCGGTAGCTGTCGCCAGGCTGGAAGACTTTATCCACCAGTCCGCGGGTCTCATACCACTCCGCACTATGGGACTCCCCTTCGCAGATTAACTCCTCTGCCAGCTTCATGCCGGAACGACGCGCCACCAGCGAATAGCCGCCCATGCCAGGAAAAAGGTTAAAAGCGATTTCCGGGAAGCCCATCCGCGCGTTGTTCTGCGCCAGAATGAAGTGATGCGCCAGCGCCGCCTCAAATCCGCCGCCCAGCGCACTGCCTTCAATCATCGCCAGCGTCACCGCGCCGGTATCGAAACCACGTGCTGCCGAATGGATACAATCCACACAGGCACGGGCATAAGCTCGCAGCGCCTCACGACGGTTATTGCGAATGCACTCGACGAAGAAGCGCAGATCGCCACCGGCGTTAAACATCTGCGGCACCAGTGAGCCGGTGACCCAGAAATCGATTGGCAGACCGGAGCGCTGAGCGGCATAGCTCAGGTTCATTATCTCCTCAATCAGTTCGTGGTTGAAGCTCGGACGGGGCTGAGCACGCAGCATCATCCACATGGTACGACGCCCTTCTTCGTAATAGGCGACTAACTGCGTGGTGTTGCCGACTTCGGTAAATAATCTGCACGTTGCTTGGTTAATAACTGTCATTGTCTCATCCTCTGTTTATATTTTGATGCGTTAAATACGCCACATCAGCGTAATGCAGAGTGAGGCCAGACCAAATGAGAGATTGATTTACAACACAAAATCCAGAGTGATCCCCGACTGGCGCGTCGGGGATTGATTAGGCGGGTTACTTAATAGCGGCACGCTGTCCGACGGCAACATGAAGACGCTTAAGACGTTTTGAATAGATGGCGGTGATGATGGGCACCAGCACAGAGGTCACAATCACGGAAGTGGCCACCAGCGCTGTGGCCGCCGGGGCAACCGCTTTAAACTGCGGCAGCATTTCGGCAATCAGCACCGGTGTTGCCACCGCCGCGCCTGCCGTACTGGATGCGGCCACGCCAGCCGTGCCATCTCCCCCACCAATCAGCCGATCGGCCAGAATAAGCGGGATACCGGTAATGATGATGACGGCTACCCCCAGCATGATGCCCAGAAGGCCGGTTTCCGCAATCACGCCCAGGTTAATGGTGTTACCCAGTGCAAAAGCGAAGAAGGGAATCAGCGTATGTACCGCTTTGCCGAAGAAGTCGCGCAACTCCGGATCAAGATTCCCTAATGCAAATCCCACCACAAACGGCAGGACTGCGCCGACAAACACGTGCGGCTCAAATGATGCGATACCGGCAGTGCCCAGTATCACCATGGTCATTAATGGCCCGGACTCCAGTGACATCAGCACAAAGGCGCCCGCTTCCTCTTTGGAACCGTACTGTTGCATGATGGAGGCATAAAGACCGCCATTGGTCATATCCATCGCGGCAACCAGCGCCAGCGTCGATAAGCCGGCAAACATCCCCACTTCTACGCCATTTTCCGGCATCACCCGCGAGGCGATTGCGGCCACTACCCATGCCACGGCAATTTTGGTGAGCACCAGCGTGCCGGATTTACGTAGTACCGTTCCGGTGGCGCTGAGCTTTATCGACGCCCCCATGCAGAAGAACCAGACGGCCAGAATGGGCACGGTGCCGGTCATCAGACCGTTGGTGAAAGAACCGAAATATTTCCCGGCCCCCGGCGAGAACGTATGGCAGAGTGCGCCGATAAACAGCGGAATGAGCATCATGCCGCCCGGAATTTTATCTATTGCCCGTTTGATGTGCATATACATGTCACCTTTGCTATGCCAGAGGGTGCCCGGAGGCGATGCAGGCAAAGTAGTGACTTGAAGTAATCAAAACAGTGATCAATCCGATAAAATGAAACACTGTTTTATTTATGTTGATAAGTTGTTTTGATAATTATGATAGGGATCGCCATACCAGTCTCAAAAGAGACTAAAAAAACGGGACGCTATTGCGTCCCGCCTGTTATTTTTGCCCGTACCAGGCATTCTCGCCATGCTTTCGCAGATAGTGCAGGTCAAGCAGCGTCTGGTTAATCGGCGGCAGGTCTGGTGTCAGCTGCTGGCTGAACAGGCCCATATAGGCCACCTCCTCCAGCACTACCGCGCTATGCACGGCCGCATGGGCGTCTTTGCCCCAGGCAAACGGGCCGTGTGAGTTGACCAGCACCCCAGGAATTGCCGAAGGTGACAATCCGCGCTGTGCAAAGGTTTCGATAATCACTTCACCCGTATTCCACTCGTACTCGTGCTGAATCTCTTCATTGCGCATTGCGCGGGTACAGGGGATCTCGCCATAGAAATCGTCAGCGTGAGTGGTTCCCCAGGCTGGGATCGGTCGTCCAGCCTGCGCCCAGATGGTCGCATGCCGCGAATGGGTATGGACAATGCCACCAACTTCCGGCCAGGCGAGATAGAGCGCGCGGTGCGTTGCCGTGTCTGATGAAGGGCGTTTATCCCCTTCCACTACCTCGCCACTCGCCAGATCGACGACCACCATGTCGTCGCGCTTCATCACGTCATAGCTTACGCCAGACGGTTTAATCACCAGCAAACCCTGTTCGCGATCAACCGCGCTGACATTGCCCCAGGTGAAGGTCACCAGGTTATATTTGGGTAAATCCAGATTCGCTTCCAGAACCTGCTGTTTAAGGTGTTCCAGCATGCCTTTTCTCCTGCTGACAATCGTCCCTGAATTTTGCGGAGTCAGACGCCAAAGGGTTATGGAGCAAATGGCTATAAACGCAGAAGGAATGGCTGTGAATCCAAAAATGTGTCGTGATTTAAGAATTTTCTATCTTCGGAATTTATCCAGAATGCTTAGAATCTTCTCAGGCAATGCGTGGACCTGTCGGGTCCGGCATTGTGCCTCACCCGCTACAAACAGTTTGTCCATGGTGTTCACATTTCGATGCCGTCACGGATGCGGCAATGATGCGACACAAGCGGGCTGAGGAAATATCGGAGCTATACTAAGAGTGTTGCCTCTGTGAGCACATCAAAGGAGAAGTGTATGACAACAACAATGAAACGAATCACTGCCGTTGTACTGGCGACCACGTTAGCTGTTGCACTGAGCGGCTGTTCTAACTGGTCTAAACGTGACCGCAACACCGCGATTGGCGCGGGCGCGGGCGCAATTGGTGGTTCAGTATTGACCAATGGTAGTGCACTCGGCACAGTCGGCGGTGCCGCTGTCGGTGGTATTATCGGTCATCAGGTCCACTAAGGACCTTATTAAAAGAATATTCGGCTACGCTAAGCATCTGCATGACAATCGGGCTACTCTGGTAGCCCGATTTTTTTTCAGCCGCCCGCCAGTTTGACCTTCATTCCTTTGGCTTCCAGCAGCGTTTTCAGCAAATCGCGTTTGTCGCCCTGAATCTCGATAACGCCCTCTTTTACCGAACCGCCACAGCCACACTTCTTTTTCAGTTCTGCCGCCAGCAGCGTCAGAGCCGCATCATCCAGGTCGACGCCGGTAATCAGGCAGACGCCTTTGCCCTTGCGTCCGCTGGTCTGACGCTGGATCCGCACAACACCATCCCCTTTTGGCCGCTCTGCTTTTGGCTCCGGCTGCATGATGCGCCCGCTGTCTGTTGAATAAACCAGTGGATTGTCATTTGCCATTATTGCGTCTCCAGACTGTCCAGGATCGCCTGCAGGGCAGCGGCGGGGTCGGCGGATTGCGTAATCGGACGCCCGATAACCATGTAATCTACCCCCGCCTGCTTCGCCTGCTGCGGTGTCATAATACGACGCTGATCGCCGGCATCGCTGCCTGCCGGACGAATTCCCGGCGTGACCAGCGCAAACTCCTTGCCCAACACCTGTTTGAAGCGAACCGCTTCATGTGCGGAACAGACCACACCATCCAGTCCGCACGACTGGGTCAGCTTCGCCAGTCGCTCTGCCTGTTCGGCAGGGGAAAGCGTAATGCCCAGCTCTCTGAGATCGTCTGCATCCATGCTGGTCAGCACGGTCACCGCAATCAACAGCGGCGCATCTTTACCGAAAGGAAGCAGCGCCTCACGCGCCGCGTTCATCATCCGCGCCCCGCCGCTGGCATGAACGTTGACCATCCAGACGCCAAGATCGGCAGCGGCAGCCACGGCATGCGCGGTGGTATTTGGAATATCGTGAAATTTAAGATCGAGGAACAGCTCAAAGCCGCGCTGCTGCAGAGTGTTAACCAGCGAGGGACCAAACAGCGTAAACATCTCTTTGCCCACTTTCAGGCGGCAACTGCGGGGATCGATCTGGTCGACGAAACGCAATGCGCTGTCGAGGTCATGATAATCCAGCGCTACCAGAATAGGCGAAGCGGTCACGTTGTGGGGTGAAGGCATGGCATTTCCTCTGCAGTAAGCACCCGCAGGCGCGATTGACAAACGGCAAGCATTCTACCTGCGGTGTCTGCCCATCACAATCGCCATTGCCCCTCTGCCTGGCAATAAGTGCACCTTTGCCAAATCCGGTTGATTGTCACTCGTATAGTATGTTGTAACTATTTAGGGCGTTATTTATTTGACCATAACGCCCGCTTTACTGGCCGTCGAGACCGCGAATCGGCTTCACTGAAGACCAGGTCCGGCAGGATGGACAGTGCCAGTAAAGTGCATGCGCGGTAAAGCCACATTTCTGACAGCGATAGCGTGGCTTGGTGCGAATCTGCTCACCCACCATGTCGCGCAGCACCATCAGACTCTCTTTGGCCCGGCCATCTTCTGCTTCACGCAGGTTTAAATCCATGAGGCGATGGAAAACACGCATCGTTGGATGGCGCTCAAGCTGACGACTGATGTAATTTTGTGCCGCTTCAGCGCCCTGCTGCTGCTCAAGGATGTCAGAAAGATAAAGTTCCGCTGCCGCGCCAGTGTTCTGTTCCACACAGCGCTGCAGAAAGTCTGCCCAGGCGTCAGGCTGATTGAGCTGCAGGAAACAGGTCTCCAGCATGCCCAGCGTTTCACTCACCAGCTCTTTATCCTGATCCAGCACGCGCTGCAGATGACCCACCGCTTTAGCGAAATCCTCTTTCTCCATCAGAATACGGCCCATCATGATAGAGATACGTGCGCTGTTGCGATCGGCCGCCTCCCCTTTCTTCAGCAGGCTCATCGCTCGCTCCAGGTCGTCGCTGCTCATCGCCTGCAGTGCGAGTTCACAGTAAAAGTGAGCGATTTCGCCTTTCTGCTTCTCTTTGCCGAGCTTAACCAGGCGTTCTGCGACTTCGATGGCCTGTTGCCAGTCACTGGTGGCCTGGTGAATCAGCAACAGCTGCTGCAGCGCCCCGATGCGAAAATCCGTTTCATCAGTAAGCTGCTTAAACATATCTTCTGCGCGGTCATATAAGCCCGCCGCCATATAGTCGCGACCCAACTGCTGAACGGCAAGCAGACGCTGCTCGTAGCTCAGGGAAGCACTTTCCATTAATGCCTGATGAATACGGATAGCGCGGTCAACTTCTCCGCGTGATCGGAAGAGGTTACCCAGCGTCAGATGTGCCTCAACCGTCCCGCTGTCCTCTTTTAGCATATCGAGGAACAGGTCAACGGCTTTGTCCTGCTGATTTGAGAGCAGGAAATTGACGCCCGCGACATATTCACGTGACAGCCGGTTGGCTTCCTGTTGCTTATCCTGATGCGCGCTGCGGCGGCCCATATACCAGCCATAGGCAGCCGCAACCGGCAGTAACAGAAACAGCAATTCATGCATTGAGGATTATTCCCGGCCAGCCGGAGAAGATGGCGTGGTCGCCAGGGCAGTGCTCTGCTCAATTTGCGTCTGCATACGCTTAATTTTCCGGTTGGCATTGGCCAGTGAAACACGGGTCCGTAACCAGAACAGCCCGCAGATGACCCAGCCAAGGACAAAACCTGCGCCAAACAGTGATGCCAGTAAGGTCGAGATGCTGAACTCACCCTGCGCCAGCAGATAGTTAAAAGTAATGACCTGATCGTTATGCGCGCCTAAGGTGACGGAAATGATAAAAATGACCAGTACCACTAAAAAAATCAGCAAATATTTCACAGTGCATCCTGTTGTGAGGTTATCAGGTAGAATTATGCCAAAACGGCGGCAAAAATGCTGCTCCCAGCAGCATCGGGCGAGTCGCTTTTGCGCAGGCCCGACTAATAATATGGGGTCTTAAGGGTGAATTACAATCAGGGCTCCCGCTGTGCCACCTCTTTTTGCTCTTCCGGCGGCAGCGTCAGCGGGCCACAGAAACGCTGTGCCAGCCATGTCGCCACGGTGACCAGCAACCAGGAGAGCACCGTAGCCATCGCCAGATCGCGTGGCCAGTGCATGCCCAGCAGCAGACGGCTTGCCATCACGCCCATCGCCCACAGAAAAATGACCACCACGGTTTTATAGTGTCGACGCGGCCAGAGCAGACCCAGTGCCAGCAGTGCCCAGCTGGCGGCAAACATGGTATGCCCTGACGGAAAAGCAAAGCCGGTTTCAAACGCCCAGTGTCGTTTCAGCCAGCCCGGAATCTGCGTCTCATCGGCAATCAATGACGTTACCATCTCACCACGCTGTTTTCGCTTCAGCTCGTAAAAAGTCTTCTCATCCAGCCCGTGATGCTGCTCCAGCCAGATCACATAGGGACGCGGCTCCTGAATCTGCTCTTTGATAAAGGATTTGGTGTATTGCCCCGCCAGAATGGTGGCGTTCATGATCAGCAGCAGCAGTATGGCGGGCTTCAGGCGAAAGCGCAGGCACCAGAGCATCCAGGCGCTCAGCAGCACGCTGGTGACAATACCCCACGGACTGGTGACGGTTTCCGTCATCCAGAAGAGACCTTTCAGCAGCGCATTGCTTTCATCTGGCTGCCAGCGCCAGCCAGTAAGCCAGACGGCAACCGGCATGATGAGCAGTAGCAGCATTCCAAAGGTGGTACGACGCGAAATCTTAAACATCTTCTTCCCTTATCCTGGCGTCAAATGACAACATTTGCATAACTTTAGCTTAAAAAAGAATAACATAACCGTTGCCGATTGGATAATTGTGCTTTATCACTGCAATTGGTCTCAGAGATTACCAGCCCGCTTCCGGGTTGTGGCACAATATTGCACGTTTGTCGGGCCACACTGGCCTGTGCGCTATCATGATGATAGCGCATCCTCTGAAGGTTCTGGAGAGTCACATGCAGCTTAAACGGGTGGCAGAAGCCAAACTGCCCACGCCATGGGGAGATTTCCTGATGGTTGGTTTTGAAGAATTGGCAACCGGACATGACCATGTTGCACTGGTCTTTGGCGATATTAATGACAACGAGCCGGTACTGGCGCGCGTTCACTCCGAATGCCTGACCGGCGATGCACTCTTCAGCCTGCGTTGCGACTGTGGTTTTCAGCTGGAAGCCGCGCTCAATGCCATCGCAGAAGAAGGGCGCGGCGTGCTGCTCTATCACCGTCAGGAAGGCCGTAACATTGGTCTGCTGAATAAGATCCGCGCCTATGCGTTGCAGGATAAAGGTTATGACACCGTAGAAGCGAACCATCAGCTTGGCTTTGCCGCCGATGAGCGCGACTTCACCCTGTGCGCAGATATGTTCAAACTGCTGGGCGTGAATGAAGTGCGCCTGCTGACCAACAATCCGCGCAAAGTGGAGATCCTCAGCGAAGCAGGAATCAACATCGTTGAACGTGTGCCGCTGGTCGTGGGACGTAATCCGAAGAATGCGCACTATCTGGATACAAAAGCGGAAAAGATGGGGCATCTGCTGCCGAAGTCATAGATAAGCTGAGCCTCACTGGCATCTGACCATTGAAGAAGCCTAATCTGAGAGAATCCTCAATCAATGGATTAGCTCAACGCGCAGGGTGCTCGGTCAGAAGAGGAAAGCGTCCCGCCGCCCGGAAAAAAACGCCGGGAGCGTTTTTGAACAACGCAACGCGTTGGCCCGTTTACGGGCGCATCTCATGGATGAGGTGCGTAATCGCGCAGGCCGAGCATGTCATGGACTGGCCTTAGCGTCTTTCCGATCTGACCGTGTTCCCTGTGCAGCCACGATATTAAAGCTTCTCATTAATGACTTTGTAAGCCACATAAAAAAGCCGGGTTTTCCCCGGCTTTTTTGTCAGTCCAGCATATTGCGGATAACATAGTGCAGGATGCCGTCATTGCGGTAATAGGTCAGCTCATTACCGGTATCGATGCGACAACGGGTGTCCAGCTCTTCTTTACTGCCGTCAGCACGGGTCAGCGTGACTTTCACGCTACAGCCTGGCGTGAGTGCCTGAAGATTTTCCACATCAATGCGCTCTTCACCGGTCAGCCCCAGGCTTTTACGCGTCACACCCTGCGGAAACTCCAGTGGCAGAATGCCCATCCCTATCAGATTGGAGCGGTGAATACGCTCAAACGATTCGGCAATGACGACCCTCACTCCCTGCAGACGTGGCCCTTTAGCGGCCCAGTCGCGGCTGGAGCCAGACCCATACTCTTTACCCGCAATGACCGCCAGCGGCACGCCTTCCGCCTGGTATTTCATTGCAGCATCATAGATAGCCAATTGTTCGCCACTTGGATAGTGTCGTGTGTAGCCACCTTCTACGCCTGGCACCATCTCATTGCGGATACGAATATTGGCGAATGTGCCACGCATCATCACCTCATGGTTACCGCGACGTGACCCATAGGAGTTAAAGTCGTTGCGCTCAACGCCGTGTGACAGCAAATAGCGTCCGGCGGGACTTTCCGCTTTAATGCTGCCCGCTGGCGAGATATGGTCCGTGGTGACAGAGTCGCCCAGCAGGGCGAGCACCCGCGCACCGCGAATATCCTGCACCGGCTTAGGCTCTTTCTCCATATCATCAAAGAACGGCGACAGACGGATGTATGTCGAGCCTTCATCCCAGTCATACGTTGCCGCTTCACTGACCCTGATCGCCTGCCACTCTGGCGTGCCATCAAAGACTTCGGCGTACTCTTTGTGGAACATATCACTGGTGACCTGCTGCACGGCTGTAGCGATCTCTTCGGGCGACGGCCAGATATCTTTCAGGTAGACCGGCTGGCCTTGCTGATCCTTGCCCAGCGGCTCCGTCTGCAGGTTGATCTTCATATTACCCGCCAGCGCGTAAGCCACCACCAGCGGCGGCGAAGCCAGCCAGTTGGTTTTAATCAGCGGATGAATACGGCCTTCAAAATTGCGGTTGCCGGATAAAACGGCACCGACTGTGAGATCGCCTGCTTTGATCGCAGACTCAATCTCATCTTTCAGCGGGCCGGAGTTACCGATACAGGTGGTGCAGCCGTAGCCCACCAGGTTAAAGCCCAATTCGTCGAGATATGAGGTCAGCTGCGCGACGGCCAGATAATCGGAAACCACTTTAGAACCGGGTGCCAGAGAAGCTTTGACCCACGGCTGACGTTTCAGCCCACGCTCTACCGCTTTCTTCGCCAGTAAACCGGCCGCCATCAGCACACTAGGGTTAGAGGTGTTGGTACAGGAGGTAATCGCACTGATCACCACCGCGCCATCAGTCAGTGTGTGAGTCAGGCCGGTGTCGCTATCGGTATACTCAACATTTTTATGCGGTTTTTGCGCCTGATTCACTTCCAGCTCGTTGCTGGCATCAAACGCAGCGGGCACATCACCCAGTGACACCCTGTCCTGCGGACGTTTTGGTCCGGCCAGGCTTGACTCCACCTCGTTCATATCCAGTGCCAGGGTACTGGTGAAACGGGGCTCGTCGCCGGGATTGCGCCACAGACCCTGCGCTTTGGCATACGCTTCCACTAAGGCCACCTGATCGGCATCACGTCCGGTCAGCGTCATATAGCTCAGCGTGACGTCATCAACCGGAAAGAATCCGCAGGTCGCGCCATACTCCGGTGCCATGTTAGCGATGGTCGCACGGTCGGCCAGCGGCAGATCGGCCAGGCCGTCACCGTAAAACTCAACGAATTTGCCGACAACGCCATGCTTACGCAGCATCTGAGTGACGGTCAGAACGAGGTCGGTTGCGGTAATGCCTGCGCGCAGTTTGCCGGTAAGTTTGAAACCTACGACATCCGGGATCAGCATCGAGACAGGCTGACCCAGCATAGCTGCTTCAGCTTCGATGCCCCCTACTCCCCATCCCAGCACGCCAAGCGCGTTAATCATGGTGGTGTGTGAATCGGTACCGACCAGCGTGTCGGGCCAGGCATACTCTTCGCCATTGAGGGTTTCATGCCAGATCGCCTTGCCGAGATATTCCAGGTTCACCTGATGACAAATGCCGGTTCCCGGCGGCACGACGCGGAATTTATCAAACGCTTTCTGACCCCAGCGAAGGAAAACGTAGCGCTCATGGTTGCGTTCCATCTCCAGCCTGACGTTCTCTTCAAAAGCGTCATCATCACCAAAGTGGTCAACGGTGACCGAGTGGTCGATAACCAGATCGACGGGCGACAGTGGATTCACTTTGGCGACATCGCCGCCCAGACGATTCACCGCTTCACGCATGGCCGCCAGGTCGACTACGGCCGGCACGCCGGTAAAATCCTGCATTAATACGCGGGCAGGCCGGTAGGCGATTTCGCGGTCTGCGTGAGCATCTTTCTGCCAGTCAACCAGCGCCTGGATGTCCTCTGTGGTGACAGAGTCGCCATCCTGCCAGCGCAGTAAGTTTTCCAGCAGAACTTTTAAAGATTTGGGCAGGCTATCGATGTTGCCGAGATGTTGAGCCGCGCGGGGAAGACTGAAGATGTGATATTTGTTGGTGTCGACCTGCAGTATTTCCTGACTTAGCTCGCGTAGGGTAGACGACATAGCTCCTCCTTTTCATTCATGGTCTTAAACCTTAGTGAGACAAAGGTTTATGTTAAAGATAGACCACAAATTCGTTAACGTTTTGATTACAACACAAATTGCTACAATCGCCGAAAACGAAAATGCCCCGTGAAAACACGAGGCATCAGAAAGAGGTGATTTAATTCAAATTACAGCGTTATCCACACCGCCGCAGACCAGAACGCAAAGGAGAAAGCATACGCGCTAAGCCAGGACATTTTAATAATATTCATTTGGTTCACTCCTTCGCCGGAATCGGGCGTAAAAGTTTTTGCGGTCGCCTGTCAATCGGCGACACCCTTTGGTCTTACAGGATGTGGAAAGGGGCATTTAAAAGCCCACCGGAAACACCGGTTATAAAAGAGCAGTGACGAATAGATGGTCTTACAACGTTATTTGTTTTTAGGGTCCAGAAACGACTCAATAAAAAGTCGCTGATTATCACTCAAGTCCCATGACTCGGGGATAGACACTTTTTCGTCCTTTGCAAGGGCTTCTTTTCCTTTGCAGGATACTGGCTTGTGCTGACCCGTGGTCAAAGAACGCTTATGACTGAGTGTATGTGCCCACATGGCTTTAGCCCCAGATACGCCAAATCATTAACGCTACAACCACCCAGAACAGCGCAGAGGCAGCGAATACGGTTAACCAGGCATTGCGACGGGTATTGCCAGTACGCTCAACCTTGGTGCTTTTTGCCGGGAAACCCGGTTGTACAGTCAGTCGTGTATTCATAGTTTTTGATAATCACTCTCAACAAAATGATTGATAACATCGATTAAGATTTAGGAGGAATCCTAAACGCGTTAAGGCCAAAAATCCAGTTATTTTTATTGAGTAAAACGATTAACGGTATTAATCAATAGGCTTCGGTAACGTAAGAAATCATTAACTCCTGAACGAATATTTAATTAAACAGACAACTAATAAATTTGAGTTAATTTAAAAACAGATCCACTTAAAACTAAAGGCGAATCTAAAGAACCTTATGTTTACTGGCTTCACACTTCAGCTCTTAACTGGAGTATGGGAATAATCCTGGCGAGTCGCAAAGTGACATAGTTAAAAGTGTGTTGTATTTCGCATTTAAGAAAGCCCAACCGGAAAACATGTGATCAATGTTTCATTTACAAAAAAATCATAAAAACTTTTGATTCTCATTTGGCGCTAAAGCCTGGCAACAAAAAAGGCTGCACCAGGCAGCCTTATGTTGTCGTGGAGAGCATCAACGCTATTTAAATGGCAGCTTAATGTCCTTAAACATCGCCTCAATGTCTTCGTTTGAACGCAGCGCCACAGCGGTATCTACCACGTCGCGGGTCAGGTGTGGCGCAAAACGCTGGATAAAATCATACATATAGCTGCGCAGGAAGGTGCTGCGGCGGAAACCAATCTTGGTGGTGCTGTTGGTAAAAATATCGGCGGCCTCAATACGAATCAGGTCAGGATCGGCCACCGGATCAACTGCCATACTGGCAATTACCCCCACACCCAGGCCTAAACGGACATAGGTTTTAATGACGTCGGCATCGGTAGCAGTGAAGACGATGCGGGGTGTTAATCCTGCCCGATTAAAGGCCGTATCAAGTTCTGAGCGCCCGGTAAAGCCAAAGGTGTAGGTCACCAGCGGATGTTCAGCCAGTTCTTCGATGCTCACCTGCCCTTTTCCAGCTAGCGGATGATCAGCCGTGACGACAATCGCGCGGTTCCAGTGGTAGCACGGCAGCATGATGAGATCGTCATAAAGATGCAGCGCTTCGGTGGCAATCGCAAAGTCCGCATTGCCCTTGGAAACCGCTTCGGCGATCTGGGTTGGAGAACCCTGATGCATATGTAAAGAGACGCGCGGATAGCGCTCGATAAATCCCTTGATCACGCCAGGCAGCGCGTAACGTGCCTGGGTATGCGTGGTGGCGACATAAAGCGAGCCTTTATCCGGCCAGGTATGCTCGCCGGCCACGGATTTGATCGCATCCACTTTGGAAAGGACTTCACGCGCTATACGGATAATCTCTTCGCCTGCAGGCGTCACCTGAGTGAGATGTTTACCGCTGCGGGCAAAAATTTGCACGCCCAGTTCATCTTCCAGCATACGCACCTGTTTGCTGATGCCGGGTTGAGAGGTGTAGAGACCTTCCGCTGTCGAAGAGACATTGAGATTATGGTTCACCACTTCGACGATATAGCGCAACTGCTGTAATTTCATATCTGTTCCATCCCGGTAAGTTACAGAGTCGCATCCCCGCTTGACGTATAGTCGCAAGGGTCAAGAAATGCTATGCATCAGGAAAGGTCGGAAATGCTATAACAACTATATCAGTTTAAGTGACAGAGTAGAACGGATTGATATAAGGCTCAGAAAAAGGCCAGCGAGCGCTGGCCAGAATGTGGTGTATTGTCACTATCAGTGGACAAATCGGGTAAGCACAGTGAGAAGAAGGCCAGCAAAGGCTGGCCTTTGAATTACTTTTTCGCTTCCTGCCACTTGCCATCTATATAGAAGGCGGACCAGCCGGTTGCCTTACCCTCTTTTTCAGAGGAGACATACTGCTGTTTGGTTTTGCGGCTGAAGCGTACCAGCGTTTTATTGCCTTCCGGATCGGCTACTGGCGCGTCGGCCAGATATTTGAGCTTCTCAGGCAGACGATCTTTGAAGCGCTGAAGCTCCTCCACCAGCGGTGCACGCGTTTCGCGTGATTTCGGGAAGGTGTTGGCCGCAAGGAAAACGCCCGCTGCGCCGTCACGCAACACGAAGTAAGCATCGGACTTCTCACACGCCAGCTCTGGCAGTGGAACCGGATCTTCTTTCGGCGGTGCAACTTCACCACTGCGCAGAATCTTGCGGGTGTTTTTGCACTCTTCGTTGGTACACGCCATGTACTTACCAAAGCGTCCCATTTTCAGGTGCATCTCCGAACCACACTTCTCGCACTCAACTATCGGGCCGTCATAGCCTTTAATGCGGAATTCGCCCTTCTCGATTTCGTAACCGTCACACTCCGGGTTATTACCACAAACGTGCAGTTTACGTTCGTTGTCGATCAGATAGCTGTCCATCGCGGTGCCACACTTCTGGCAGCGTCGACGGGCACGCAGGGCGTTAGTTTCAGCATCGTCGCCTTCCAGAATATTGAGGACTTCATTTTCCGGAATCAGGTTGATGGTCTGTTTGCAGCGCTCTTTAGGCGGCAGCGCATAGCCGGAACAGCCCAGAAAAACACCGGTACTGGCGGTACGGATTCCCATCTGACGGCTGCAGGTCGGACACTCAATTGAGGTCAGCACCATCTGGTTGGGTTGCATACCACCCTCTTCAGGATCTTTCTCAGCCAGTTCAAGCTGCTGAGTAAAGTCGGCGAAGAAGTGATCGAGAACCGCTTTCCATTGCGCCTCGTTATTGGCCACCTGGTCGAGGTTGCTCTCCATGCGGGCGGTGAAATCATAATTCATCAGTTCGCGGAAGTTCTCTTCCAGACGATCGGTGACGATTTCACCCATTTTTTCCGCATAGAAGCGGCGGTTTTCTACCCGCACGTAGCCACGATCCTGAATGGTCGAGGTAATGGCCGCATAAGTGGATGGACGACCAATGCCGCGCTTCTCAAGTTCACGCACCAGTGACGCTTCGCTGAAGCGCGCCGGTGGCTTGGTGAAGTGCTGACCCGGAAGAAGCTGTTGCAGATCCAGAACATCACCCACGCTGACGGCAGGCAATGTACGATCTTCATCATTCTTACGCAGCGCTGGCATGACTTTGGTCCAGCCATCGAAACGCAGAATACGGCCTTTTGCTTTGAGTTTAAATTCACCCGCCGCCGCTGTAATGGTGCTGGAGTCATATTTTGCTGGTGTCATCTGACAGGCAACAAACTGACGCCAGATCAGCTGATAGAGTTTCTGCGCATCCGCTTCCATATCCTTCAGCTTTTCCGCCACCACTTCCACATCAGATGGACGAATCGCTTCGTGCGCTTCCTGGGAGTTCTCTTTGCTGGCGTAAGTAATGGCGTTTTCAGGCAGATACTTTTTGCCAAAATTACTTTCGATATAGCCACGCGCCATGGCGACTGCATCCTGACTCAGGTTGGTCGAGTCGGTACGCATATAAGTGATGTGACCGGCTTCGTACAGGCGCTGAGCCATCATCATCGTTTTCTTCACGCCAAAGCCCAGACGCGTACTGGCAGCCTGCTGCAGTGTGGAGGTAATGTAAGGTGCGCCCGGCTTGCTGCTGGTCGGCTTATCTTCGCGGTCAATGATCTCATAGCGCGCTTTTTCCAGCAGCGCTACCGCGGCATAGGTCTCGTCGCGATTGACCGGACGGAAGGCTTTATCACCTTTGTGCGTCACGTCCATCGACAGCTCATCGCCTTTTGGCGTAGTCAGTGCGGCATTAACTTCCCAGTACTCTTCGGGAACAAAGGCTTTGATTTCACGTTCACGTTCCACCACCAGGCGAACCGCAACAGATTGCACACGTCCGGCCGAGAGACCACGGGCGATTTTTTTCCACAGCAGTGGCGAGACCATATAGCCCACCACGCGGTCCATGAAACGACGCGCCTGCTGAGCATTTACCCGATCGATATTCAGTTCGCCCGGCTTTTCAAATGCCTGACGAATCGCATTTTTGGTGATTTCATTAAAGACCACGCGGCTGAAACGCGAGTCATCTCCACCGATTACTTCACGCAGGTGCCAGGCGATGGCTTCCCCTTCGCGGTCAAGGTCGGTTGCGAGATAGATGTGGTCAGCATTGGCGGCTAACGCCTTCAGTTCAGCAACCACTTTCTCTTTGCCGGGCAGAATCTGATAATCCGCTTCCCAGCCGTGATAAGGGTCTACACCCATGCGGCTGACGAGTGCAGCTTTCTCATCTTTTTTTACTTTTTTAACTTTCTTGTCAGTTGAAGCGTCGTTGACTTTCTTATCTGTCGAAGCGTCAGCACTCTTCTTCGCGGTTGAACCACTGGTCGGCAGATCCCGGATATGACCTACGCTGGATTTAACCACGTAGTCACTACCCAGGTATTTATTGATTGTTTTAGCCTTTGCCGGGGACTCAACAATAACGAGTGCTTTACCCATATTTACCTTTACCTAATGAAAACATCCTGCTTAACGGGAGAGGATTGGATGCCCAAAAACCCAGTGGGTTCAATATTGCTGCGCCTGTTTAACATTTCAAGGCGGAGGGGTCAATCTCAGATCAGATGATGTAGCATGATGCAACTGCATGATAAAGCGTACTTTTTCCATCTGAACTCTTCGCACATCCTGGTGCAAAATCCCTGAAATCGGAATCGCCCACACTCTACCTGATAAAATCTGTTACGCAACTTAATTAGCACTCAGCCCGAACTTACGCCAGGTTTTCATCGTTCAGACCGATTTGTCATAGCGCGTGACAGGCCAGTAATATAGAAAGGATTTGGATGCTGTCAAAAAGGAGCGAATATATGCAGAGATCGACTCAGGCTATTTCCCGCCAGGCATTGCTGGAAAAGGCCAATGCGCTGATTAAAGAACATGATGATTATTTAGCAGGCATGCAGGCGGATGAGGTGATTCAGCAGGCGGATGTACTGGTCTTTCGCGGACCCTTCTTTCTTGATGCGGATGGACTGCCGACCACGAAAACCACGGCAGTGTTTAACGTCTTCAAATACCTTGCTGTGGAGCTGTCGCCGCGCTATCACCTGGAATAAAAAACCCGGCACAGGCCGGGTTTCGCATCAGAGCAGTGGCTTTTCGCCGCGCTGCCAGAGTTTCAGCAGCAACCGCTCAGCCACCGAGCCGGCGCTCTGGGTAAAACGGTCCATCATTTTACGACGGCGGGCGTAATGCACGCCAAGTACGCTGAATTGATCCATCTGACGGATGATCAGGTCATCGCTGGTGCCGATTTCGTCAATCAGGCCGAGATCCAGCGCCTGTCGACCATACCAGTGCTCACCGGTTGCTACCCGATCGATGTCGAGCGACGGGCGCATCTGGTGAACAAACTGCTTGAACAGCAGGTGCGTTTCATCAAGATCTTCCTGAAACTTCTCGCGCCCTTCGTCGGTATTCTCACCAAACAGCGTCAGCGTGCGCTTGTACTGTCCGGCGGTATGCAACTCAACGTCAATATCGTTACGCTTCAGCAGGCGGTTGAAGTTAGGGATTTGCGCAACCACGCCGATGGAGCCAATGATCGAGAACGGTGCGGCCACAATGCGATCGGCCACGCAGGCCATCATGTAGCCCCCGCTGGCTGCCACTTTATCTACGGCTGCCGTGATGCGCAGACCCGCATCGCGCAGACGCTGCAGCTGCGATGCTGCCAGGCCATAGCCATGCACCACGCCGCCCGGGCTTTCCAGGCGCAGCAGCACTTCGTCGCCAGGCTGCCTGACCGCCAGCACAGCTGAAATTTCTTCACGCAGTGAGCTCACCTCACCGGCATCCATGCTGCCTTTAAAATCGAGTACGTAGAGCGTGGGCTTAATGCTGTCTGTCTGTCCCTGCTTTGCCGCCTGTTTTTCCGCTTTGGCTTTCAGCTTTTCACTTTTTTTATGATTTTTCAGCCAGACTTTTTGCGCCTGCGGCTTCATTTTTGCCAGCTGCAAATCCTCTTTCATCTGCTGATAGTCATCACTCAGATGGGTCAGACGAAGCTGACCATTTTGTGCCCGTTTGCGTAACGCGGCATTCATGATAATCATGACAATCGCAGCGACGGCAACCACAAGTGTCACCGCTTTCGCTAAAAACAGTCCATACGTTGAAATAAAATCCATCAGGTCGCCTTCACAAAAGAATAAAAAACAATTCGCCAGTTTAGCCGTTTTACCCTGCTCCGTCGCCTGAAATGCCAGCAGCCGGCACAGAATGGGTGGTCTGGCGATTGCGCCCATTCGTAAATTCAGGCATAAAGCGGAATCATGCTGTTTTCGCTGGAGGACCCCGCTGTGTATTATCAACCAAAAAGCGACCTGCTCAATCACCGTATTATCCTGGTCACGGGTGCTTCAGATGGCATTGGCCGGGAAGCGGCGCTGACGTATGCCCGTTATGGCGCTGAAGTGATCCTGATGGGCCGTAACCCTCAGAAGCTTCAGCAGGTCAAAGAGGCAATCGATCAACTTAATAAATGTGCTGCTCATACCGTCGTGTTTGATCTGGCTGAAGCGACACCGGAACGTTGCCATCAGATAGCAGAACAGCTGTCACAGCAGTTTCCTCGCCTTGATGGCGTGCTGCACAATGCCGGTATCCTTGGTGAAATCGTTCCGCTGGCGGAACTCGACCCTCAGATCTGGCAACAGGTAATGAACATCAACCTGGACGCCACCTTCTTCCTGACCCAGGCGCTGTTGCCGCTGTTGTTAAAATCAGATGCCGGTTCACTGGTGTTTACCACCTCCAGCGTTGGCCGTACCGGTCGCGCGGGCTGGGGCGCTTACGCCGTCTCTAAATTTGCTACCGAAGGAATGATGCAGGTACTCGCCGATGAGTATAAAACGCAGGCATTGCGGGTGAACTGCATTAATCCGGGCGGGACGCGGACCAAAATGCGCGCCAGCGCCTTCCCGCAGGAAGATGCTAACAAGCTGAAAACACCTGCCGATCTGATGCCGCTCTACCTTTATCTGATGGGTGATGACAGCCGGCGCAAAACCGGTATCAGCTTTGATGCGCAGCCGGGCAGAAAACCCGGAGCCGCAGAGTAATGGCTGACGATCGTCATCAGCAGCGTCAGCAGCGGCTAAAGGAGCAGGTTGATGCGCGGATTGCGGCAGCCACCGAGGTGCGTGGCATCCTGATGGTGTTTACCGGCAATGGCAAAGGTAAAACCACCGCAGCTTTTGGCACCGCCCTGCGCGCCACCGGACACGGTAAGCGCGCAGCGGCTGTCCAGTTCATTAAAGGGGACTGGCCGAATGGTGAGCGTATCCTGCTGGAACAGCATGGTGTAGAGTTCCAGGTGATGGCAACGGGTTTCACATGGGATACGCAGAACCGCGAAACGGACACCGCCGCCTGTCTGGCCGTGTGGCAGCATGCAAAACGGATGCTGGCCGATACGCAGCTCGACCTGGTCGTGCTGGACGAAATAACCTATATGGTCAGCATGGATTATCTGCCGCTGGACGACCTGATTATCGCTCTGCAACAGCGCCCTGCGCATCAGAGCGTAATCATTACCGGACGTGGCTGTCATCGTCGCCTGACCGAAATGGCAGATACAGTGACGGAGATGCGGCCGGTGAAGCACGCTTTTGATGCCGGTATTCAGGCTCAGCAGGGAATTGACTGGTAATATAAAAAGAAAACGCAGCCCTGGGGCTGCGTTTTTAGCGATCGGGCAACGATATTAACCAGCGTTACGTTTGCTGCCCGGATTGCGGCGTGGCGCACGTGGCGTGCTGCTCACTTTACTGTGGCGTTTCACCGCACGACGGATCTGGTTTGCTTTGGTGCGCCGACGATCTTTCTCAACGACCAGTTTGGTCACCGTCTCATCATCCATCTCCACCAGGTTGCGCAGATAGTTCACCGCCGGCAGATCCAGCTCCGTCCAGCCGCCGCGCGGCAGGCCTTTCGGTAAGGTAATGTCGCCATAGCGAACGCGCATCAGACGGCTGACCTGTACACCAACCGCCTCCCATAAACGACGCACCTCACGGTTACGTCCTTCCGTCAGAGTGACGTTGTACCACTGGTTAATGCCTTCTCCGCCACCAAACTTCAGGGTTTTAAACGCAGCCGGACCATCTTCCAGCTGAACGCCCTTGCTCAGCTGACGAATTTTATCGTCGTCTACCTGACCAAACACGCGCACCGCATACTCACGTTCCACTTCACGGCTCGGATGCATCAGGCGGTTCGCCAGTTCACCGTCGGTGGTGAAGAGCATCAGACCACAGGTATTCACATCCAGACGGCCAACGGCAATCCAGCGTGAACCGCGCAGGCGAGGCAGGCGGTCAAACACCGTCGGGCGGCCTTCAGGATCGCTGCGGGTACAGAGTTCGCCTTCAGGTTTGTAGTAAGCCAGCACGCGGCAGACTTCGGTTGCTGATTCAGCAATCGATACCAGATGGCCATCAATACGGATTTTCAGGGATTTACTGCTTTCGACGCGGTCGCCCAGGGTGGCGATCTTGCCGTCAACGCTGACACGGCCGGCAGCAATCATTGATTCGATTTCACGACGCGAGCCATGACCGGCACGCGCTAAGACTTTCTGTAACTTTTCGCTCATTGAGCTTCCTCTTTGTCGCCTTCCCAGGCGTCATGACTAGGTGATAATCCCTTCTAAATCAACAGGTTAACTTAGTAAGTTTGCCCCATTATACAGGCATTTAACGCTGATGTAACGCGCTTTATGAATGGTCGAATAGTAATAAAGAAAGGTTAACCTCTGATAGTTTGAGATCTGATAATTCTTAATACTGAATAAAATAATACCCGTCCGAATGATAAGAAAATATGTTTAATAAAGCGTATGCTTCGAAAACTTTATAGCTGAAGACAATTAAATTTTCTAACCACTCTCTTTTCATCAACGCGATGTTCTGAGGGTAAAAATCTTAACGCAATCTTACACTTCCATCATTTTGATCTGCCTTTTTATCCTCCATGAATAATATTAAAGTCAGCATAAAATGCTGGTTAACTGAATTTATCCATTCCGTATGCACTGCAAAAATAAAAATATAAGATTATTCTTAATGAAAATTCGTTTAAAACCTTATTTTCCATGACATTTGATTGTCATTAGCTTTAATAAATTGTACGACATTATTAAGCTGATACACTTTATCCCAGCAGCATAATAAAAAAGCAAAGCACGCGATAAAGCGTTCTTGCGACATTTAAGCCTTGCTTAATTCATTCGTTAATAAAAATAGTGTTTTTACATTAATCCAATAAACCGGCGCATCCGGAGTTGTTGCGTTAATACGGTTCAGTGATGAACCTTGCTTGCATGTCAAAAATCTTCACCAGGGATTTCCCGACATGCCTGAATAAAGAAAACCATCATGAAAAACCTGTTTCTGTGCCCGGTGCTAGCTGCACTGGTCCTGAGCGGGTGCTCTGTGGGCCATACTGAGTACAGTCGTACAGCGATGCAGCACGTAGATATGAGCGTGACGGGCATTCCGACGATCCTCGGTCTGGGTACACTGGGCACCAGCATTCCTCTGACGCCTGAATACAGCCTTACAGCTGCGCACGTGGCGAAAACCGCCGTGCAGCGTGTGAAGTCTTATCATCCTTATTGCGACCTTGCGATTATTTATCACAAGAATGATGCCAGCACGCTGACTAAGTTCCGCAGCAGCGACATCGGCGATCCGGTTAAAATGTATGGCTACAGCTTTATTTCAGCGATGCCGGTTGAATCGTCCGGGGTTAATTTAGCCCGCACGGCTATTCGGAATAAATGGAATAAAAGTCCCTGCTTAGCGATGGCCTCGAACGCGGGCGTCGTTCAGGGAATGTCTGGCGGTGGCGTTTATAATCGGGATGATACGCTGGGCGGCGTTATTGTTGGCTATTCTGACTCGATTAAGAACGGGCGTAATAACAAAGTGATCCTGAAAGATGTATCACTTTATATTCCTTACGGTCAGTTTAAGAACTGGTTAGAGTCGAATCTGGCCCAGACACCGACGCACGGTGTCTGAAGCCCGACGTAATTACAGGAACGGGCGGGTATCGCCCACGCCTTCACGCACAATTTCCGGCGAATCGGTGGTCAGATCGACCACCGTGGTCGGCTGCTGACCCAGCGTACCGCCGTCGATGATCAGATCGACCAGCTTACCAATGCTGTGCTGGATCTCTTCCGGGTCTGACTCGGTAAAATCGTTGCCTGGCAGAATCAATGAGGTCGACATCATCGGCTGATTCAGCGCTTCCAGCAGCGCCAGCGCCACCGGATTGGAGGGCACACGCAGACCAATGGTCTTACGCTTTTCATTCATCAGGCGGCGCGGCACTTCTTTGGTCGCCTTGAGAATAAAGGTGTAGTTGCCTGGCGTGTTGTTTTTCAGCAGGCGAAAAGCCGAGTTACCGACCTGCGAATAGACCGACAGCTCTGAAAGATCCCGGCACATCAGAGTGAAGTTGTGGTGCCCGTCGAGCTGACGGATACGGCAGATGCGCTCCATCGCGCCCTTCTCCTCCAGCCGACAGCCCAGTGCATAGCCGGAGTCGGTAGGATAGACAATGACGCTGCCTTTGTTCAGGTACTCGACCGCCTGGTTAATCAGCCGTGGCTGGGGATTGTCCGGATGAATGTGAAACAATTGACTCATAGAAACCTCGTGTCACCTTTCCGTGATTGTCAGGCCGGGCGCGAGAGCCGGGAAGCGTTCCCAGACCGGCTCAACCGCTGCGGGCAGCCAGAGTTTACGGCCCAGTTCAATCCACGGGCAGGGTTGATGAAAATCAGAACCTTGTGATGCGGCCAGTTCATTATCTCTGGCATATTGTGCCAGCGTTGTACGCTCATTGGGTGCTTGCTGGCACTGCGCAACTTCCATCGCGTCGCCGCCCGCCTCGCGGAAATGGGCGACCAGCCGTTTGAGCCACTTCGCCGATAACCCATATCGGCCAGGATGCGCCAGCACAGCACACCCACCAGAATGATGAATTGCATCAATGGCTTGTTTAATTGTACACCATTGTGGCGGCACGTAGCCGGTTTTGCCACGCGCCAGATAATTTTTGAATACCTGTACCATGTTGTCGGCTTTGCCCTGCTCAATCAGGAAGCGGGCAAAGTGACCACGGGTAATGATACCGCCATCAGCCAGACGCATCGCACCTGCCAGCGCATCCGGAATCCGTGCTTTCGCGAGTCGCTCACCAATCTCTTGCGCCCGCGTCCGGCGGCAGTCATGTTGTCCGGCCAGAAACGTCACCATGGCCGGATGGTGAATATCAATGTCCAGGCCGACGATGTGAATCTCATGGTTCTCCCACAGCGTGGAGATCTCTGCCCCAGCCAGCACTTTTATCGGTAAATCGTGGTCGCGTGCCGTCTGCTGCGCTTCTTCCACCCCTGCAACGCTGTCGTGATCGGTGATCGCCAGTACGCCCACGCGCATCTCAACGGCTCGCTGCACCAGCTCTGCTGGCGTCAGTAAGCCATCGGAGGCGCGCGTGTGGCTGTGTAAATCATAAACCGGGAAACGGGCGATATCGCTCAAGAGAACTCCTGCTAAAACTAAACCGGCCAGCATGATAACGATTTTCATGGTCAGTGAAAAAGTGTATTGACATTTACGCCATGAACCCGTTAACTAGTACACAAGTTCACACGTAACGGGTATTTAATCATGGCTGTTGTAATCACGCATTTAAACGGTTGGCGCGATGTTCCCGATAACGGGCGACAGGATCGTGCACACGTTGCGTAACCGCTGTGCTAATACCTGAGCCCGCCACCGAGCGGGCTTTTTTTTGAGCGAAATTCAGAGAAATCATCATGCCAAATGCGAAACCTACAGTGAAGTTGATTACCGGCACCGCGCCTTACCGCGAAGATCCGGCCGCAGTGTTTCACCAGCTGTGCGGCGCACGTCCGGCAACCCTGCTGCTCGAATCTGCGGATATTGACAGCAAGCGCAATTTAAAAAGTCTGCTGATTGTAGACAGTGCGCTGCGTATCAGCGCCATGGGCAACACGGTTACCGTTCAGGCGCTGTCAGAAAATGGCCGTGCCGTTCTGCCGCTGCTGGATGAGGCCCTGCCTGCTTCCGTCAGCAATCAGGTCCGTCCCGATGGACGTGAGCTGACTTTTCCGCAGAGCACCGATCCGCATCAGGACGAAGATTCACGTCTCAAAGCACTCTCGGTGTTTGATGCACTGCGACTGATTCCCCAACTGGTTAATGCCTCTGCCGACGAGCGTGAAGCCGTGCTGCTGGGTGGCCTGTTTGCCTATGACCTGGTGGCTGGTTTTGAAACCCTGCCGGAACTGGATAATCAGCAACGCTGTCCTGACTACTGTTTTTACCTGGCAGAGACATTACTGGTGATCGATCATCAGACCCGCAGCGCGCGTCTGCAGGCCAGCCTGTTCTGCCCGTCCACCAGCGAGTTCCAGCGTCTGCAGCGCCGTATTGAGCAACTGCACGGTCAGATGCTGCAGCCAGCACCTGCACTGCCGGTACAAAAGGTCGAACAGATGACGCTGACCACCAGCCAGAGCGATGAAGAGTATTGTGACGTGGTTCGCACCATGCAACAGGCGATTCGCATCGGTGAAATTTTCCAGGTCGTACCCTCACGCCGCTTCTCGCTGCCGTGCCCGTCACCGCTGGCTGCTTATGACACGCTGAAAAACAGCAATCCCAGCCCCTATATGTTCTTTATGCAGGATCAGGAGTTCTCGCTGTTTGGCGCGTCGCCAGAGAGTTCATTGAAGTATGACGCCACCTCGCGTCAGATTGAGATCTACCCGATTGCCGGTACCCGCCCGCGCGGCCGCCATGCTGATGGTTCCCTGGACCGCGACCTTGACAGCCGCATTGAGCTTGAGATGCGCACCGACCATAAAGAGCTGGCTGAACATCTGATGCTGGTCGATCTGGCGCGTAACGATCTGGCGCGCATCTGCGTGCCAGGCAGCCGTTACGTGGCAGACCTGACTAAGGTAGACCGTTACTCCTTCGTCATGCATCTGGTCTCCCGCGTTGTGGGCACGCTGCGTGACGACCTTGACGTGCTGCATGCCTATCGCGCCTGTATGAACATGGGCACCCTGAGCGGTGCGCCGAAGGTGCGTGCCATGCAGCTGATAGCCGGGGCGGAACGCACCCGCCGCGGCAGCTACGGCGGTGCGGTGGGCTACTTCACGGCTCACGGCGATCTCGATACCTGCATCGTGATCCGTTCGGCCTACGTTGAAGAAGGCGTGGCCACCGTCCAGGCGGGCGCCGGTGTGGTGCTGGACTCCAATCCGCAGGCTGAAGCGGATGAGAGCCGTAATAAAGCCCGTGCCGTTCTGCGTGCTATCGCGACTGCCCATCACTGCAAGGAGATCTTCTGATGGCCGATATTTTGCTGCTCGATAACATCGACTCTTTTACCTACAACCTGGTTGATCAGCTGCGGGCCTTTGGTCACAACGTGGTGATCTACCGCAATAACCTGCCCGCTGAATTGTTAATTGCTCAGCTGGAACGTATGGAAGATCCGGTGCTGATGCTGTCACCGGGTCCCGGCGCACCAAAAGATGCCGGTTGTATGCCGGAGCTGCTGCGGGTGCTGCGCGGACGTCTGCCGATTATCGGCATCTGCCTGGGTCATCAGGCCATTGTGGAAGCCTATGGTGGCCATGTGGGTCAGGCGGGCGAGATCCTGCACGGCAAAGCCTCTTCTATCGTCCATGACGGCGAGGCGATGTTTGCCGGCCTGAGTAATCCCCTGCCGGTGGCGCGCTATCACTCGCTGGTGGGCAGCAACACGCCGGATGAGCTGACGGTTAACGCCAGTTTTAACGGGATGGTAATGGCGGTTCGTCATGAAACCGATCGCGTCTGCGGGTTTCAGTTCCATCCGGAATCGATTTTGACTTCTCAGGGCGCGCGCCTGCTTGAGCAGACGCTGGCCTGGGCGCTGGCGAAGTAACAGGGAGAATAACGATGCAACAGACACTGGAAAAACTTTACCAGGCGCAGACGCTGAATCAGGCTGAGAGTCATCAGCTGTTCAGCGCCATCATTACCGGACAGCTGGAGCCCACGCAGCTCGCCGCTGCACTTGTCGCTATGAAAGTGCGCGGTGAAACCCCGGAAGAGATCGCCGGGGCCGCGACGGCGCTGCTGGAAGATGCGAAACCTTTTCCCCGCCCGGATTACGCTTTTGCCGACATCGTTGGCACCGGCGGCGATGGCAGTAACAGCATTAATATCTCGACGGCCAGCGCCTTTGTTGCCGCCACCTGCGGTCTGAAAGTGGCGAAGCACGGCAACCGCAGCGTCTCCAGTAAGTCAGGCTCGTCTGACCTGCTGGCCGCTTTTGGTATCAATCTTGATATGCCCGCTGACCGGGCGCGTCAGGCGCTGGACGATCTTAACGTCTGCTTCCTGTTTGCGCCGCAGTATCACACTGGCTTTCGCCACGCGATGCCAGTGCGCCAGCAGCTGAAGACCCGCACGCTGTTCAACGTGTTAGGCCCATTAATTAACCCGGCGCGCCCGCCACTGGCAGTGATTGGCGTCTACAGCCCGGAACTGGTGCTGCCGATTGCGCAGACCCTGAAAGTGCTGGGTTATCAGCGTGCAGCGGTGGTTCACGGTGGCGGTATGGATGAAGTCGCACTGCACGACGTGACGCACGTGGCTGAGCTGCGTGAAGGCGAAATCACCCGCTATCAGCTCTCGCCCGAAGACTTTGGTTTTGGCTTCCATCCCAAAGAGGCGCTGGCGGGCGGTACGCCGGAAGAAAATCGTGACATTCTGACGGCTTTACTCCAGGGTAATGGCCAGCAGGCCCATGAGGAAGCGGTCGCCGTTAACGTGGCGATGCTGCTTAAGGTATTCGGTCAGGAAGATCTGCGTGAAAACGCTCAGCAGGCGCTTAACGCCATTCGCAGCGGGCAGGCTTATGAACGCGTCGTCGCACTGGCAGCAAGAGGATAATCATGAAAGGCACCGTGTTAGAAAAAATTGTTCAGGACAAAGCGATTTGGGTTGAAGCCCGTCAGCAGCAGCAGCCTCTCTCCACCTTTCAGAACAGCATTGAACCTGCCAGCCGTCATTTCTACGACGCGCTGCAGGGTGCAAGAACCGCGTTTATCCTGGAGTGTAAAAAGGCGTCCCCCTCAAAAGGTGTAATTCGCGAAGATTTCGATCCAGCCGCCATTGCCGGGATCTACCGCCACTATGCTTCTGCGGTGTCTGTGCTGACCGATGAGAAATATTTTCAGGGCGACTTCGCCTTTTTGCCCATTGTCAGCGCCGCCATTACTCAGCCGGTGCTGTGCAAAGATTTTATCATCGACCCCTATCAGATCTACCTGGCACGTTACTACCAGGCGGATGCCATTTTGCTGATGCTGTCGGTGCTGGATGATGAGCAGTATCGTCAGCTGGCCGCCGTGGCGCATAGCCTGAAGATGGGCATTCTGACTGAAGTGAGTAATGAAGAGGAACTGGAGCGAGCTATCGCGCTTCAGGCAAAAGTGGTGGGGATTAACAATCGCGATCTGCGCGATCTCTCTATCGATCTCAACCGTACCCGTCAGCTGGCACCACGCCTGTCACACGGTGTCACCGTGATCAGCGAATCGGGCATAAACAGCTACGCTGATATTCGTGAGCTGAGCCACTTTGCCAACGGCTTCCTGATTGGCTCTGCCCTGATGGAAGAAGCTGACCTGACCAGTGCGGTGCGTCGGGTTACGCTAGGCAGCAATAAAGTGTGTGGCCTGACCCGTGCTGAAGACGCCCGTGCCGCGTATGAAGCCGGTGCAATCTATGGCGGTCTGATCTTCGCGGAAGGGTCACCACGTCAGATTGATACCGCCGCCGCACAACATGTGATCGCCGCCGCGCCGCTGCGTTACGTCGGGGTGTTCCGCAACAACTCCGTCAGTGACGTTGTCACGCAGGCCAGCGCGCTCTCCCTATCAGCAGTGCAGCTTCATGGCATTGAAACGCCGGAATTTGTGGCAGAACTGCGTGCTTCACTGCCAGCCGAGATTCAAATCTGGAAGGCGCTGCGCATTGAAGGTGCCCTGCCGGCACGCGACTGGCCACACGTCGACCGCTATGTGTTTGATAATGGTGATGGCGGAACCGGACAGCGTTTCGACTGGTCGCTGTTACAGGGTCAGACCCTGGACAATGTGCTGCTGGCCGGTGGCCTCGGTGCGGACAACTGTGTTGAAGCCGCGCAGCTCGGCTGTGCCGGACTTGACTTCAACTCTGGCGTGGAAAGCGCGCCCGGTATCAAAGATGCCCGTAAAATTGCCGCCGTGTTCCAGACACTGCGCGCGTACTGATTTGCCTGGCCTGCCCGACGGCGGGCCTGAGAAAGGAAGAGAAAAGATGACGTTACTGAATCCCTACTTTGGCGAATTTGGCGGAATGTATGTTCCGCAGATCCTGATGCCTGCCCTGCGCCAGCTCGAAGAGGCGTTTGTCGATGCGCAGAAAGATCCTGCCTTCCAGGAAGAGTTTACCGAACTGCTGAAAAACTATGCGGGGCGTCCGACCGCGCTGACGCTGTGCAAAAACCTGACCAAAGGCACAAAAACGCGCCTCTACCTTAAGCGTGAAGATCTGCTGCACGGCGGTGCGCACAAAACTAACCAGGTGCTGGGTCAGGCACTGCTGGCTAAGCGCATGGGTAAAAATGAAATTATCGCCGAGACCGGTGCCGGTCAGCATGGTGTGGCCTCTGCGCTGGCCTGTGCGCTGCTGGGCATGAAATGCCGTATTTATATGGGTGCGAAAGATGTGGAGCGTCAGTCGCCTAACGTCTTCCGTATGCGACTGATGGGCGCGGAGGTGATCCCGGTTCACAGCGGCTCTGCCACGCTGAAAGATGCCTGTAACGAGGCGCTTCGCGACTGGTCTGGCAGCTATGAAACGGCGCACTACATGCTTGGCACCGCCGCGGGCCCGCACCCCTTCCCGACTATCGTGCGTGAGTTCCAGCGCATGATCGGTGAAGAGACCAAAAAGCAGATTCTGGAAAGAGAAGGCCGTCTGCCCGATGCGATCCTCGCCTGCGTAGGCGGCGGTTCAAATGCCATCGGGATGTTTGCTGACTTTATCGATGAGACCAGCGTGAAGCTGATTGGCGTTGAGCCTGCAGGTCACGGCATTGAAACCGGCGAGCATGGCGCACCGCTCAAACATGGTCGCGTCGGCATCTACTTCGGTATGAAATCGCCGATGATGCAGACCCACGATGGCCAGATCGAGGAATCTTACTCCATCTCTGCCGGTCTCGACTTCCCATCGGTCGGTCCGCAGCATGCGCACCTGAACAGCATTGGTCGCGCAGAATATGTCTCCATTACCGATAACGAAGCGATGGATGCCTTTAAACAGCTCTGCCGGGCGGAAGGGATTATTCCGGCCCTCGAGTCCTCTCACGCGCTGGCGCACGCCCTGAAGATGATTCACGCTGAGCCGGAAAAAGAGCAGTTGATCGTAGTCAACCTCTCTGGCCGCGGCGACAAAGATATTTTCACCGTTCATGACATTCTGACAGCGCAGGGAGAAATCTGATGGAACGTTACAATCAACTGTTTACCCGGCTGTCAGCGAATAACGAAGGTGCTTTCGTTCCTTTCGTTACGCTGGGCGATCCCTCTCCGGAGCTTTCACTGCGCGTGATTGACGCGCTGGTGGAAGGTGGCGCGGATGCGCTGGAGCTGGGAATTCCCTTCTCCGATCCCCTGGCGGATGGCCCGACCATCCAGAACGCGACGCTGCGCGCCTTTGCGTCGGGTACCAACACCAGCCAGTGTTTTGAAATGCTGGCGACTATCCGCCGTAAATACCCGGATATGCCGATTGGCTTATTGATGTACGCGAACCTGGTCTTCACTAACGGCGTGGATGAGTTCTATGCCCGTTGCGCAGAAGCCGGTGTGGATTCGGTGCTGGTCGCGGATGTGCCGGTTGAAGAATCTGCGCCCTTCCGTCAGGCGGCGCTGCGTCATGGCATAGCCCCTATCTTTATCTGTCCGCCTAACGCCAGCGATGAGCTGCTGCGTGAGATCGCATCGCACGGACGGGGTTACACCTATCTGTTGTCACGCGCGGGTGTGACCGGTGCTGAGAACCGTGCCAGCCTGCCGCTGAAGCATCTGATCGACAAGCTGCGTGAATACCACGCCGCGCCGCCGCTGCAGGGCTTTGGTATTTCAGAACCTGAACAGGTGAAGGAGGCGATCGCTGCCGGTGCAGCGGGCGCTATCTCCGGCTCTGCGATTGTCAGAATCATTGAAAAACACCATGCAGAGCCTGAAGTGATGCTGAGTGAACTGAAGAATTTTGTCAGCCGCCTCAAGGCCGCCAGCCGTTAATCCTGCCACCATGCCTTATCACGCGATAAGGCATGATTTGTTTCCTTTTTTTTCATTCCGCTATTTGCCCTTTTTGCAAAATCTGCACCACAATGACAATGCGCCGTTACGGTAACGTCGCATCCATTTTGTGACAGGGAGTGAAAGCAATGAAATTCGTTAAACTGCTGACAGGTGCTGTACTGGCGGGCGTGGTTGCGCTGACACTGAGCGCCTGTGCGCCAACCGCAACCAAAGAGGGAACCGGTGGCTATATTGATGACACCGTGGTGACCACAAAAGTAAAAGGTGAACTGCTGAAAGATGACTCGCTGAAATCGACTGAAATCAACGTAGAAACCTTTAAAGGTAAAGTTCAGCTGAGCGGTTTTGTTTCATCACCACAGATGGCGAATCGTGCCGTTCAGGTTACGCGCAGCGTGCCGGGCGTAAAATCAGTCGTCAACAATATGCAGATCAAATAACGTCTTAACAGACAAAAAAGGCCGCTGATTCAGCGGCCTTTTTCTCATCAGAACCGGTAACCCGCCCCGAAGAAGAACACCCATGGATCGATACGCATATTGATGTTCTGCTGTTCGCCAGCGGCTTTGAACTTCACTTCCGTATCAATATCCATGTACCACACCGACGCATTCAGCATCCAGTCGCGGTTAATCTGGTAATCCAGACCGACCTGGCCCGCCACCCCCCAGGAATCCTTGACGCTGAGATCGGTCAGGCCTGCATCGCGACCGGTCTGGTTGAAATCGGCGTCATAAAAAGTGGTGTAATTGATACCCACGCCAACGTAAGGGCGCGCTTTGCTTTTACTGTCGAAGAAGTAGTACTGCGCCATCAGCGTCGGCGGTAACTGGCGTACGGTAGCCAGCGTACCGGTCGGGCCAAGGCCCACTTTGTGACGGAAAGGCGTGGCGGCCAGTAACTCAACACCAATATTATCTGTTGCCATGTACGTGAAGGTCAGGCCCAGCTGCGTGTCGTTAGTGGCGCTGAACTCGCCCATTCCTAACACATTATCGGAACCCTCGGTGGGCCGGACGGTGGCGCTGCCGGCACGCATAAAGAAGTCGCCTGCTTCGTGGGCCATCGCCAGTTGAGGCAGTGCCAGGGCCAGCAGCATCGCGCATTTTGCCAGTTTCATTATCACTCCTTTGCTTAATGTTAATGTCGCGAACGGAATCGCTTTTTTTGCTGGCAATTATTTAACGTGATTTACAGAAAATTGCACTCAGTAGCCCTGATATAAATTACTTAAAAAACAATGAATTGATTTAGATCAATTTCAGCGCTTTCATCAGGACGCAAATAGCGCTTGCTGAATAATTTCGCCCGCTCTATTTTGCTTATCTTCATTGTTGATTTTGGTTCGATGCCCTGGGAGGGGCGGGTGATCAAATGAGTGAGCTCTCTAACCCTTGTGTCAGCTGTGGTGCCTGCTGCGCCCATTTCCGCGTCTCATTTTACTGGGCTGAAGCCGACGATGCGGGCGGTCTGGTCCCTACTGAATTAACTGAGCCGTTAAGCCTGTTAATGCGCAACATGCGGGGTACGAACGATCGTGCGCCCCGCTGCGTCGCCCTGCAGGGCGACATTGGCGGCTGTGTTTCCTGTGGCATTTATGAACAACGACCGACGCCCTGTCGGGAGTTTTCAATGTCGGGTGAAGCGGGTATCCATAACGAAGCCTGCGACCGTGCCCGCGCGCGTTACGGCCTTCCTCCCCTTTTTGCGCCCTCTTTACCTCATATTACAGAAAGTTATGCCCTGCCGGGTGCCCCGGAGCTGCCAGAACATGTACAATCGCCGGGTTAATTAACCCGGTTCCTCCAAGGAGTGTACATGTCTATCACGGCAAGTTCGTTATACCGTGACACAGGAAATTTCGCGCGCCATCAACTGACTACGGTGCTATTGATGTCGCTGCTGGCCGCGTTCGTCACCGTCATGCTGGTGCATGTGCTGACGCCTGGCACCGATCAGATGGCCATTCTGCAGCAGGGTGATGACAGCGCCAGTTCGCTGTTTGAGATGGTGCAGAATATGTCACCGGAACAGCAACAGGTACTGTTGCGCGCCTCAGCGGCCAGCACTTTTGCCGCGCTGATGGGGAATACCCTGCTGCTTGGCGGTATGCTCTATCTGATCCCGATGGTCTCTTCCGGCCAGCGTGTCAGTGCCTTGCGGGCCATTGGTGCTTCAGCGCCGCTGTTGCCAAAGCTGCTGCTGCTCACCTTCCTGATGACGCTGGTCGTGCAGCTGGGCTTTATGGTGCTGGTCGTGCCGGGCATTCTGCTGACGATCCTGCTATCGCTGGCACCGGTGATGGTGGCGAGTGAGAAGATGGGTGTCTTTGCCGCCATGCGCGCCAGCATGCGGATGGCGTGGAAGAATGTCAGGCTGATCGCCCCGGCAATTCTGCTCTGGCTGCTGGCTAAAGTCATTGTGATGCTCTTCTTCTCATCGCTGACGGTCTTACCCCTCAATGTTTCGTCGGTAATTTTTACCGCGGCAGGCAATGTGGTTTCAGCCATGTTGATTATCTATCTCTATCGGCTCTATATGCTTTTACGTTGATTGGCGATGTGCCCCCGGGCACATTCGCAGCCAACTATGAATGGAAAAACTATGAAGCAGCTACTCGACTTTCTTCCCCTGGTGGTCTTTTTCATCTTCTATAAGCTGTATGACATTTTTGTCGCCTCGGGCGCACTGATTGTGGCCACCGGCCTGGCCCTGGTTGTCAGCTGGGTGCTCTATCGCAAGCTGGAAAAGATGACGATTTTCACCTTTGTGCTGGTGGCCGTCTTTGGCACCCTGACGCTGGTGTTCCACAACGATGAGTTCATTAAGTGGAAAGTCACGGTGATCTACAGCCTGTTTGCCGCCGCCCTGCTTTACAGCCAGTGGTTTATGCAACAGACGCTGATTCAGCGCATGCTGGGTAAAGAGCTGCAGTTGCCTGACGCGGTCTGGCGTCGGCTGAACATCGCCTGGGCGCTGTTCTTTCTTATCTGCGGTCTGGTAAACATCTATGTCGCCTTTTGGTTATCTCAGGCGTTTTGGGTTAACTTTAAAGTGTTCGGTCTCTCCGGCCTGACCTTACTGTTTACCCTGCTCAGCGGGCTTTATATCTGGCGTCAGATGCCGCAGCAGGAACAAAAATAATCATCTGCCCGGTACGCCGGGCATTTTTTTAGCATTCATCTGCATAAGAAGTGGAAGCAATGAGCGAAAAACATAAATTGCCGCAAGGCGAAATGGTGCTGCGTACGCTCGCCATGCCGGCAGATACCAACGCCAATGGTGATATTTTTGGTGGCTGGCTGATGTCACAGATGGATATGGGCGGCGCTATCCTGGCGAAAGAGATCGCTGAAGGGCGCGTTGTTACCGTGCGCGTCGACGGCATGTCATTTATGAAGCCTGTCGCGGTGGGTGACGTGGTGAGCTGTCATGCGAGCTGTCTACGAACCGGCAACAGCTCCATGACGATTAATGTGGAAGTGTGGATTAAAAAAGTATCGTCTGAGCCAATCGGGCAGACCTACTGTGCTACAGAGGCGGTCTTTATCTATGTGGCGGTCGACAATGAGGGTAATTCACGTCCTCTGCCAGCCGGCCGCGCCAATCAGCAGCCTGCCGGATAAGTAACGGGTCAGGCGGCTTCTGCCTGACCCGACGCCTTATTCAATGCTGGCACCACCATTAATTTTAAACACGATATTCATGGTAAGGCCCTGTCCTGGCTGTCCGCTCTGATAACGCCATTTTTTCATCGCCTGCTTTACTTCCCGCTCAAACATATTGCGCGGTTCAGCAGAGAGGATCTGGATGTTATCCACCCGCCCGTCGCTGTCCACATCAAACTTCACCCTTACACGCCCTTCTACCCGTAATGCAAAAGCACGTTGAGGATAGCCAGGCTTACTCACGCTCAGTGCCTTAGGACCGTTTGATGCCGACGCGGTGGGGGCAGGCGTTGCTTTCGGTGCCGTCGCGGGTTTGTTCTGAGTGGCCGGGGCCGCCTGCTTAAACGGGCTGGCCTCAGGTTTGCTCTCCTGACGCGGCTTCACCTCGCGTTTTGGCTGCTCCCGTTTATGTTCCGGCTTTGGTTTAGGTTTGGGCTTTGGTTCAGGTTTCGGAATGGGTACCGGCTCGGCTTTTGGCGGTTCCGGCACTGGCTCCGGCTCAGGCTGTGGTTCAGGTTGTGGCGCAGGCGGCTCTGCGATAGCCGGTGCAGGCTCGGGCTGGACTTCAGGCGCGACCATGGTAACGCTGATGGGCTGCGATGCTTTGGGTACCTCAATCACCTGCTGGAACGAAGCATAAAGAATTCCGGCAATCACGACTCCATGCAGAGCAACAGACAACAACATAGAGACAGGCGTGCGTTTAGGTAATGGCATAGTCAGCGTGGTCATAACAGTCGCAGTGATTGAATAGAGCAGCGATTTTAAATGCAAATAGCAATCAGTTTCAATAACTCCCGCCATCCGGCCTGAAGAAAAGCGCTTTTTAGCCCTTTATGCTGAGCCATTAGCCGCCCACAGGTTTCGTTTGCACTCTAATCTTCAATCCCTTAACGTGTTGCAAAATTCTGATAACCAGGAGTTCCTTAGTGCTTTACGTCATTTATGCAGAAGATACTGCAAAGTCGCTGGAAAAACGTAACGCCGTGCGCCCTGCCCACCTGGCGCGGCTCAAACTGCTGCAGGAAGAGGGACGTCTGATCATCGCAGGCCCAATGCCTGCTGTGGATAGCAACGATCCTGGCGTGGCGGGCTTCACCGGCTCAACCGTTATTGCTGAGTTTCCGTCATTAGAAGCCGCGCAGTCCTGGGCGCAGGATGATCCTTACTTTGCGGCGGGTGTCTATAAACAGGTCTCGGTTAAGCCCTTTAAACGCGTCTTCTGATAACGTATCTGCAGTCAAAATGGCTTCTGTGCCCTGGCACAGAAGCCATTTTTGTTTTAAATATTCAGAGAGGAAAGATGCAGATAATCATACTGGGGCTACTGGCAATTATCGCTTTGCTGATTGGCGGTGCGCTATACCTCTGGCGAACAAAGGGCTGGCGTAGCAAAAAGCAGTGGATTGTGATGCTGATCGTGCTGGCGGCAGCACTGCAGCTGGTGAATGTTACGCTGATGATGACGTCACAACGTCTTTAACGTTGGTTATACATGACAGCTTATTGCGATAGCAGCTTAAACAGACTCTGCGAAAACAGCGCCTTCATACTGCATGACTCTTCTGCCCGGACGGCTGAACGTGACGATCACTGTATAACCGTTGACAGCTTATTCATGGCTAAGCGGGCCTGCATTCTCAGTTAACCCGCTTTGATTTCCCGTCACTCACTGGCATAGTTGCGTTGAATTAACCCCTGTCCAGAATCAGACCGATCAGCGCATGATAGTGCTGCTCTTCTTCCGGGCTGGTGACATGCTGTAAACGGCTGATCAGCTTTGAGCAAATCGCTTTACGATTCAGGCTACGGCCAGAAGCGATAATTTCCGTCACTACAGACCCCAGAATGGCCTGCTGTGAAGGCTGTGCAGCACTGTGTAAATAAGCGGAGATGTCAGATACTGAAGCGGGAATACGAACGTTAGTCTGCATGGTTGGCCCTCATAGGATTCATTAAAAGTTAGTAACCGATACGGTAAAGTTATACAACAACCCCTTAACTGTACAGATATTTAACTCAAAATTTTGCCCCGCCTGCTGATTAAATGAATAAATCATTATAGAACATCGACTTGCAATAATGTAAAGTTGTACAGGTTTAACGTCAACGGCTGTACACATCTTAAATTACACCTTGAGATAGCCTGTTTAGCTTTAAAAAATGATCTCTGTGTCATTTTTTTAGACGTCGGGAGGAATTATCTGACAGAGCTGTCTACATTTAGATTTTGTGAGTTAAACCTCTGAATGGAAGCACAGCGGAATCGCGGGCAAATTATGAATAAAACGTATCCCGGCCAGGCACTTACTCTTCTCGACCCACTCTTATCCCGGATTGCGGCGATTATTGATCCGAAAATCGAAGTCATGAGTGGTTACCCTGCAAACTGCTCTGCGTGGCTGACCCTCTATTACCAGCGTAAATCGGGAAAGTGGTCTTACGAATGGTACGATCGGACGGGATATCGCAGACCGACGGCGCTGGGCAGCACGATGGAGTGCCTCATGCGCGAAGTCAGTGACCGGGGTGCGTCGCGTCAGGAGCATGCTATGGCGCGACAAGTCATGGCAGAATCGGGATTTTTTGAAGCCTGAACAGGGCGGCTCTCTATATAACCTAAACTAACTGCGTAATAAACAGGATCGAGCGACGTTGCTGCTGTGCCAGTTGATGGCGAATGCAATGGATACGCTTGTAACGCCGCGACTGCCCTTCCAGCCAGCGGGAGCGGCGGCGATGCACCTGACGTAACATTCTCCAGCGCGCCACTTCATTTCTGCTTCGTTTCATCACTTCCTCTCTGACTTCATACATTCAACACCTGTGCGTGGGCATTATAGAGATCTCCGTCGTAATGCCAAATCAGATCTCTCATCGAGACAAAGGGTTTCGTTAGCGATGATCTGCACGTAAACTTGCCAGACGAAAGCGCGAACGGGATGTCCACTTTATGACCACTTTTTATACCCTGATCAGCTGGTTGCTGGTATTTGGTTACTGGCTGCTGATTGCCGGGGTCACGCTACGCGTGCTGATGAAGCGGCGGGCCGTGACGTCCGCGATGGCCTGGCTGCTGGTTATCTATATTCTGCCGCTGGTGGGTATTGTCGCTTATCTTTCGTTTGGCGAACTGCATCTGGGTAAACGTCGTGCGGAGCGTGCCCGCACCATGTGGCCGTCGACCGCCCGCTGGCTCAATGATCTTAAACAGTGCCGTGAAATTTTTGCCACCGAGCACAGCGATGTCGCCCGTTCACTGTTTGAGCTTTGCTACCATCGTCAGGGCATTGCCGGGGTCAAGGGCAACCAGCTCCAGCTGCTCACCAGCGCCGACGACGTCATGCAGGCGCTGATTCGTGATATTCAGCTGGCCCGTCATAACATTGAGATGGTGTTTTACATCTGGCATCCCGGCGGGCTGGCGGATGAAGTCGCCGAATCGCTGATGGCTGCATCACGCCGTGGCGTCCATTGCCGACTGCTGCTCGACTCCGCAGGCAGCGTCAACTTTTTCCGTAGCCCGTGGGTCGGCATGATGCGCAATGCCGGTATCGACGTCGTGGAGGCCTTACAGGTCAGCCTGCTGCGCGTCTTCCTGCGACGGATGGATTTGCGTCAGCATCGCAAAATCGTCCTGATTGATAATTACATTGCCTATACCGGCAGCATGAACCTGGTGGATCCGCGATTCTTTAAACAGAGCGCAGGTGTGGGCCAGTGGATTGACCTGATGGCGCGAATGGAAGGTCCGGTCGCCACCGCGATGGGCATTGTATTCAGCTGTGACTGGGAGATTGAGACCGGTAAACGCATACTTCCACCACCGCCCGATCGCAACATCATGCCGTTTGAGCAGGAGAGCGGCCACACCGTGCAGGTGATCGCCTCTGGTCCTGGCTTTCCGGAAGATATGATCCATCAGGCGCTGCTGACCGCGGTTTATTCAGCGCGTGAACAGTTGATTATGACCACGCCCTACTTAGTGCCCAGCGACGATCTGCTGCATGCTATCTGTACGGCGGCGCAGCGTGGCGTCAGTGTCAGCGTGATTGTGCCGCGCCACAATGACTCACTGCTGGTCGGCTGGGCCAGCCGCTCCTTTTTCAGCGAACTGCTGGAAGCGGGCGTGAAAATCTATCAGTTTGAAGATGGTCTGTTGCACACCAAAAGCGTGCTGGTCGACGGACAGCTGAGTCTGGTGGGAACCGTTAACCTCGACATGCGCAGTTTATGGCTGAATTTTGAAGTGACACTGGTGGTGGATGATGCAGGATTTGGCAGCGATCTTGCCTGTGTGCAGGATGACTACATTGCCCGCTCCCGCCTGCTGGATAGCAAACGCTGGGCAAAACGTGCCTGGTGGCAGCGCATCGTCGAACGACTGTTTTACTTCTTCAGCCCTTTACTGTAAAACGAGCCAGATTGTGTAAATGGCCGCAGGCCGACAGGACAGACTATGGATTTGAATAATCGCCTTACCGAAGATGAAACGCTGGAGCAGGCCTACGATATTTTTCTCGAGCTGGCCGTCGACAACCTCGATCCGGCAGACGTCATTCTCTTCAATCTGCAGTTCGAAGAGCGCGGTGGCGCAGAGCTGTTTGATCCCTCTGAAGACTGGAAAGATCATGTCGATTTCGATCTGAACCCGGACTTTTTCGCCGAGGTGGTTATCGGGCTGGGTGAAGCGGATGGTGAGCCGATCACGGATGTCTTTGCCCGCGTGCTGCTGTGCCGAGAGAAAGATCACAAGCTCTGTCATATCCTGTGGCGCGAGTAAGCATCAGATAATAAAACGCCGGGCACGTGCCCGGCGTTTTGCTTTATAGCGGATCGACCTTCAGGCAGGAGACCGCATGGTGGAAACTGCCTTCCAGCAGCGGCCGGGTTTTCGCACACTCCGGGCCGGCAATCGGACAGCGGGTGCGGAACACGCAGCCTGACGGCGGATTAATCGGCGACGGCAACTCCCCTTCCAGCAGCTGAATCTGCTTGTTCTTTTCCAGATCAGGATCGGGAATCGGCACGGCAGACATCAGCGCACGGGTGTAAGGATGCTGCGGATTGCTGTAGACCTCGCTGTAGGTGCCCAGCTCCACCGCATGCCCCAGATACATGACCAGCACCCGATCAGAGATATGTTTCACCACCGCCAGATCGTGGGCAATAAAGATTAGCGACAGCCCCATCTCACGCTGTAACTGCTGCAGCAGGTTCACCACCTGCGCCTGAATCGACACATCCAGCGCCGAGACCGGTTCATCGCAGATGATCAGTTTCGGCTCCAGAATCAGTGCACGGGCGATACCGATACGCTGACACTGACCGCCCGAAAACTCATGCGGGTAGCGGTTAATCAGGTTGGGCAGCAGCCCCACTTTCATCATCATATTTTTGACGCGGTCTTTCACTTCCTGACGCGCCATTTTCGGATGATAGGTGCGCAGTGGCTCGGCGATGATATCGCCGATGGTCATACGCGGGTTCAGCGACGCCAGCGGATCCTGGAAAATCATCTGGATATCGCTGCGCGCCTTGCGCCACTCCTCTTCACTCTGACCGAGCAGATCGCGGCCTAACCAGGCCACCCGACCTTCCGTGGCTTTAACCAGACCAATAATGGCGCGCGCCAGGGTCGATTTGCCGCAGCCAGACTCGCCTACCACGCCCAGCGTTTCTCCCTCATAAAGGCGCAGGCTGACGCCATCCACTGCCTTCAGGGTTTTTGACGGCTGCCAGAACCACTGCTTGCCATCTTTGATATCGAAATGAACTTTGAGGTCGGCGATTTCCAGTAACACTTTTTTTTCAGCTACGGTGCTCATACTAACTCCTCCACCGGCTTAAAGCAGGCACGCAGACGGCCATCGCCAAACGGCTCCAGCGGCGGAGCCTGGGTGCAGATATCCATCGCATGCGGACAACGCGGCTGGAACGGACAGCCCTGCGGCAGACGCAGCAGATTGGGTGGATTGCCCGGAATGGTGGTCAGGCTCTCGCCCTCCGCATCCAGGCGCGGCACGGCATTGAGCAGACCGATTGAGTAAGGATGCGCAGGCTGATAAAAAACATCGCGGGCGCGGCCATACTCCATGGTGCGTCCGGCATACATCACCAGCACCTTGTCGCAGATCCCGGCCACCACGCCGAGATCGTGAGTGATCATGATAATGGCGGTGTTGAATTCACGCTTCAGATCGTTGAGCAGCGTCATAATCTGCGCCTGTACCGTCACATCCAGTGCCGTGGTCGGTTCATCGGCAATCAGCAGTTTTGGCCGGCACAGCAGCGCCATGGCAATCATTACGCGCTGACGCATCCCGCCGGAGAACTCGTGCGGGTACATCTTCATGCGTTTACGTGCCTCCGGCATTTTCACCGCGTCCAGCATTCTCACTGACTCTTCAAAGGCCTGGGCGCTGTTCATCCCTTTGTGCAGTTTGAGCACTTCCATCAGCTGCTCGCCTACCCGCATATAGGGGTTCAGCGAGGTCATCGGGTCCTGGAAAATCATCGCAATCTGTTCGGCGCGCAGTTTATTGAGCTGGTTCTCAGGCAAATTCAGGATCTCTTTGCCGTTGAACATCGCCGAGCCGCCAATGCGGCCATTTTTCGCCAGCAGCCCCATCAGAGCAAAGGCCGTCTGTGACTTACCGGAACCGGATTCGCCAACAATCCCCAGCGTCTCACCGGCACGCAGCGAGAAGTTCAGGTCGTTGACGGCGGTCACATCCCCATCGTGCGTGCCAAAGGTCACGCGTAAATCTTTGACCGTAAGTAGCTGTTCGCTTCCCGCGCGGGCCGCCATCGCTGGCTGGAATTCATGAATAGTCATCGGGAAACTCCTTAACGATCTTTCGGGTCGAGGGCATCACGCAGGCCATCGCCAATAAAGTTGAAACAGAACAGCGTGACCACCAGGAAGCCCGCCGGATAGAGCAGCAGCCACGGCGACACTTCCATGGAGTTAGCCCCATCGCTGAGCAGTGCGCCCCAGCTACTCAGCGGCTCCTGCGTACCCAGACCCAGGAAGCTCAGGAAGGATTCAAACAGGATCATGCTTGGTACCAGCAGTGAGGCGTACACCACGACCACACCCAGCACGTTCGGCACGATGTGGCGCAATACGATTTTCCAGGTTGATACCCCGCCGACATGGGCCGCTTCAATGAACTCTTTGCGCTTCAGGCTCAGCGTCTGGCCGCGCACAATACGCGCCATATCCAGCCACGAAACCATGCCGATAGCGGCAAAAATCAGCAGGATATTACGACCAAAGAAGGTCACCAGCAGGATGACGAAGAACATAAACGGGAAGGAGTTAAGAATTTCCAGAATACGCATCATCACCGAGTCTGTTTTGCCACCGAGATAGCCAGCAATCGAACCATAAAGTGTGCCCACGATCACCGCGATCAGCGCAGAGGCCACACCTACCATCAGGGAGATGCGGCCACCAATCGCCACGCGCACCAGCAGGTCACGACCTGATGAGTCAGTGCCGAACCAGTGGCCGGACGTGGTATCCGGCGGCGAGGACATCATGGCCCAGTCGGTATCGTCGTAAGTGAACTGCGCCAGCATCGGCGCAAAAATCACGAACAGGGTAATCACCAGCAGCACCAGCAGGCTGATTAAGGCCGCCCGGTTATGGATAAAACGACGACGCGCGTCCTGCCAGAGGCTGCGCCCTTCTACTTCCAGCTTCTCACTGAACGCATCAAGAGCTTCGCTGTTTTTCTTACTTAACATCATGGCGAACTCCGCAATCAGTAACGAATTTTTGGATCGATAACGGCATAGAGCACGTCAACAATCGCGTTGAAGATAATGGTCAGCAAACCGACCAGAATGGTCAGGCTCATCACCAGTGAGTAATCACGGTTCAGCGCACCGTTCACAAACAGCTGACCGATACCCGGCAGACCATAGATCGACTCAATGACCATCGACCCGGTGATGATGCCGACAAACGCCGGTCCCATGTAGGAGATCACCGGCAGCAATGCGGGCTTCAGCGCATGACGCAGCACAATGCGGCGCAGCGGTAAGCCTTTGGCGCGCGCGGTACGGATAAAGTTGGAGTGCATCACTTCAATCATCGACCCACGGGTGATACGCGCGATACTGGCGATATACGCCAGCGACAGCGCCACCATCGGCAGCAGCATGTAGTTCCACTGCCCGCCATTCCAGCCGCCGCCCGGTAGCCATTTCAGGCTGATGGCGAACAGCAGGACCAGCAGCGGTGCGACCACGAAACTGGGTATCACCACGCCGGTCATTGCCACCCCCATCACCGCGAAGTCCCACAACGTATTTTGTTTGAGCGCCGCGATAACGCCGGCGGTCACGCCCAGCACTATCGCCAGCAGGAACGCGGCCAGACCGAGTTTGGCAGAAACCGGGAACGCATGTGCGACCAGATAGTTGACTGAATAGTCTTTGTATTTAAACGACGGACCGAAATCGCCGTGCGCCAGCTGCACAAGGTAATCGACATACTGCTTACCAATGGGATCGTTGAGGTGGTACTTCGCCTCAATGTTGGCCATGACTTCGGGTGCCAGCGTACGCTCGCCGGTAAAGGGACTGCCAGGCGCAAGGCGCATCATAAAGAAGGAGATGGTAATCAGGACGAACAGCGTCGGTAGCGCTTCAAGCAAGCGACGCAGGATGAATTTTAACATTGCCGTACCTACCAGGCTGTTGCTTCACAACATATAAAAAATTAAAAAAGGCGGCGTCAGACGCGCCGCCACTGCTGATAGCCTGAATGCTATTAGTGTTTAATGATGTAGAAGTCTTTAGACAACGTTTTATCCAGTGGATCTTTACCGGTATAACCACCAACGTAAGGTTTCACCAGACGCGTGTTCACGTAGTAATAAACCGGTACGATGGTGCTGTCTTTATCCAGAATCTGCTCAGCTTTCTGATAGTCCACTGCGCGGGCTTTGGCATCCGGGGCTTTGATCGCGTCACGCACTACTTTGTCAAACGCATCGCTCTTGTAGTGCGATGTGTTACTGCTGCTGTTGGACACCATGGTGTTCAGGAATGAAGTCGGTTCGTTGTAGTCAGCACACCAGGCCGCACGCGACACATCGTAGTTACCCTGATGACGGGTATCCAGGAAGGTTTTCCACTCCTGGTTTTCCAGCTTGATGTTCACGCCGATATTTTTCTTCCAGATCGACGAGGCGGCAATCGCCAGCTTCTTGTGCAGATCGGAGGTGTTATACAGCAGGTTAAAAGTCAGGGGTTTGTCGGCGGTGTAGCCCGCTTCAGCCAGCAGCTTCTTCGCTTCAGCGTTACGTTTGTCCTGTGACCAAGTGAACCAGTCTGGCGGCAGAATGTCCATGCCGTCTGTAGATGGCGGCGTGTAGCTGTAGGCCGGCTTCTGGCCCTGTGCCAGAACTTTATTCACCATGATGTCACGATCCAGACCCAGCTTCAGGGCCGCGCGCACGCGAGGATCGGTGAATGGCGCTTTCTGGTTATTGATTTCGTAGTAGTAGGTGCAGAGGTAAGGATCGACGTGCAGCTCTTTAGGGTTGTCACGCTGCAGTTTTTTAAACAGCTCAATTGGCAGATTGTTGTAGGTCATGTCACTGCCGTTCTCAGAGAAGTAACGGTTAACGTCACTGACTTCAGAACTGATTGGCAGGTAGGTAACTTTGTTCAGCACGGTGTGTTCGTTGTCCCAGTAGTTCGGGTTACGTACCAGGGTGATGCGCTCGTTAATCACGTGTGCGTCCAGTTTAAAGGCACCGTTGCCGACCCAGTTCTGTGGCTGGGTCCACTGCTCGCCAAACTTCTCAATTGCCGGTTTGTAAACCGGTGACATGACGGAGTTAATCAGCAGCTTATCAAAATAGGGAACCGGCTCGCTCAGGGTAACTTCCAGCGTGTGGTCATCAATGGCTTTTACGCCCAGATCGGTAATCGGTTTTTTCCCGGCGATGATGTCATCGACGTTCAGAATATGACCATACTGCGGATAGCTGGCGTACGGTGAAGCCGTTTTAGGATCGACCAGACGCTCCCAGCTATAGACGAAGTCCTGCGCGGTAACCGGCTCGCCATTGGACCATTTGGCATTTTTACGTAAGTGGAACGTCCACACTTTGAAATCTTTGTTTTCGTAACTTTCCGCTACGCCCGGAATCGGTTTGCCGTTGCTGTCATTGACCAGCAGACCTTCATAAAGGTCGCGCGCCACGTTGTCTTCCGGCACGCCTTCAATTTTGTGCGGATCAAGCGACTGTACTTCATCGCCATTGCCGCGAACCAGCTCCTGTTTTGCGGCCAGCTCAACGCCCGCAGGCACGGTTGCTGCGAAAGCCGCATTCCCTGCCAGGGCACTTACTGCGGCGAAAACGCCCGCTGCAATCAGGCTTTTTTTCGTGATGTTGTTCATTATTACACTCCAGTTTTATTATCGTCACCGCGGCGATGCTCTGTCACGGCGTCCCCCGTCTCCGGGCTCCCTGGCCTGTTCCCAGGGAGATTGACCCCAAAATGGTCTGTACGCTGATACGTGTTCCGACTGTCTCGCCGAAGCGGCGATCAGATCAGTGTTGTTTGATGAAATAGTACTTCAGGTCTGTCATGTCCTGCGGGTCTTTGCCCGTAAAGCCGCCAACCCAGGGCTTTACCAGGCGCACACTTACGCGGTAGTAAACTGGCACAATTGGTGAGTCTTTGTCGAGTTGTGTTTCAGCCTGCTGATACAGGTCGGCGCGCTGCGCCTCGCTGCCCGCCGTCAGCGTTTCCGCCATTAAGCGATCGAAGATCGCGCTGCTGTAAAATGCGGTGTTGATTGAGGCATTGCTGATCAGCATGTTCAGGAAGGTAGAGGGCTCATTGTAATCGGCACACCAGGTGGCACGCACCACATCATACTGAGCCTGATGACGGGTCTCCAGCATGGTTTTCCACTCCTGATTCTGCAGCGTCACCTTCGCGCCCAGGTTTTTCTGCCACATTGACGCGGCTGCAATCGCCTGCCGCTTATTTTGATCAGAGGTGTTATAGAGCAGCGTAAAGGTCAGCGGATGACTGGCATCAAAGCCCGCCTCTGCCAGCAGCTTTTTCGCCGCCTCATTACGCTGCGCCTGTGTCCAGGTGAACCATTCTGGTGGGGATAGCTTAATACCGGCCGTGAACGGTGGCGTTAGGCTATAGGCCGGAATCTGCCCCTGAGCCATGATCTTATTGGCAATCACCTCGCGATCGAGGGTCATTTTCAGCGCGGCGCGTACCCGTGCATCGGTAAACGGCGCTTTTTTGTTGTTGATTTCGTAGTAGAAGGTGCAAAGCAGCGGACTCACTTTTACTTCATCACCCAGCTCTTTGCGCAGCTTGCCAAACATCTCTGGCGGAACAGCACTGTTAGTGATATCCGTGCCGCCACTGCGATAGCGATTAATGTCACTGTTTTCAGAAGCGATCGGCAGGAAGGTCCCCTGCTCAATCACCGTATGCGCATTGTCCCAGTAGTGGGGATTACGCTTCACGACGATTTTTTCATTCACCACCCAGTCGTTCAGTGTATAGGCACCGTTACCGATATAGTGATCGGGACGGGTCCAGGCGTCGCCCCACTGCTTAATGGCTGGCGCATAAACTGGCTTCATTGCCGTATGCGCTAACATCGCCACCAGGTAAGGCACCGGCTCACTCAGGGTTATCTGCAGCCGATGTGCATCCAGCGCTTTGACGCCCAGCTCATCGGGTGACGCTTTACCGGCAAGGATAGCATCAATACTGGCAAAATGGGCTGCCTGCAGATAGCTGGAATAAGGCGATGCCGTTTTCGGGTCCACCAGCCGACGCCAGCTATAAACGAAATCGGCGGCGGTCACTGGTTCGCCATTGCTCCACTTTGCATCATCACGCAGAGTAAAAATCCAGACCGTGGGTTGTGGATTCTCCCAGCTTTTGGCGACGCCCGGCACGACCTGACCGCGGTTATCGGTGTTAACCAGCCCATCCAGCAGGTTGTGAATAACATTAGATTCCGGCACGCCTTCGGTTTTATGTGGATCCAGCGAAGAGACTTCGCTTCCGTTGTTGATCACTATTTGCTGTTGCGCGGCCAGTGTCGTTCCCGGCGGAACCGTAGCGGCATAGGCTGGAGAAAAAGCCGTGAACAAAAAGAGTGCGATTACTGACCGCTGTTGTTGCAAGTTTTCCATCCCAATCATGCGAAACGCCAACCTTTAATTAAGTATCCCGATAGGCTTAAGCAAAAAGCGTTCTCACTTTGGGCTTACGGAGAAAAAAATCGCGTTGGGCCAAAAATTATCAGAAGCCGCGAAGGGGTGCCAAAGCAAAATAGCTAAAATGTTAACTAATTCTCTTTTATCATGAGATGTCAGGCAGCGAAAGTGTTAATTTTCGTCCTGAAAATATTATATCGATATGAAAAATAAACTGTTTAGCTGGAAACCTGTTTCCGGGCCGGTATGCAGCCACAAAAAGCGTCTTATTCGGTATTTGTATTGATATAAACGGCATCGGCGTGATGAAATTCAGGCTGAGCACTGTAAACCGGGGGGTTTATAGGGTTGGGTGGAGATCAGGCAGCAGATTATCGTGTGAAAATCGTGACATTATTTTGCAAAAAAAAGTCTGTGAGCAAACCCACAGTAACGGAATTTATAATCGTCTGTTTATATTAAGCAGGATGAATAACTGCATTATTATGGTGCAATAAAATGCTTTACTGCACCATTTCAGGTCACCAATTCACTTCGCCGCATGAAATAAGTGAGTTTTAGTTCAGTAAGCCGGGGAAAATCGACTTCAAACCGGTCACAACAAATTCAATTCCCAGCGCCATCAGTAGCAGCCCCATAATTCGGGTAATCACGTTAATACCGGTCTGGCCAAGCATGCGCACCATTAACGGCGCGGCGCGGAACAACAGCCAGCAGCAGAAAGCAAAAATAGCAATTGCCAGCGTGAATCCCAGCAGATTTATCCAGCTGTGGTAGCGGGTACTCCAGACGATGGTTGAGCTGATGGCACCCGGGCCCGCCATCAGTGGTAATGCCAGCGGCACAACCCCCACGCTTTCACGAATCGCCGTTTCTGACTTCTCCTGCTTGTTCTGCTTATCCTCGCCCAGCTTGCCGCTGATCATCGACATGGCAATGGTGACGACCAGAATTCCGCCCGCAATACGGAACGAGTCAATCGAAATGCCAAACACACGCAAAATCGCATCGCCGAGGAAAAGTGACGTCCAGAGAATAATGGCAACGGCCAGAGTAGCCGTAAGGTTGGTTTTGTTACGCTCAACTACCCCCTGATAACGGGTCATGCTGATGAACACCGGAATAATGCCTACCGGATTGACCAGCGCAAAGAGCCCGACAAAAAATTTTATATAGCCTGATAGATCTAAAAGCGCTGGATTCACGACTCTACTCCGTACCACAGGGGGTAAACGCGCCTAATGTATGTGAAAACGTGCAGAGACGCCAGATGTGCACATAGGTATTTATCCTGATGAACAGTAAAGCATTTAGCGCTTTCCGCCAGAGATTAAAAAGTGGCTGGATTTAGCCACTGCCAGGAGGGCTGAGCACAGGAGCACGCGGACCTGACAGGAAAGCTCTCTAAAGGGGTGCTGAAAGGTGTCAGCTTGAACCTAAATTGATCTGCATCAAAATTGATCTACCCCAAACCAGGTAATCTTTTCTTAACGGAAGTATAAGCGTCAGCGTAAGAAACCTCGCAAACGCCAGCAGAAGACTCGTTCAGTAAACAGTTGAAAATCCGGGCTTTTCCTGTCAGCCAGTCACGTTATTTCAGCGAGACTATACTCAGGACGCAGGATTGTTTACTAAAAAAGTTTAACTTCCTTCAGGAGAACACCATGGCCGTAACCAATGTCGCTGAACTCAATGCACTGGTCGAACGTGTAAAAAAAGCCCAGCGTGAATATGCCAACTTTTCTCAACAACAGGTCGACGCCATCTTCCGAGCCGCCGCCCTTGCCGCCGCTGACGCCAGAATCCCGCTAGCCAAGATGGCCGTTGCCGAATCCGGTATGGGCATCGTCGAAGACAAGGTCATTAAAAACCACTTTGCTTCCGAGTATATCTACAACGCCTATAAAGATGAAAAGACCTGTGGCGTGTTAGCCACTGACGATACATTCGGTACCATTACCATCGCCGAGCCAATTGGCCTGATTTGCGGTATCGTCCCGACCACCAACCCAACCTCAACCGCTATCTTCAAAGCGTTAATCAGTCTTAAAACCCGTAACGGCATTATCTTTTCGCCACACCCACGCGCCAAAGACGCAACAAACAAAGCTGCCGATATCGTATTGCAGGCCGCCATTGCTGCCGGTGCGCCTAAAGACATTATCGGCTGGATCGATGCCCCGTCTGTTGAACTGTCAAACCAGTTGATGCATCACCCTGACATCAACCTGATTCTTGCCACCGGCGGTCCGGGCATGGTGAAAGCAGCATACAGCTCCGGTAAACCGGCGATTGGTGTCGGTGCTGGTAACACGCCGGTAGTGATCGATGAAACAGCCGATGTGAAACGTGCCGTTGCCTCTATTCTGATGTCGAAAACCTTCGATAACGGGGTGATCTGCGCCTCTGAACAATCTGTTATTGTGGTTGATTCTGTTTATGACGCCGTGCGTGAACGTTTCGCCAGCCATGGCGGCTACATGCTGCAGGGTGCTGAACTGAGCGCAGTGCAGAATATCATCCTGAAAAACGGCGGCCTGAATGCGGCCATCGTGGGTCAGCCTGCCTTCAAAATCGCAGAGATGGCCGGTCTCAGCGTGCCGCCGGACACCAAGATCCTGATTGGTGAAGTGCAACTGGTAGATGAATCTGAACCATTTGCCCACGAAAAACTCTCACCTACCCTCGCGATGTATCGGGCAAAAGATTTCCAGGATGCTGTAGATAAAGCGGAGAAACTGGTTGCCATGGGCGGTATCGGTCACACCTCCTGCCTTTACACCGACCAGGATAACCAGACTGAGCGCGTGCACTACTTCGGGGACAAAATGAAAACCGCGCGTATTCTGATCAACACCCCGGCCTCTCAGGGCGGTATCGGTGACCTCTATAACTTTAAACTGGCCCCGTCTCTGACGCTGGGTTGTGGTTCCTGGGGCGGTAACTCTATTTCAGAGAACGTCGGTCCAAAACACCTGATCAATACCAAAACTGTCGCCAAGCGAGCTGAGAATATGTTGTGGCATAAACTTCCTAAATCCATCTACTTCCGTCGGGGTTCACTGCCAATTGCGCTGGAAGAGGTGGCAACGGATGGCGCGAAACGTGCCTTTATCGTCACTGACCGCTTCCTGTTCAATAACGGTTATGCTGACCAGGTGACCCGCGTACTGAAATCACACGGCATCGAAACTGAAGTGTTCTTCGAAGTTGAAGCTGACCCAACGCTGAGCATCGTACGTAAAGGTGCAGAGCAGATGAACAGCTTTAAACCTGACGTCATCATTGCGCTGGGCGGCGGTTCCCCAATGGATGCCGCGAAAATCATGTGGGTGATGTACGAACATCCGGAAACCCACTTCGAAGAGCTGGCGTTACGTTTCATGGACATCCGTAAACGTATTTACAAGTTCCCAAAAATGGGCGTCAAAGCACGCATGGTTGCCATCACGACCACCTCAGGTACCGGTTCAGAGGTCACACCATTCGCTGTGGTAACCGATGATGCGACCGGTCAGAAATATCCTCTGGCTGACTATGCATTGACGCCGGATATGGCGATTGTCGATGCCAATCTGGTGATGGATATGCCGCGTTCACTCTGCGCCTTCGGGGGTCTGGATGCAGTAACCCACGCGCTGGAAGCCTATGTTTCCGTACTGGCGAATGAATACTCTGATGGTCAGGCGCTGCAGGCTCTGAAACTGCTGAAAGAGAACCTGCCGGCCAGTTATGCCGAAGGTGCTAAAAACCCGGTGGCGCGTGAACGCGTACACAATGCCGCAACTATCGCCGGTATTGCGTTTGCCAACGCCTTCCTTGGGGTCTGTCACTCAATGGCACACAAACTGGGTTCAGAGTTCCATATCCCACACGGCCTGGCGAATGCCCTGTTAATCTCGAACGTTATTCGCTACAACGCGAATGACAATCCGACTAAACAGACCGCATTCAGCCAGTATGATCGTCCACAGGCGCGTCGTCGTTACGCAGAGATTGCTGATCACTTAGGTCTGAGCGCACCAGGCGACCGCACTGCGCAGAAAATTGAGAAGCTGCTGGCATGGCTGGACGAGATCAAAACTGAACTCGGTATTCCGACCTCAATCCGTGAAGCCGGTGTGCAGGAAGCTGACTTCCTGGCGAAAGTCGATAAACTGGCCGATGATGCATTCGACGACCAGTGTACCGGCGCGAACCCACGCTATCCGCTGATTGCTGAGCTGAAACAGATTATGCTCGACACCTACTACGGACGTGAATTTGTCGAACCGTTCTCAACTGTCGCCGAAGCCGTAGCTGAGCAGCCGGTGAAAGGCGTGAAGGTTGAGAAGAAAGTAAAAAAAGTCTGATAGTCCGCTTCTGACTGTCTGATAAAAAACCCGCCTCGGCGGGTTTTTTATTGCCTGAATGACGCGGTTAATTCAGCGGAGTCTGTGCGCCGTGAATCGCCTGTAACGATCCCTGTTCTATCGCCTGTTTATAATGCTTACGGCAGACGGAAATATAGCGTTCGTTACCGCCAATGACCACCTGCTCGCCTTCGCTGAAAGGTTTACCCTCACTATCCAGTCGCAGCACCATGCTCGCCTTGCGACCACAATGACAAATGGTTTTAAGCTCAACCAGCTTGTCTGCCCATGCCAGCAGATACTGACTGCCCACAAACAGTTCACCGCGAAAATCGGTTCTCAGACCATAACAGAGCACCGGAATATCCAGATCGTCTACGACATCTGAGAGTGCTTTAACCTGCTCCCGGGTCAGGAACTGACTCTCATCAACCAGCACACAGTGGATTGGCTGCACGGCATGCTCGGCGGCAATGTCACTATAGAGTGCGGTTTCAGCATTGTAGAGCAAGGCCGGCGACGAGAGTCCGATACGGGAACTCACCTGTCCGGCACCGAACCGATTATCGATTTCAGCGGTATAGACCAGCGAACGCATGCCGCGCTCCTGATAGTTATAGGAGGATTGCAGCAGTGCTGTCGATTTCCCTGCATTCATGGCAGAGTAATAAAAATAGAGTTGAGCCATAGGAGCGTATCTTCATCAGGACTTAACGGAATGGCGCGCATATTAACACAAAGTGCAGGTAATACGTTGCGGTGTAGCGGTAATTAAAGCGTAACCGCTGACCACTTATTCATCTTTGTGCTTCGCCGGGAGCCAGTTATGTGCACTACACGCAGGATAAGTTTTGCTTATTTTACCCGCAACAAAAGGAACGACATTTTTGTCATCACGCTTAATACATTAAATTTATTGCATATCAGACCCGCGGAAACTATTTTTTATTTGCCATAACCGTGGAATTCTGACTGTGATTATTTTAATTACTCAGGGGATTATCGTTCTGAATATTTTTTAAGATTGAAGTTATTTAATGTCACCACTACTATTAGCGGGCAACACAACTTTTCCCTTATTCAGAGACCAGCACAATGAGCGAAGCACTAAAAGTTCTTAATAATATCCGTACGCTGCGCGCCCAGGCCAGAGAGTATTCCGTCGAAACACTGGAAGAAATGCTGGAAAAACTGGACGTAGTGGTAAAAGAACGCCGCGAAGAAGAGTCACATTTTCAGGCAGAAAATGAAGAACGCACGCGTAAGCTTAATCAGTATCGTGAAATGCTGCTGGCGGATGGAATCGACCCGAATGAACTGATTAACACGCTGACCGCTACTCCCCGAGCTGCGGCAAAAGGAAAACGCTCAGTGCGCCCGGCCAAATATGGTTATACCGATGAAAAAGGCGAGTCAAGAACATGGACAGGTCAGGGACGGACACCGGCCGTGATTAAAAAAGCGCTGGAAGAACAGGGTAAAACGCTGGACGATTTTTTACTGTAATGCTGACTGCTTCGCTGCTTAAGCGTTAGCCTGATACCTCAATAAAAAAGGAAGCCGAAGCTTCCTTTTTCTTTTAATCAGGCGCAATAGAAATCCCGATACCAGTCAACGAAGTTTTTAACGCCCTCTTCGACCCCGGTCTGCGGTTTAAAACCAATGGCCTTATACAATGCTTCGGTATCCGCACTGGTTTCCAGCACATCACCGGGCTGCATTGGCATCAGGTTTTTCTTCGCCGTAATCCCCAATGCTTTCTCAATCGCTTCGATATAGTTCATCAAGGTAACCGGCTGACTGTTACCAATATTATAAACCCGATAAGGCGCAGAGCTGGTTGCGGGTGAACCGGTTTCAACGGTCCAGTTATCATCCTGTTGCGGAATAACATCCTGCAGACGGACAATCGCTTCAGCAATATCGTCAATATAGGTAAAGTCGCGTTTCATCTGGCCCTGGTTATAAACATCTATCGCTTCACCCGCAATCATTGCCCGGGTGAACTTAAAGAGTGCCATATCAGGACGGCCCCATGGACCGTAAACGGTAAAGAAGCGCAATCCGGTCGTCGGCAACTGATAAAGATGCGAGTAAGAGTGCGACATTAACTCATTAGCTTTTTTGGTCGCCGCATATAAAGAAACCGGGTGATCAACGCTGTCTTCGGTTGAGAACGGCATTTTTCGATTCAGGCCATAAACTGAACTGGATGAGGCGTAGAGCAGGTGTTCAATTTTATGATGACGGCAGCCTTCAAGAATATTGAGGTGACCGATCAGATTTGAGTCTGCGTAGGCATGGGGATTTTCAATGGAGTACCTGACGCCAGCCTGAGCGCCAAGGTGAATAACGCGCTGGAATGTGTGCTGGTCGAACAGTGACGCCATTGCGTCACGGTCCGCCAGATCCAGCTCAATGAATGTAAAACCAGAATCAGCTTTAATTAAATTGAGACGGGCATGTTTGAGATTTACGTCGTAATAATCATTCAGGTTGTCGATACCGACAACCTGGTGACCGGCGGCCAGCAGACGCTGACTGACATGAAAACCAATAAAGCCTGCGGCGCCGGTGACCAGAAAGTTCATAAATCCCTCGTTAATTATGCAGTTTGAATTGACGCTCCGCGGCCGATTGCATAATAAACGAAACCGCGTTTGCTGATACGCTCTGGATCATACAGGTTACGACCATCAAAAATCACGGCTTCTTTCAGTGCATTTTTGATAACGTCAAAGTCAGGCGCACGGAAGTTTTGCCACTCTGTACAGATGACCAGACCGTCTGCGCCCTGCAGTGCGGCCTCTTTGGTACCCATCAGCTTCAGATCGCTGCGGTGACCATAGATGCGCTGCGCTTCATCCATCGCTTCAGGGTCAAACGCCTGGACAGATGCGCCCGCTTCCCACAGCGTTTCCATCAGCACACGGCTGGAGGCTTCACGCATGTCGTCAGTGTTCGGCTTAAATGACAGGCCCCAGAGTGCAAACGTCTTACCTTTCAGATCGTCACCAAAATGACGCTTGATGAAGGTCGGCAGCTTGTTTTTCTGGTTGTCATTCACATCTTCCACCGCCTGCAACAGACGTGGCTGATAGCCAATGGACTCAGCGGTACGGATTAACGCCTGCACATCTTTCGGGAAGCAGGAGCCGCCGTAGCCACAGCCAGGATAGATAAAGTGGTAGCCAATGCGGGGATCAGAACCGATACCCTGGCGTACTTTCTCGATATCCGCGCCTAAACGTTCAGCCAGGTTAGACATCTCGTTCATAAAGCTGATTTTGGTAGCCAGCATGCAGTTTGCAGCATACTTGGTCAGCTCTGCGCTGCGGATATCCATCATGATCATGCGATCGTGGTTACGGTTAAACGGCTCATAGAGCTCGCGTAACAGTTCGACCACGTCGTCGTTGTCGGTACCGACAACAATACGCTCCGGACGCATACAGTCATTAACTGCTGCACCCTCTTTCAGGAATTCCGGGTTTGAAACCACATCGAAGGTGATGTTGGCGTCACGCGCTTTAAGCGTTTCCGTCATTACTGCACGAACTTTGTCTGCTGTGCCAACCGGAACGGTTGATTTGTCGATAACCACTTTGTGATCGTTCATATGCTGCGCAATGGTGCGCGCTACGGCGGTCACATATTTCAGATCGGCAGAGCCGTCTTCATCCGGTGGTGTACCGACTGCAATAAACTGCATAACACCATGGTTTACGCCCTGCTCAGCCTCAGTGCTGAACTTCAGACGACCCGCTTCGTAATTGGACATTACCAGCGGCGTTAAACCTGGTTCGAAAATAGGAATGATGCCTTTTTTCAGATTTTCGACTTTATTAGCGTCGACATCAATGCAGAGAACGTCATGTCCGACTTCGGCTAACACCGCAGCCTGAACCAGACCGACATAGCCGATACCAAATACAGTGACTTTCATCGAGTTATCCTGTGTTTATGAATTACTTTTTGTTGCCAACTGCGCCATCGAGCCATTCAGAAAAATCTTTGCCCAATACCGGATGACGAACACCGTACTCAACGAAAGCCTGCATGTAGCCCAGCTTGTTACCACAGTCATGGCTCACGCCTTTCAGGTGATAAGCTTCAACCGTCTCTTTTTCCATCAGCATAGCAATGGAGTCAGTCAGCTGAACTTCGCCGCCTGCACCTGGAGGCGTTTTCGCCAGCAGTGGCCAGATCTCTGAAGACAGCACATAACGACCTACAACGGCCAGATTTGATGGTGACTCTGACGCTTTAGGCTTCTCAACCACACCAACCATAGGTGCGCTGTCGCCTGGGTTCAGTTCTGCGCCCTGGCAATCAACAACACCGTACGCGGTAACATCGTCAACCGGCTCAACCATGATCTGGCTGCGGCCAGACTCTTCATAACGGCTCAGCATCTCTGCCAGGTTATCTTTGGTTGGGTTGGATTCATATTCGTCGATAATGACGTCTGGCAGGATGACCGCAAATGGCTCATCACCGATCAGCGGGTGTGCACACATCACAGCGTGACCCAGACCTTTAGCGATGCCCTGACGGACCTGCATAATGGTAACGTGTGGCGGGCAGATTGACTGGATTTCATCCAGCAGCTGACGCTTAACGCGTTTTTCCAGCATTGATTCCAGTTCGAAGCTGGTATCAAAGTGGTTTTCGATGGCATTTTTTGATGAATGCGTAACCAGCACAATTTCGTTGATGCCAGCAGCGATACACTCGTTAACGACATACTGGATTAACGGCTTATCAACCAGCGGTAACATCTCTTTTGGAATCGCTTTGGTAGCCGGGAGCATACGCGTACCCAAACCCGCTACCGGGATTACCGCTTTTTTTACTTTGGTATTATTGGCAGACATTAAGATACCTCTCTCATAGGCCGTTCAAGTTAATACTTGATATGTCGGTTTAAAATCGGAAATGAGTATATCAGTTAGTATCGAACGGATTTATCCTGGAAGGGACTAAACCGGCGAAATTAAGACAATTACCCAACTGTAAAGCTAAACTCTGGCCCTGAGATCAGCGCCAGAATTTCTGTGTAATGGCGGTTTATTCTTCCGTCGACAGCATCAGCCGAATGCGACCGCCTGCGCCCCAGACGTGGCACTGCCAGTTGTCTGCGCGCTGACTGATTTGATTAAGGTGGGTGCTGCCCATAGTGCCAAGCGGGACACCATTACTGAGCTGTATCTGATGGGCATGGACATGAAGCGTGGCGTTTAATCCGGCCGAAACCAGAATCAGATTTTTTAAACCACGATGATAGTAACCTACCAGCAGCGGGAACTGACCGCTCAGGTTCGCCTGCCGCAGCAGCAGATTGACCTGTCTGAGTAGTCCATTCAGCTCCGGCAGACGCTGTTTTTGGCCCGTGAGCTGCTCCTGCAGCAGGCCATTAAACAGTGCACGCAGCAGCAGTGCCGCCAGCACGCCGTTATCACCGGCGCGCGTCACGTCGAGACAGTAGAACGCCAGATCTTTATCAGAGAGTGCCGCGATATCAAGTACCAGCCCAGGCTGCTCGGCCATCGTCAGCTGACGATAGTTAATCCGGCAGTTGGCAATGGTCTGCTGAACCGGCGGCTGGAGTTGCTTGAGCAGCTTGGCGGCTGCTTTTGGATCGCGAACCAGCGCATCCCAGTCCTGGAAAAGCTGCTCATCCTCCTCCACTTTAGAGGTGAACATTGAGGGATAAAGGCACTCATAAACCGCTTCACGGAAGCGTTCGAAGTTTTTGAGTGGCTTAAGCAACACATCCTGCACCCCAAGACGCAGCACATGAGCGATATCGGACATGTTTTCAGTGGCCGAGATGATTAATATCGGCACGACATTGCCACGTGTACGAATATGCTCTACGAACTGGATGCCACTCATACGCGGCATTTCCAGATCGGAGATAATCAGGTCGACAGTATGCTGTTGTAGTTGTGCAATTGCTTCCAGACCATCTTCCGCTTGTAACGTCACAGCACCCATCGATAACAAAAATTGGTCCAGCAACGAACGGAAAACAGCCTCATCTTCGACAATGAGTATCTTTTTGCCGAGTAGTGGTTTTTCCATTCTTTCCCCCTGCGTACCAGATAATTCAATAGTGGTTCATAAAACGCAGTTGCGCCTTTCAGAATTGCCCGAAGTCACCGTTTTGAATGAACAACCTGATTATCTGCCACGGACCAGTGGTAATAGTTCATCCATTTTCTTCTCTACGGCGGCCCTGCCTGCCTCAATGGCCTCTTCAGCACGATGAAAGTCCAGCGTCGAAATCTGCGGACAGACCGGCTGTATCAAAACATCGGGTGGATCGCCTGCCATACGGTTTCGCTTAAGGCGATTCTCCAGTACCTGAATAGAGGTAGACATAATCTCCATCGCGCCAGGTGACTGAGATGCACGGCGCTGGGTGAAATTCACCAGGCGCTGTCGCAACTTTCCACTCCAACTCAATGCCGCTGCGGCTTCTTCACTGTTCTGAGGTGTAACGGAAAAGAGATCCTGCTGCATTAAATGTGCGTCATGCTGTAAGTCAACGGCGATAACAATGTCTGCCCCCAGGGCTCGCGTCAGTGAAATCGGTACCGGGTTTACCACAGCACCATCCACCAGCCAATACCCATTGTAGCCCACCGGCGGTAATAAACCTGGCATACTGCAGGATGCGCGTACCGCCTGATGAAGATCGCCCTCCGTCAGCCAGAGCTCACGACCGGTACTGAGGTTGGTGGCCACCACGCCGAAGGGTTTATTACAGTGTTCAATCGCATCATTGGGAATCAGCTGACGGACATGGCTGAATACTCTTTCGCCGCGTAACAACCCGCCACGCTGCCAGGAGACGTCCATCAGGCGAATCACATCCCAGTAGCGAAATGCACTGACCCATTTTTCCATCAGCGGTAAACGGTTATTCACATAGGCAGACCCGACCAGTGCGCCGACGGAGCAGCCTGCAACTACGTCGATCTCAATACCAGCCCGCTCCAGCGCGTTAATCACGCCAATATGCGCCCATCCTTTGGCCGCTCCAGACCCCAGAGCCAATCCAATTTTTACCTTTCTCATTTGTATCTGGTCCTGCCGTCAATACGTAGCGCCACAACGTGGGGTCAGCTAACATAGCGCGCTTGTGAAATCGACTCATCATTCCCGGGAGACAATGTGTCAGAAACCTGCCCATGTTGTAGCGGAGAGCAGTATAGCGTATGTTGCGGGCCCTTTCTGCAGGGTAACCAGGTTCCTTTTACAGCTGAACAACTTATGCGTTCCCGTTATTGCGCCTATGTTCAGCAGAATGCGGACTATCTGGTTGCTACCTGGCATCCTGACAAACGCCATCCGGCGCTATCGGGGCTTTTATCTGAAAGTTTTCCATGCACCGAATGGCTAAGCCTGAATGTAACCTGTTGTAATCATGGAAGCCATGAGAACGAAGCCTTCGTTACCTTTTTTGCGCGATACCGCGAGAAAGCCAACATTCATGCTATTCATGAGCGTTCACGCTTTCTTCGCGAGGATCAACGCTGGTACTATGTTGACGGTACAATACTGCCCGTGGGGCGTAACGATCCCTGCCCGTGCGGCAGTGGCAAAAAATACAAAAAATGTTGTGGTTAAGCTGACGGCTACCCCAGCGGTTTACACCCTAATGCTTTGACAGGACTCTGATTGAGATGCAAGCGCAAACCATGCAAAGAAAAGTTTTACGAACCATTTGTCCCGATGCAAAAGGTCTGATCGCCAAAATCACCAATATTTGTTACAAGCACGAACTTAATATCGTGCAGAACAATGAGTTTGTTGATCATCGCACCGGGCGTTTTTTCATGCGCACCGAGCTGGAAGGGATTTTCAACGATAATACCCTGCTCGCCGATCTCGACAGCGCCCTGCCTCAGGGTTCAGTGCGGGAACTTCACAGTGCCGGTCGTCGTCGCGTGGTAATTCTGGTGACTAAAGAGGCACACTGCCTGGGCGATCTGTTAATGAAGAGCGCATTTGGTGGCCTGGATATGGAAATTGCAGCGGTTGTGGGTAACCACGACACCCTGCGTTCACTGGTTGAGCGTTTCGATATTCCCTTTGTGCTGGTGAATCACGAGGGGTTGACGCGGGAAGAGCACGATAACCGCATGGTGGAAGAGATTGATCGCTATCAGCCCGATTACGTGGTGCTGGCAAAATATATGCGCGTTCTGACGCCCGCTTTCGTGCAGCGTTATCCGAACCAGATTATCAATATTCATCACTCCTTCCTTCCCGCTTTTATCGGTGCCCGCCCATACCACCAGGCCTATGAGCGTGGCGTAAAAATCATTGGTGCTACTGCGCACTACGTGAATGACAATCTCGATGAAGGTCCAATCATCATGCAGGATGTGATTAACGTTGATCACAGCTATACCGCGGATGAGATGATGCGTGCCGGCCGCGACGTAGAAAAGAATGTCCTGAGCAACGCACTGTATAAAGTGCTGGGACAGCGCGTGTTCGTTTACGGCAACCGTACGATTATTCTTTAATCAGCCAGGACGCTGAATTGTCTGCAGATTCAGCGCTACGCGTAAAAAGTGGGCAAACAGTTGTGGTTTTGCCAGCGGGCGCTTTACACCCTTATCGCATTTGGTATGATGCGCCCCGCTTTAAGAGACAAAGATTCAGGCCATGGTGGGATTCCCGAGCGGCCAAAGGGAGCAGACTGTAAATCTGCCGTCACAGACTTCGAAGGTTCGAATCCTTCTCCCACCACCATCTGAATCTGAATCATCTTAAGCCACTTCATTATCCCTGGTGGGATTCCCGAGCGGCCAAAGGGAGCAGACTGTAAATCTGCCGTCACAGACTTCGAAGGTTCGAATCCTTCTCCCACCACCATCTCGTATGTTGCACTCAATTCCAAATCAAATATCAAAGCTTCCTGTTCTGCAGGGAGAGGGATGAGAACCTTCGACTAAGGTTCGGGGCGAGCATCGCGAGACAACGCGCTTCAGCGCGGCCCGAAGGGTGAGGCGCAACGCGCCGAATAATCCTTCTCCCACCACCATCTCGTATGCTGCACTCAATTCCAAAACAAATATCAAAGCCTCCTGTTCTGCCTTACAGCTGCTCACCTTCTTACCCGCTTTCGCACAATCTCAGCCTGTTCTGCCATGACTTCTTCAACAAAAATCGCTACCATCTTCGCCCATTACTCGCTGAACAATGGTCGATCTCATGAAATTTGTTTCATTTAACATCAATGGGTTGCGTGCCCGCCCGCATCAGCTTCAGGCGCTTGTCGAACAGCATCAGCCTGATGTGATCGGTCTGCAGGAAACCAAGGTCCATGATGACATGTTCCCGCTGGAGGAGGTGGCAAAGCTTGGCTATCACGTCTTTTATCATGGACAGAAAGGCCACTATGGGGTGGCGTTGCTGACCAAAGCGCAGCCCGTGTCAGTGAGCCGGGGCTTTCCGGGCGATGACGAAGAGTCCCAGCGCCGCCTGATTATGGCGGAAATCCCCAGCCCGATCGGCGACATCACAGTGATCAATGGCTATTTCCCACAGGGCGAAAGTCGCGACCATCCCACCAAGTTCCCGGCTAAAGAGAAGTTCTATCGCGATCTGCAACGCCTGCTATCCGACGATCTGCCTGCTGATAAACCGGTTCTGGTTATGGGCGACATGAATATCAGCAGCACCGATCTGGATATTGGTATTGGTGAGGAGAGCCGCAAGCGCTGGCTGCGCACCGGCAAATGCTCTTTCCTGCCGGAAGAGCGCGAGTGGATGGATCGCCTGCTGGGCTGGGGACTGGTGGATACCTGGCGCGAGCACAACCCGGAGGTGGCGGACCGTTTCTCCTGGTTCGATTATCGTTCGAAAGGGTTTGATGATAATCGTGGGTTACGCATTGATTTAGTGCTGGCAAGTAAAAATCTGGCAGCACACTGCGTTGAGAGCGGCATTGATTATGAGATTCGGGGCATGGAGAAGCCGTCTGACCACGCCCCCATCTGGTCAACCTTCCGCTTTTAATTAATGGTCGCGTGGCAGAGCGCCACGCGACGACTATTTCACTATTTTCCAGATCAGGTTGTTGGTGCCAAGAGACTGTTCATCACGCGCGCACTGCAGCAGCACGCCCTCAGATTTCACCACCGCGCCTTCTGTGTAGTTGCGGTTCTCAAAGATACAGCAGCGAAGACACTCCTGCTGACGTCTCTCTGACTGCGTCCAGGCTTCCGGCGGCATATCCACCACCACATCGGTATTCCCACCGTTGCTGCCTTGAGGTGGCATCGACTGATAACGACTATTAGCCTGCACTGCGCTGGTCGCCAGCGTCAGAGCCACAACCAGAAATACTGAATAACGCCTCATTCCGTCTCCTTCACTTTACGCCTGATTTTGCGCACCGGACGTTTCTGTCCGGTGGACGGTAATCCCCGAAATGCATGCGCCGCAGGCTGATGCCGCGCCTGCTGGATAAGGCCGGTTAAGGTCTGCACCAGTGGCTGCATAAACTCATCATAGCGGCAGGCCTTTTCGCTGATACGCGTCAGTGTCGATTCCCACTGCGCCGTCATATCCGGGCGCGCTGCCAGATCGGGCAGAGAGTGAATCAGGGCGCGTCCGGCATCCGTGGAATTGATGTAACGGCCCTTCTTCACCAGGAACCCACGACGAAACAGTAATTCGATAATGCCGGCACGTGTGGCTTCCGTTCCTAAACCATCGGTCGCACGCAGCACTTTCTTTAATTCTTTATCCTGAACGAAACGGGCTATGCCGGTCATTGCAGAAAGAATTGTCGCATCAGTAAACGGACGTGGCGGCTGAGTCTGCTTCGCCAGCACCTCGCCACGCTCACACAGCAACTCATCGCCCTTTGCTACCACTGGCAGCGGCATACCATCGTTCTCTTCATCCCGCTCTTTGCTGCCCAGCAGTGCCCGCCAGCCTGCCTCAGCCAGGAAGCGCGCTTTCGCCACAAATTTTCCGCCCGCGATATCAAGGTCGATGACACATTTACGGAATACCGCATCCGGGCAGAACTGCATCAGATACTGGCGCGCTACCAGCTCATAAATATGCTGTTCATTTTCGCTGAGCTTTACCGCTCTGCTTCGGGCCGTGGGAATAATGGCGTGGTGAGCATCGACTTTTTTATCGTCCCAGCAGCGATTTCTGCGATCGGCGTTAAAGTCTGCTGGTGGGGTAAGCTGGGGCTGATGCGCCTGTATCGCCTTTAAGACCGCATGACGACCGGCAAAATGCTCTTCCGGAAGATAGCGGCTGTCTGAACGCGGGTAGGTAATCAGTTTGTGGGTTTCATAGAGCCGCTGACAGGTATCCAGGACCGTCTGGGCACTCAGTCCGTAACGTTTTGCGGCCTCTATCTGCAGGCTGGACAGGGAGAATGGCAGCGGTGCGACGTCATTTTCGCGCTTATCATTGTAGGCCGTGACGATGGCCGGCTGACCGGTGATACGCGCCACCACGTGATCGGCCAGTGCACGTTTGAGCAGCCGGCCCTCTTCATCCTGCCACGGCTCACAGGCTTCGCTGGGGATCCAGCTGGCAATAAATCTGGCACCATCAGGTGTGAGGATATGCGCTTTAACTTCGAAGTAATCTTTCGGTACGAAGTTTTCGATCTCCTCATCGCGCCGGACCACCAGCCCCAGCACCGGCGTCTGCACCCGACCCACCGACAGCACGCCATCGTAGCCCGCATTGCGTCCCAGCAGCGTCCAGGCGCGAGTCATGTTTATGCCGTAGAGCCAGTCCGCCCGGGCGCGGGCCAGCGCAGAAACGCAGAGCGGGATAAACTCGCGGTTCTCACGCAGGCGATTTACTGCACGATCCACTGCCTGAGGGTTAAGATCGTTGATCAGACAGCGCTGCACTTTGCTGCGTTTTTCAGCGGGCAGGTTCAGATAATCCAGCACCTCATCTACCAGCAACTGCCCTTCCCGATCCGGGTCACCTGCATGCACCACTTCACTCGCCTGCGCCAGCAAACCTTCAACCACTTTCAGCTGCTTCGCAACTGACGGACGCGGTTTCAGCTGCCATTTTTCCGGGATGATCGGCAGATCGTTCAACGACCAGCGTGCGTAACGGCTGTCATAACTGTCGGGCTGCGCCTGCTCCAGAAGGTGTCCCACGCACCAGGTCACGATCTGATCGTTGCCGCAGGCAATAAAGCCATCGCCGCGACGATGCGGTTTCGGCAGCACATCTGCGATAGCACGCCCAAGGCTCGGTTTTTCCGCAATAAACAAACGCATTGAATCAGGACATCCTTAACATCAGGGGGAACACAGTGATAACCGGTTGTTCGCTGTCGGTTTGAATCTCGCGGGCTATGTTAGCCTGGCAGGGCGTCGGGCGTAAGCGTGACGCGCAGTGTTAGCGATCGTTCGCACAGGAACCGTGCAAAAGGCAGGGCTGAAATGCACCCCGCCGGAACCGGACAGGCAGATCAGAAGTAACGGACGAATGGTGCAGTGTCAGGCGGGAGCACCGTGGTGCTGGATTTCAGTTGCGGGGTACCCAGATAAAGGAAGCCGACGATGGCATCCTGCTCGCGGCAGCCAAAACCCTGCCGGACCTGCTCGTCATCGGTCCAGGGACCGCTGCGCCAGATACCGTTGTAACCCTGAGCAAGCGCTGCCATCTGCATCGCCATTACCGCACAGCTGGCCGAGGCAATCTGTTCCCAACGCGGCACTTTGAGGTGCGCTTCACAATGTGCCACTACTGTAATAATCATTGGTGCGCGAAACGGTGCCTGGCTTGCTTTATTGATCGCCTTTTCATCCAGTTGGCTATCGCGTGCCGCCTTCTCCAGCAGTCGACTCATCCGGTCACGCCCTTCATTTTCTACAATGATGAAGCGCCAGGGTTGCAGCGTGCCGTGATCCGGGGCGCGCATGCCAGCCCGCAGGATATTTTCCAGTGCGTCACCTGCCGGTGCCGGCTCAGTCAGGCGTGAAGCCGAACGTCGGTTGACCAGTAACTCCAGTGCGTCCATGTTTCTCTCCCGATCTCTGTAATGTTGCCATTATCCTGGCACAGGCAGATTTTTTGTAACAGTGCGCAGTGATTTCCTGCTGACTTTTCACACGCCGCTCTTTAGGATGAGCTCGTCGGGGAAGTCTGGTCCGCGCGGCGGCCACTTCCTGCTACATATTTATGGAGAGTCTGATGCGCACATTGTGGCGAATAGTTGCAGGTCTGTTCCGCTGGAGCTGGCGGGTATTGAATTTTATCAGGGAATTTATTCTGAATATTTTCCTGATTTTATTGATTGTGGTGGGTGTGGGGATCTGGCTGCAGGTCAGCGGATCGGGCGGCAGTTCAGCGCCGATTCAGCAGGGCGCGCTGAAGGTCGATCTCAGCGGCGTGCTGGTGGATAAACCGTCGGTAAGCAACCGTCTGAGTAAAATTGGCCGCCAGCTGCTGGGTGCCAGCAGTGACCGCTTACAGGAAAATTCGCTGTTTGATGTGGTCGATGCCATTCGCCAGGCAAAAGATGACAGCAACATTAAAGGCATGGTGCTCGATCTACGCGAGTTTGCTGGTGGCGATCAGCCTTCCCTGCAATATGTGGGTAAAGCACTGCGTGAATTCCGCGACAGCGGCAAGCCAATTTATGCTCTGGGCGACAGCTACAGTCAGGCGCAATACTACCTTGCCAGCTACGCCACGAAAATCTATCTGTCGCCGCAGGGCACCGTGGATCTGCATGGTTTCGCCACCAACGGACTCTATTACAAAACCCTTCTGGAGAAGCTTAAAGTCACGTCACACGTCTTCCGTGTCGGGACCTACAAATCAGCGGTCGAGCCATTCCTGCGTGACGACATGTCACCCGCGGCACGTGATGCTGACAGCCGCTGGGTAGGTCAGCTGTGGCAGAACTATCTGAATACCGTGGCGGCGAATCGCCAGCTGACGCCGGAACAACTCTTCCCTGGCGCAGCAGCGATTATTGCTGGTTTAAACGCGGTTAAAGGCGACACCGCGCAATATGCGCTGGATAACAAGCTGGTCGATGCCCTGGGTTCCCGTGCAGCAGCCGATCAGGAGCTGGTGAAAACTTTTGGTCTGGATAAGCAGAGCAACGATTACCGTAGCGTCAGCATCTATGACTACAGCGTGAAACCGACCTCCTCGCAGCAGGATGGCAACATTGCGGTCGTCATGGCCAGCGGTGCCATCATGGATGGCGAAGAGACGCCGGGTAACGTGGGGGGCGACACAACAGCCGCTCAGATCCGCGATGCGCGTCTCGATCCGAAAATCAAAGCGATCATTCTGCGGGTGAACAGCCCGGGTGGCAGCGTGACAGCTTCGGAAGCGATTCGTGAAGAGCTGGCGGCGGCCCAGGCCGCAGGTAAGCCGATTGTGGTCTCTATGGGCGGCATGGCGGCATCCGGCGGTTACTGGATCTCAACGCCTGCCAGCTACATTGTGGCGAACCCCAGTACGCTGACTGGCTCGATTGGTATCTTCGGCGTCATCAATACGCTGGAGAACAGTCTGGACAGCATTGGCGTGCACACAGATGGTGTCGCGACCTCCCCGCTGGCGGACATCTCCACCACCAAAGCGCTACCAGCGGAAGTTCAGCAACTGATGCAGCTGACTATCGAAAATGGCTACCGCAACTTTGTGGGTCTGGTGGCGAAGTCGCGTCATAAAACCCCAGAGCAGATTGATGCGATAGCGCAGGGCCATGTCTGGACCGGCAGCGACGCCAAAGCCAATGGTCTGGTGGATGCGCTGGGCGACTTCGATGATGCCGTGAAGAAGGCGGGCGAGCTGGCGAAAGTCAGTAAACCCATGCTGAGCTGGTATCAGGATGAACCGACCTTCCTGGATATGCTGCTGGGCCAGATGAACGCCTCAGTACAGGCCGTATTGCCGGATACGCTGAAAGCCTGGCTGCCCGCACCGATGCTGGATGTGATGAGTGCCATGAAAGCCCAGCCGGGTCTCTTCGACAAGCAGAACGATCCTCAGAACCGTTATGCCTTCTGCCTGAACTGCGGCGAAGTGCGATAAACCTCTCAGCCCGGCCGCTGGTCGGGCTGCTTTTCCCCGCTATTCCCCTTATACTGCGCGTTTTATGGCGAGTCTGAGTTCTCTAATGCACAAGAAAAACATCTACGTAGCCTACACGGGCGGGACAATCGGTATGCAGCGCTCTGCGCAGGGCTACATTCCGGTCTCAGGGCACCTGCAGCAGCAGCTGGCGAATATGCCCGAGTTCCACCGTCCCGAGATGCCTGATTTCACCATCCATGAATATCAGCCGCTGATCGACTCATCCGATATGACCCCGGAAGACTGGCAGTTTATCGCCAACGATATCCGACAAAATTACGATCGCTATGATGGCTTTGTGATTCTGCATGGCACGGACACCATGGCGTTTACCGCTTCTGCGCTCTCGTTCATGCTGGAAAATCTGGCCAAGCCGGTGATCGTGACCGGGTCACAGATTCCACTGGCGGAGCTGCGCTCAGATGGTCAGCAGAATCTGTTAAATTCCCTCTATGTGGCGGCTAACTATCCGATTAGCGAAGTGTCTCTGTTTTTCAATAACACACTTTATCGCGGCAACCGTACTACCAAGGCTCATGCCGATGGCTTCAACGCCTTTGCCTCGCCGAACCTCTCTGCACTGCTGGAAGCGGGCATTCATATTCGCCGCCTCAATACGCCACCTGCCCCATCCGGCAAGGGCGAACTGAACGTTCACACCATTACGCCTCAGCCCATTGGTGTGGTCACCCTCTATCCTGGTATTTCTGCCGACGTGGTCCGTAACTTCCTGCGGCAGCCGGTGAAGGCGCTGATCCTGCGTTCTTATGGCGTAGGCAATGCCCCGCAGAACAAGGAATTTCTGGCCGAACTTCAGCAGGCCAGCGAACGTGGTATCGTGGTGGTGAACCTGACCCAGTGTATTTCAGGCAAGGTAAATATGGGCGGATACGCCACCGGCAATGCGCTTGAAGAGGCTGGTGTGATTAGCGGATTTGATCTGACGGTAGAAGCCGCACTGACCAAGCTACACTTTTTACTCAGTCAGGAACTCTCTGCCGATCAAATCCGTGCCAGAATGCAGCAGAATTTGCGCGGCGAACTGACTGAAGACTGAAACGGAGCGACATGTAATGAAGCGGGCACTCATCATTATTGATATTCAGAACGATTTTTGCCCCGGCGGCCCGATGGCAGTCCATGAGGGCGACCACACGGTCGAGGTGGCTAATCGTTATGCGCGTTTGTTCCGTGAAAACGGTGAATGCGTACTGGCGCTGCAGGACTGGCACCCGGCCAATCACGGCAGCTTCGCCTCGGTTTCCGGTGAGCCGGTCTACACGCTGGGCGAGTTAAATGGTCTGGCGCAAATCTGGTGGCCCGATCACGGCATTCAGGGCTCGGCGGGCGCGGACTTCCATCCCGCTCTGGATCGATCACTGTTCGATGCAATTTTCCATAAAGGTGAGGATCAGGATGTCGACAGCTACAGCGCCTTTTTTGATAATGGCCACCGTCGTAAAACCGAGCTGGACAGCTGGCTGCGTGAGCGTGGCATCACTCATCTGGTGATGCTGGGGCTGGCGACAGATTACTGCGTGAAATATAGCGTGCTGGATGCGCTGGAATTGGGGTATCACGTCGAGGTAGTCAAAGAAGGCTGCCGCGGCGTTAATCTGAATCCTGAGGACAGTGAAATCGCCTTTGCTCAGATGACGGCTCAGGGCGCGATTCTGATTTAAAATGGAGCTGGCATGACGCCAGCTTTTTTTAATGCAGATGAATGCGGGTGACATCCGGGTCGATGCCGAACGCTTCTTTCAGCTCTTTTTTCGACTTCATTACCATCTCGCCGCCCTTAGCGATGGTCATATGCTGCGGCGCATCGTTGTGTCTTGCCTGCCACAACATAACCAGTTGCAGGCAGTTGTCGCGCTGCTCCTGCGTCAGTGCCACGCCATCCGGCCATTTCCCAATCTCAACGGCTGTTGCCAGTCGCTCATAGACTTCAGGCGTCATCGACGCAAGCATTGCTTCAAGTTGTTCCTTCATCGCCTTACCCTTTGGTCTGTTCGCCCTGCTCGTCGGTGAAATTCAGCGAGGCGGAGTTAACACAGTAGCGTTCACCGGTCGGTTGCGGACCGTCTGGAAAAACATGCCCCAGATGTGCATCGCAACTACTGCAGCGGATCTCAACACGCTGCATGCCATGAGAATTGTCCTCGATATAGCGAATCGCATCATCATTCACCGGCTGGTAAAAACTGGGCCAGCCACAGCCTGAATCATATTTGGTCTCAGAGAGAAAAAGTGGCGCCTCACAGACCAGGCAGTGGTAGATCCCTTCCTGCTTGTTGTGCAGCAGTGCGCCGCTGTAAGGCGGTTCCGTTCCGCGTTGCTGTGTCACATAACGCTGCATTTCTGTCAGCTCGGCGATTTTTGCGTCGGGTGCGGTGTCTTTAGCCATTTTAGGATTCCGGGGAAGTGCCATTCTGAAAAATTCGACTATTATTCTAACAAATGATCAACATTACCGGGTCTTTTTTTGTGCTCACCCTTTCATGCCGTCCACTGCAAAGCGTAATTGTGACTTCGATCACCTTTTATCCCGGGCATCACTATATATTCGGCGATTGATTAGACGAAAAGCGATATCATTGGCGGCGCGCAAGCGGTTGCGCATCGAATTATTCCTATCAGGCGAATTGACCTGTCGCAACAATTGACACGATTCCGCTTGACGCCTGGTAAGGTTTTTGTAATTTTACAGGCAACCTTTTATTCACTAACCAATAGCTGGTGGAATATATGACTATCAAAGTAGGTATCAATGGTTTCGGCCGTATCGGTCGCATCGTTTTCCGTGCTGCTCAGAAGCGTTCTGACATCGAAATCGTTGCTATCAACGACCTGCTGGACGCGGATTACATGGCGTACATGCTGAAGTATGACTCTACGCACGGTCGTTTCGACGGTACCGTAGAAGTTCAGGATGGCGCACTGGTCGTTAACGGTAAAAAAATCCGTGTTACTGCTGAGCGTGATCCGGCCAACCTGAAGTGGGATGAAGTGGGCGTTGACGTTGTTGCTGAAGCAACCGGTATCTTCCTGACCGACGAAACCGCGCGTAAACACATCACCGCAGGTGCTAAGAAAGTCGTTCTGACCGGTCCATCTAAAGATGACACCCCTATGTTTGTTCGTGGTGCAAACTTCGACAAATATGATGGCCAGGATATCGTTTCTAACGCGTCCTGTACCACTAACTGCCTGGCACCACTGGCTAAAGTCATCAACGACAAGTTTGGTATCGTTGAAGGTCTGATGACCACCGTTCACGCTACCACTGCGACTCAGAAAACCGTTGATGGCCCGTCTCACAAAGACTGGCGCGGCGGCCGTGGTGCATCGCAGAACATCATTCCTTCATCAACTGGCGCAGCAAAAGCGGTTGGTAAAGTTCTGCCAGAGCTGAACGGCAAACTGACCGGTATGGCATTCCGCGTCCCTACCCCTAACGTTTCCGTTGTTGACCTGACCGTACGTCTGGAAAAAGCGGCCTCTTACAAAGAAATCTGTGCTGCAATCAAAGCGGCTGCAGAAGGTGAGATGAAAGACGTTCTGGGCTACGTTGAAGATGACGTGGTTTCTACCGACTTCAACGGCGAAGTCCTGACTTCAGTATTCGATGCTAAAGCGGGTATCGCGCTGAACGACAACTTTGTGAAACTGGTTTCCTGGTACGACAACGAAACCGGCTACTCAAACAAAGTTCTCGACCTGATTGCGCTGGTTTCTGCTAAATAAGGCAGACAGACATCATTGAGATTAAGGGCGACTTCGGTCGCCCTTTTTTTGATCCGCACAGGAAGGAATCGAACATGCAAGATAAACTGTTTTCACTGCCCGTAGTCACGCAGATCTCCCCTTACCTTTCGCAGCGACAGGTTGGCGAACTGCCGGCGATTGTCATCAGCCATCCTAAGGTACGAGCAGCGATTACGCTGCAGGGCGCGCACCTTATCGCCTGGCAGCCGAGTGGCGAAAAGCCGGTACTCTGGCTGAGCGACAAGAGTCTTTTTTCACCCGGTAAAGCGATTCGTGGCGGCGTACCGATCTGCTGGCCCTGGTTTGGTCCGGCAGGCGAACCGGCACACGGTTTTGCCCGGATTCAGACATGGAAGCTTAAGGCGCATGATGAGAATGAAGATGGCGTGATGCTTACGCTGGTGCTGGAAAGCAACGCTCAGACGCTGAAACTGTGGCCACACGAATTTACCCTCATCGCCCGCTTCCGCCTGGGTCAGCATTGTGAGATTGAACTGGAAGCTCATGGTGACTTTGAAGCCACGGCAGCGCTGCATAGCTACTTTACTGTCAGTGACATCAACGGTGTTGAGGTCTCCGGTCTGGGCAACAGCTATATCGACAAAGTAAATAACGGTGAGGTTGCCAGCAGTGATGGCAAACAGCGCTATCCTGGACGCATCGACCGTATCTTCACGGCGGCAGAAGATTGCTCCGTTATCAATGATACAACGGGTGAGCGACAGATCGAAGTTTACCACCACCATCACAGTGACGTTGTCACCTGGAATCCGGGTGTGGAACTCTCCTGCAGCATGGCGGATATGGCGAATGAAGGTTATAAGACAATGGTCTGTGTAGAGACGGCCCGAATCAATAAACCGCTGCGCAGTGCGGGTGAAAAGCCGGCACGCCTGGCCACGACGTTCCGCCTTAAGAAGAAAGTCGCAGCCAGCGACAGAGCTAACGGCTAAACGATATCCAGCGGTAATTTATGCTGTGGTGCTGGCCACGCACGATCGATGAGCTGCAACTCTTCATCGGTCAGTTCCACCTCCAGCGCCGCAGCATTTTCCTGAACGTGAACCACAGAACTGGCTTTGGGAATGGCAATGACCCCTGGCTGACGAACCACCCAGGCCAGCAGTAGTTGCGCCACGCTGATGCCCTTCTGTTGTGCAATCTGATTCAGCACCGCATCGGTAAACAGCGCATCCCGTAGTCGTCCAGCCTGTGCCAGCGGACAATAGGCCATCACCGGCACGCCACGCTGCTGACAGACGGGCAGAAGATCAAACTCGATACCGCGTGAAGCCAGATGATACAGGACCTGATTGGTCGCGCACTGATTGCCTCCGGGTTCATCCCACAGTTCGGCCATATCATCAGTGTCAAAATTCGAGACGCCCCAGTGACGAATCTTGCCCTGCTGCTGCAGGTGCTCCATGGCGCGCAGAGTCTCTTCCAGCGGGATATTACCGCGCCAGTGCAACAGATAGAGGTCAAGGTAATCGGTCTGCAGACGGCGCAGGCTACGCTCACAGGCTTCAATGGTATCCACTTCGCCGGCATTCCAAGGGTAGACCTTCGACACCAGCAACGCTCTATCGCGACGCCCCAGCAGCGCCTGCCCGACGACCTCTTCAGCGCCGCCGTCTGCATACATTTCGGCGGTATCAATCAACTGCAACCCACACTCAAGACCTGCCTGTAATGCTGCGACTTCACCGGCCCGCTGCGCCGGGTTTTCGCCCATATACCACGTGCCCTGGCCGATTACCGGCAGGTCATTAAAACCAGCGAAGTTAATCGTGTTGCGCATTCTGCTCTCCCGCCTCATTCTGAGGCCCCATAAAAGAACAGAGGGCACCGTATGCCCTCTTTTAGTGCATTATCAGAAGGTGTAGCTGACACCTGTCCAGATTGTCGTCTGCCCGCTCTTATCGATCATCGGGCTGTCTTTAATCTCGCTGTCGAAACGGGTGTAACGTCCCACAATGCCAACATTCCACTGCGTTGCTATCTGATAGCTGGCACTCAACTCAACATAAGGCGACCAGCTGTCGTCCGGATTGTAACGGCTGATGCCGGTACGTGCGCTTTCATGCGCGGAAACACCGTAGTAATAACGGTTTTGATTGGCGCTATTCCACATGGCACCGATGCCCGGCGTCAGGCTGAAGTCGCCCATCTGGATGGGGTAGAGGTAAGTCAGGTCCCAGATCATCCCGTTGCTGTTATTCAGCACGTCGCCCAGCAATGCCGTCCGGACAACCCCCCAGTCGGCGGTGTGACGATAGGTTGCGCCACCCATCAGTGTCATGCGGCGCTTATCCAGCCCTTTCATATCACCCAGATCGTTGTCGCTGGGTTTGTACTCCTGCGGTGAGCCCAGCAGCGTCAGAGAGAGCTGATTCTGGGGATCTTTCCACAGGTAGTAACCGCCCTGCAGGCTGCGGAACCAGAAGTCTTCACCCTCATAATTGATGACCGGAACCGGAAGATAACGGTCCTGTCCGCCGCGATACGGTGAGTCGGCATAGATGACCGACGCACCCACAGAAAGCGGAGCGGCATTGGCGTGCGTAGCCAGCAAATAACAGGGTAAAAGTGCAACAAGCGTCTTAAATTTGAATTGGTTCACAATTTATTCATTCCATAAATATAACAATCAAACAGGAAGTCTAACGTTTTTTTACGGCTGGATTAACTTATATCGAAATCCTTTAAGCAACCAACAGATGAAAGTGGCATGAAAGGTTAAAAACAAGTTAAGTTAAAGCATCATCCATATGAACTCATCTCATAACTGACCCGAATTAGTCTTGATCTTCCCCTCATTCGCCCAAACCCATGGAGGAAATTTCCTAGAAGCCATCTACAGTTAGAATTAACAGCAGAGATTTTGTACGAGCAGAGTAACCACAAACGTTGTGTATCCCGATAAAAAAGATCAGGTTGGCATAAGGGTTGCTGTACTCAACAGAGAATATCTTCCGGGAGCTGCTACAAGTCTTAAATTACGCTCCTTACCTGTGCTAAAAACGAAAGGACGGGCATCGCTATGAATATATTCGATCACTATCGTCAGCGTTATGAAGCTGCCAAGGACGAAGAGTTCACACTGCAGGAATTTCTTGCTATCTGTAAGCAGGATCGCAGTGCATACGCCAACGCTGCAGAGCGACTGTTAATGGCTATCGGAGAGCCAGTAATGGTCGACACTGCTCAGGAGCCACGCCTTTCCAGAATATTCTCCAACCGTGTGATGGGACGCTATCCGGCGTTCGAGGAGTTTTACGGCATGGAGGAAGCGATTGAACAGATCGTCTCCTATCTGAAACATGCCGCTCAGGGACTTGAGGAGAAGAAACAGATCCTCTATTTACTGGGTCCGGTGGGTGGCGGTAAATCTTCACTGGCGGAACGACTTAAGTCGCTGATGCAGCGGGTACCCATCTATGTACTGAGCGCTGATGGTGAACGCAGCCCGGTTAACGATCATCCTCTCTGCCTGTTCAATCCTCAGGAAGACGCGCATATTCTTGAAAAAGAGTATGGCGTGCCGCGCCGTTACCTCGGCACCATCATGTCGCCGTGGGCAGCGAAACGCCTGCACGACTTTGGTGGCGATATTTCGCGGTTTAAAGTCGTAAAAGTCTGGCCGTCCATTCTGGAACAGCTGGCGATCGCCAAAACCGAGCCGGGTGATGAGAACAATCAGGATATCTCTGCGCTGGTAGGTAAAGTGGACATCCGTAAACTGGAAAACCATGCGCAAAACGATCCTGATGCCTACGGTTACTCTGGTGCACTCTGCCGCGCGAACCAGGGCATCATGGAATTCGTGGAGATGTTTAAAGCGCCGATTAAGGTGCTGCATCCACTCCTGACAGCAACGCAGGAAGGGAACTACAACGGCACCGAGGGGATTTCGGCGCTGCCGTTTAACGGCATTATTCTGGCGCACTCCAACGAATCAGAGTGGGTGACGTTCCGCAACAACAAGAATAATGAGGCGTTCCTGGACCGCGTTTACATCGTCAAGGTGCCCTACTGCCTGCGGGTTTCTGAAGAGATCAAAATCTACGACAAACTGCTTAATCACAGTGAGCTGGCAACCTCGCCCTGCGCACCGGGCACGCTGGAAACGCTGGCACGCTTCTCTATCCTGTCACGTCTCAAAGATCCGGAGAATTCCAGCATCTACTCCAAAATGCGGGTATACGATGGTGAGAGCCTGAAGGATACCGACCCTAAAGCGAAGTCCTGGCAGGAATATCACGATTATGCCGGTGTGGATGAAGGTATGAACGGTCTCTCGACCCGCTTTGCCTTTAAGATCCTGTCGCGGGTATTTAACTTCGATCACGCCGAAGTGGCGGCTAACCCGGTGCATCTGTTCTACGTGCTGGAGCAGCAAATCGAGCGTGAGCAATTCCCGCAGGATCAGGCTGAGAAATACCTTGAGCACCTCAAAGGCTATCTGATTCCCAAATATGCTGAGTTTATTGGCAAAGAGATTCAGACCGCCTATCTGGAATCCTACTCTGAATATGGTCAGAACATTTTTGACCGCTACGTGACCTATGCCGACTTCTGGATTCAGGATCAGGAATATCGCGATCCCGATACCGGACAGTTGTTTGACCGTGAGTCGCTCAACGCGGAGCTGGAGAAGATCGAGAAGCCTGCTGGCATCAGTAACCCGAAAGATTTCCGTAACGAGATCGTCAACTTTGTGCTGCGCGCCAGGGCACACAATAACGGTCGCAATCCGAACTGGACCAGTTACGAGAAATTGCGCACCGTCATTGAGAAGAAAATGTTCTCGAATACGGAAGAATTGCTGCCGGTCATCTCGTTTAACACCAAGACCTCTACCGATGAGCAGAAGAAGCATGATGATTTTGTCGATCGCATGATGGAAAAAGGCTATACCCGCAAACAGGTTCGCCTGCTGTGCGAATGGTATCTGCGTGTGCGTAAATCGTCCTGATAAGAGTCTGTAAGCTTGCCGGTAAGTGATACCGGTCTGACAGGGTCGGGTTCGCCCGGCCTGCTTACAATGTAGTTTGGGGGAATACCATGGCCTATTTCATCGATCGCCGGCTTAACGGCAAAAACAAGAGCGCGGTAAACCGCCAGCGCTTCTTGCGCCGTTATAAGTCGCAAATTAAGCAGTCGATCTCCGAGGCCATTAATAAACGCTCGGTGACCGACGTGAGCAGCGGTGAGTCCGTCTCTATCCCGATTGACGATATTAACGAGCCGATTTTCCATCAGGGGCGCGGTGGTAACCGCCATCGGGTCCATCCGGGCAACGACCATTTTGTTCAGAACGACCGCGTTGAGCGTCCGCAGGGTGGCGGTGGCGGCGGCAGTGGTCAGGGCAATGCCAGTCAGGATGGTGAAGGTCAGGATGAGTTTGTCTTTCAGATATCGAAAGATGAGTATCTCGACCTGCTGTTTGAAGACCTCGCCCTGCCTAATCTGCGCCGCAACCAGCATCGTCAGTTGAATGAATTTAAGACCCATCGTGCCGGTTTCACCTCTAATGGCGTGCCGGCCAATATCAGCGTTGTGCGCTCATTGCAGAACTCGCTGGCGCGTCGTACGGCGATGACGGCAGGTAAACGCCGGATGCTGCACGAACTGGAAGAAACGCTGCAGGAAATTGAGAACGCTGAACCGGCACAGCTGCTGGAGGAGGAACGGCTGCGCAGAGAGATTGCCGAGTTACGGGCGCGCATTGAACGCGTCCCCTTTATCGACACTTTCGATCTTCGCTACAAAAACTTTGAGAAGCGCCCGGAGCCTTCCAGCCAGGCAGTCATGTTCTGTCTGATGGATGTCTCCGGCTCAATGGACCAGGCGACTAAGGACATGGCAAAACGCTTCTATATCCTGCTCTACCTGTTCCTGAGCCGCACCTACAAGAATGTCGATGTGGTTTATATCCGCCATCATACGCAGGCTAAAGAAGTCGATGAACAGGAGTTTTTCTACTCTCAGGAGACCGGCGGCACCATCGTTTCCAGTGCGCTGAAACTGATGGATGAGGTAGTAAAAGAGCGTTATGACCCGGCGCAATGGAACATCTATGCAGCACAGGCCTCGGATGGTGACAACTGGGCTGATGACTCACCGCTCTGTCATGAGATTCTGGCGAAGCACATTCTGCCGGTCGTGCGTTACTACAGCTATATCGAGATCACCCGCCGGGCGCATCAGACCCTGTGGCGCGAGTATGAGCATCTGCAGGCGACGTTTGATAACTTTGCCATTGAACATATTCGTGAGCCGGAAGATATCTATCCGGTGTTCCGATCGCTTTTCCATAAACAGGCAACGGAAGCCTGATGCACTAAGCCGGTTAATGACCGGCTTTTTTTATCTGCCGAATAACCTGTTAAAACAGTCTGTTTTCTCCCGCTTGCCTGCCAACCCCCTCATTCTTCACATTAATCTGATTCCATATGCTGTTAAGCAATTCGTATAATACGCATTTTCACAATGACAACTCCTTGATAAAACATTATCTTTCAGAGATAGCATGGATATTTGTCACCCCTTGCTGCATCGCACTGTCATATCTCAGGAGACCGGGTTTGAACCACACTATTGTCTACAGTCTGTTTATCATCGGTTCCGTGCTGGTCGCATCGAGTATTCTGCTCAGCTCTTTCTCGTCCCGGCTGGGCATTCCTATTCTGGTTATCTTCCTTGCACTGGGTATGCTGACCGGTATTGATGGTATCGGCGGCATCGCCTTTGATAACTATCCGGCAGCCTATCTGATTTCAAACCTGGCGCTGGCCATCATCCTGCTGGATGGCGGCATGCGCACGAAAGCCAGCTCGTTTAAAGTCGCGCTGGGGCCAGCGCTGTCGCTGGCCACTGTCGGGGTAATGATCACCGCAGGTCTGACTGGCGTGGTGGCGGCCTGGCTATTTAACCTCGATATGATGCAGGGCTTCCTGATTGGTGCCATTATCGGCTCTACGGACGCCGCCGCTGTCTTCTCCCTGCTGGGTGACAAAGGCCTGAATGAGCGCGTCAGCTCTACGCTGGAGATTGAGTCGGGCAGTAACGACCCGATGGCAGTCTTTCTGACCATTACCCTGATTGAGATGATCGAGCAGGGCCGCAGCGGCCTTGACTGGATGTTCCTGGTGCATCTGGTGCAGCAGTTCGGCCTGGGTATCGTGTTGGGTCTGGGCGGCGGCTGGGCGCTGCAGCAGTTGATTAACCGTATCAGTCTGGCCCCAGGACTTTATCCGCTACTGGCGTTGAGCGGCGGCATTCTGGTGTTCGCCCTCACCACCGTGTTAGAGGGCAGCGGCATCCTGGCGGTCTATCTGTGCGGCTTCTTACTGGGCAACCGCCCGATTCGTAACCGTCACGGCATTCTGCAGACCTTTGATGGGATGGCCTGGCTGAGCCAGATTGGCATGTTCATTGTGCTGGGTCTGCTGGTGACGCCGTCTGATTTATGGCATATCGCGGTGCCCGCGATGATCCTCTCGCTGTGGCTGATTCTGGTGGCGCGTCCGCTCTCGGTGTTTATTGGCCTGTTGCCGTTCCGCAACTTCACCACCCGCGAGCGGGTTTTTATCAGCTGGGTCGGCTTACGCGGTGCGGTGCCGATTATCCTCGCCGTCTTCCCGATGATGGCCGGCTTAGAGAACGCCTCGCTCTATTTTAATATCGCCTTTTTTGTGGTGCTGGTCTCCCTGATGTTGCAGGGCACCTCGCTGGGCTTTGCGGCAAAAAAAGCCAAAGTCGTGGTGCCGCCGACCGCCTCGCCGATCAGCCGTATCGGTCTGGACATTCACCCCGAAAATCCGTGGGAGCAGTTTGTCTATCAGCTCAGCGCCGACAAGTGGTGCGTGGGTGCCGCGCTGCGTGACCTGCAGATGCCGCGCGAGACCCGCATCGCTGCCCTGTTCCGTGACAATGTGCTGATGCACCCCAACGGCGGCACACGGCTGAAAGAGAACGACGTCATCTGCGTGATTGGCCGTGAGCGCGATCTTCCGGCGCTGGGCAAAATGTTCAGCCAGTCGCCGCCGGTTTCGCTCGACCAGCGCTTCTTTGGAGACTTTATTCTGGATGCAGAGGCCCGCCTGCGCGACGTTGCGCAGATTTACGGACTCGAGCTGGATGAGAGCACCAACGATCAGCAGTCACTGGGGCAACTGGTGCTGGCTATGCTGGGCGGCTCACCGGTCGTCGGCGATCAGGTGGAGTGGAATCAGCTGACCTGGACCGTCGCGGAGAAAGAGGATAACCGCATTGTTAAGATTGGTGTCCGTCCGGCTGAAGAGAAGGAATAATCCTAATCATTCAGCCACGTTGTTTTCTCTCAGTGCGCTAAGCTTAACTCTCTATGCCAGTTAAAACGGGAGAAATGAATGGGACACGTGGTTAAAATTGGTCGTTATGAGATTGTAGATGCCGATCTTGACAGTGAGAACGCCGACACCGTCAGTATCCCCTGTCACACTAATCCCGGCTTAATTACCCAACTCGATGGCTGGGATCGCGATACCAGCGTACCGGCCTGGATTGACGGGGAGCCAGTGAATCTGCAGATTGGCCATTACGATAAGCAGCAGGACCGCTGGATTTTAAAGAAACCTGCCTGAGCCACTATCACTACCGCCAGTCATATGATTTGGCGGTAATTCCTAAAAAGCGTCTTAAACAGTTTGGTTATAACCGCACCCTTCCTTATTTTATCTAATAAAAACGTGCAGTTAGCGCTTTAAAACTTTAATCACTTTTGATGTTTTCAGATTTTTTCCGTATTAACTCTGTCAAGTAACTCCTGCATACTCATTCTCAATGCTGCAACATTTCGTGAGTACCATCACGCTTTAATCGTTACCTTTTTTGCAGCTGCACTGGCTGTACTGACTGCAACAGACTGAAAATTATTTTTTAATTTTTCAGAGGCCCACTCCTGAGCGCGTATTTGATTTTGATCAGGCCATCTTTTACTTGAGAAAGAGAGCAGGTTTTATGGCAAGTACATTGATAATGAATAGCCCGAGCCGCTCATGGAGCGGAACGCGTAAAAATATCATCGTGAAATTCGCCCTGAGTTTTTCCGATCTGATTGCACTTAACCTGGCACTGTTTTTATCTGCCGCGACGATACAGGGTATTTGGGGCGAGCTGGATACGTTTATTCCACCGCATCAGATTGAATATCGTTTTGTGGCTCAGTTTATTATGTCAGTCATGTGTACCGGTTGGTTCTGGGTACGTCTGCGCCATTACACCTATCGCAAACCCTTCTGGTTTGAACTGAAAGAGATCGTTAAAACATTATTTGTTTTCTCGCTGCTCGACCTTGCGCTTATTGCCTTCTCTAAGTGGGACTTCTCCCGCATGGTGTGGGTCTTCAGCTGGACATATGCCCTGCTGCTGCTGCCGCTGATGCGTGCTCTGGTTAAACGTGCCATTAACAAGGCGGGCCAGTGGCAGAAAGAGACCATCATTATCGGTTCCGGCCGCAACGCCACTGAAGCGTATGCGGCGCTGCAAAGTGAAGAGATCCTGGGCTACAACGTACAGGCATTTATTTCGGTCGACGATGTTCCTGCTCAGCAGAGCGTGAATGGTGTGCCAGTGATCACCTGGAAAGACATTAACTGGCAGACCATTGACCGTGACAATGTGCAGTTTATTGTTGCCATGGAGTATGAGCAGCAGCCGATGCGCGATCGCTGGCTGAAATTCCTGTCGAAGATGAACTGCCGGTCAGTCTCGGTGATCCCGACGCTGCGCGGCGTGCCGCTTTACGGTACGGACATGTCCTTTATCTTCAGTCATGAAGTGATGATCCTGCGCGTCAGCAATAACCTGGCGAAACACTCATCCCGTTTCATGAAGCGTGCCTTTGATATCGTCGTAGCGTCGATGCTGCTGCTGTTCCTTGGCCCGATCTTCGCCCTGCTGTGCTTTATGGTGAAACGTGACGGCGGCAATGCAATTTATGGTCACGAACGTGTGGGCCAGAATGGCAAAAAATTCAAATGTCTGAAATTCCGTTCCATGGTGACCAATTCCAAAGAGGTACTGGAGAAATTGCTGGCGACCAGTGAAGAGGCCCGGATGGAGTGGGATAAAGATTTCAAACTGAAGAATGATCCGCGCGTAACCCGGATCGGCAGCTTCCTGCGTAAAACCAGCCTCGACGAATTGCCGCAACTGTGGAACGTGATTCGGGGTGAGATGAGTCTGGTCGGCCCGCGTCCGGTCATCGAAGCTGAGCTGGAACGCTATGCCGGTGACGTCGACTACTACCTGATGGCCAAACCAGGCATGACCGGCCTCTGGCAGGTCAGTGGACGTAACGATATCGACTATGATACACGCGTCTATTTTGACTCCTGGTATGTCAAAAACTGGGCGCTCTGGACCGATATCGCGATCCTGTTCAAAACCGCAGGCGTGGTGCTACGCCGCGACGGTGCTTACTAAGCAAGACCCTGCGATGCCTGTTTACAGCAGGCATCGCACTTTCCGCACGACTTCCTCTATCTTTTTTGCCTCTTAATCATTACCCTCTGCGCTCGTTTTTTAACAGAACGTTTACCCTCTGGTTGTTATGCAAAAATTTACTCTGCTGTTATTAAGCCTGGTGCTGCTGGCACCTTTAGGCATCGATCTCTATTTGCCCACGCTGCCGCAAATCGCAGAAGGGCTGGATACGCCAGTCTCGCTGGTACAGACTACCATTCCTCTGTTTCTGCTGGTGATGGGACTGGGGCAACTGGTGACCGGTCCGCTGGTGGACAACTATGGGCGTAAGCCGATTGCCCTGCTGGGGCTGGGGCTCTACATCACCGGCAGCGCCATCGCCGCTACAGCCACCTCATTTCCGCTGTTCGTTCTTGCCCGTCTGGTGCAGGGTTGTGGCGTCTGCTGCAGCGCGGTCGTCGCCTTCAGCGGCGTGCGTGACCGACTCAGCGGTGATGATGCCGCCCGCGCCTATGGCTTCCTGAACGGTGCGTTAAATATCGTTCCAGCCCTGGCCCCGCTGCTGGGCGGATTGCTGGCCAGCGCCTTCGACTGGCGCGCGCCCTTCTGGTTCCTCTGCGCCTATGGCGTGCTGATTACGCTGCTGGTGATTATCTGGCTGCCGGAAACACGTCCGGCGGATACGCTGCGGGTGAAAGGCTTGCCGATTAAGCAGTACGCTGAAATCCTGCGTCAGCCGCGCTTCCTGGCCTTCGCCTTTGCCAATGCCGGTGCGCTGGGCATGGTGCTTACCTATGTGTCGCTTGCACCGCAGGTATTGATGACCGAAGGTGGGCTGACGCCGATCCAGTTCTCTTTTGCGTTTGGCGCTAACGGTTTCTGGATCATGTTTGTCAGTATGTTCGTGAATAAAGCGATTCGTAAAGCAGGTCGACCGTTCTGCCTGGCAATGGGATTCTTCACGATGCTGCTGGGCGCGGTGCTGCTGGTGGGAGGGATGCAGATTTTCCCGGCGGAGATGCAGACGCACTGGGCGCTCTACATGTTCCCGGTCGCTGTGTCGGTGGCCGGACTGGCCTTTACAGTGGGACCGGCCACCAGCTATGCGCTGGAACCCTATCAGCAACAGGCGGGCGTAGCGTCCGCCCTGCAGGGCTTTATTCAGATGGCCGGTGGTGCGGCAGGCAGCCTGGTGATTGTCGCCCTGCCGGTGGCGGAGAAGCTGTCGCTGAGTCTGATGATGCTGCTGGGTGCAGCGCTGGCCTTTCTCGCCTGGCGCTGCAGCAGAAAGATGCGCGGCAGCCTGACCGCGCTTAAATAACCGTGACCGGGACGCGGGGTGCCAGCGCGCACATCAGCTCGTACCCTACCGTTCCGGCCGCTTTTGCCACCTGATCGATTTTCACCTGCTCACCCCACAGCTCAACAGATGAGCCGATGCCCGCCTGCGGACAGGGTGTTAAATCCACGGTGATCATATCCATGGAAACCGCGCCAACCACCTGAGTCATCACGCCATCGACGCAGACCGGCGTGCCCGTCGGGGCATGGCGCGGATAGCCATCGGCATAACCACAGGCTACGACGCCAATCCGCTGCGTCGTGCTGGCGTGATACCGGTAACCGTAACCGACACCATCGCCCGCCTGTAACTGCTGAACCGCAATAATCTCACTGCTCAGAGTCATCACTGGCTTCAGGCCGCTGCCGGCAATGTCCTGCCAGTCACCGCTGGGCGACGCGCCGTACAGAATAATACCGGGCCTGACCCAGTCAAAATGCGCGTCAGGATGCCATAAGGTACAGGCGGAATTCGAGAGCGACCGCGGGCAGTTCAGCCCCTCTGCCGCCTGCTCAACACGCTGCAACGGTGCAATCAGGCCCTGCGGATTTTCGGCATCGGCAAAATGGGCCATCAGCGTCATCTCACCGACATTGTTCAGCGCCCGCAGCTTTTGCCAGACGCCAGAAACCTGCTCCGGGCGAAAGCCCAGACGGTTCATGCCGCTGTTCATTTTAAGATAGATATCAACCGGCGCAGAAAGGCTGGCACTGGCCAGCGCCTTGATTTGCCAGTTACTGTGTACGCTGGTGGTCAGGCGATAGCGGTCAATCAGTTGCAGATCCTCTGGCTGGAAAAATCCCTCCAGCAACAGAATCGGTTTTTTCCAGCCCTGCTCACGCAGCAGAATGGCTTCTTCCATATTAAGCAGCGCAAAGCCGTCGGTGGCAGATAACGCTTCGCGTACGCGATCAATGCCATGGCCATAAGCATTGGCTTTCACCACTGACCAGATGCGGGATGCGGGGGCCGCCTGGCGAACAACAGTCAGGTTATGACGAAGCGCCTGCTGGTTAATGGTAGCGACAATCGGACGTGACATCCTCTCTCTCCCTGAATACTTAACGAGTTGCGTTGGCGTTACGCAGCGGCGATGAGGTCGCCGCGAAACCGGGTAAGTAGCGGAACACCGCTAAGTCATCCGCCGCAATGGCTGGCTTTTTACCGGAGATGAGATCGGCCAGCAACTGACCAGAACCACACGCCATTGTCCAGCCCAGTGTACCGTGACCGGTATTAAGATAAAGATTGGAGAGTGGCGTGGCACCGACAATCGGCGTACCGTCTGGCGTCATCGGACGGAGACCGGTCCAGAAACTTGCCTGCGCGAGATGACCGCCTTCAGGATAGAGATCACTGACCACCATCTCCAGCGTTTCCCGCCGCGCTTCGGTGAGTCTGGTGTTAAAACCAACAATTTCCGCCATTCCGCCGACGCGGATACGGTCGTCAAACCGGGTCACCGCCACTTTGTAAGTCTCATCCAGTATCGTCGAAACCGGGGCAGCATCAGGATTTTTAATCGGAATGGTGAGTGAGTAGCCTTTCAGCGGATAGACCGGAATATCAATAACGTTTTTCAGCAGTGCAGTCGAGTAGGAACCAAAGGCCACTACATAACTATCCGCCTTGATGATCTCCTCGCCGCACTTCACACCATAAATGCGATTGCCATCGCGCAGCAGGTGATCGACCTGAGTGTTAAAGCGGAAGACCACCCCCGCCTCTTCGGCCATTTTTGCCAGTCGCTGCGTAAAGAGCTGGCAGTCACCTGTTTCATCGTTAGGCAAGCGCAGTCCGCCAGTGAGTTTATGCTGGGTTGCCGCCAGCGCCGGTTCCACGCGAGACAGCTCATGTGCCTCCAGCAGCTCATAGGGCACGCCCGCGTCGCGCAGTACCGCAATATCTTTACTGGCGCTGTCGAACTGCTGCTGCGTGCGGAAAAGCTGCAATGTTCCGCCCTGACGACCCTCATAGGCGATGCCGGTTTCAGCGCGTAACGCTTTCAGACAGTCACGACTGTATTCGGCTATCCGCACCATGCGGCTTTTGTTCTGTTGATAATGGTTGATGTCGCAATTACGCAGCATGTGCCACATCCACTCCAGCTGAAAACTGCTGCCATCGAGCCGGATAGCCAGCGGCGCATGACGCTGGAACATCCACTTCACGGCTTTCAGCGGCACGCCAGGCGCTGCCCAGGGTGCGGCATAACCCGGTGAGATCTGACCCGCATTTCCTGCGCTGGTCTCCATCGCCGCGGCTGGCTGACGATCAATGACCGTAACCTGATGTCCGGCACGCGCCAGATACCAGGCGCTTGCCACGCCAACCACACCACTTCCAAGAATGACTACGTGCATAGCTCCCCCACCCGGCATGTAAAAGCATAATTCACTGTTAAGGAGATGATAGTCAGCGGATTTACACAGCGAACACCACCCCATAAATTCAGCATCTATTTCACATCTTTTTCACTTTTCAGGTAACTAAAATCTTGTCGCACAGCCAATTTCAGCGCTTTATGCGCCTTATTCCATAAACACAGAAATAAATGACAACGGATGCAGTTAAATCTACGCATGGCAGGAGAATGCTTCAACTCCATACATTCCGCTTATAAACAGGATGATATCCCGCGTTTTAAAATAACGTTCGAATTAAAGGCTATTAAATTCTTTGCCGCATCTGTCTGAATGATTTTGTGCCAAAGAATTCGTTTGAGTTCGCATTTCGGATAAGCGACAGTGGGCTATCATTGTTGTGTTCGCTCAGTTTTTTTCGGGTTCCCTTTTTCAGGATGAAGCCTTAAATAACCAGAACGGGTTGTCTTTCGGGTCAGCCGGTTTGCCATAAAGAGGTGCGCTATGACGACAATCTTTGACGAAGCCATCAGAGACAGCAAACGACTCAATGACGGACCAGACTGGACATTCGAACTGCTCGATGTCTACTTAGCGGAGATCGACCGCGTCGCGAAGCTCTACCGTCTGGATACCTACCCGCACCAGATTGAAGTGATTACCTCTGAACAGATGATGGATGCCTATTCCAGCGTCGGCATGCCCATTAACTATTCACACTGGTCATTCGGTAAAAAGTTTATCGAGACCGAGCAGCGCTATAAGCATGGTCAGCAGGGTCTGGCCTATGAAATCGTTATCAATTCCAACCCCTGCATCGCCTATCTGATGGAAGAGAACACCATGACCATGCAGGCGCTGGTGATGGCACATGCCTGCTATGGCCATAACTCCTTCTTCAAGAATAACTATCTGTTTCGCAGCTGGACGGATGCCGGATCGATTGTCGATTACCTGCTGTTTGCCAAAAACTACATCAGTGACTGCGAAGAGCGCTATGGCGTCGAAGAGGTCGAGCGGCTGCTCGACTCCTGCCATGCCCTGATGAATTATGGCGTGGATCGCTATAAACGTCCGCAGAAGATCTCTCTGCAGGAGGAGAAGGCGCGGCAGAAAAGCCGTGAAGAGTATCTGCAGAGCCAGGTGAATACCCTGTGGCGTACACTGCCACGACGTGAGAAAGAGACAGTGGCTTTTGAAGCGGCACGCTACCCTTCTGAGCCGCAGGAAAACCTGCTCTATTTTATGGAAAAAAATGCCCCGCTACTGGAGCCATGGCAGCGGGAGATCCTGCGCATTGTCCGCAAGGTAAGCCAGTATTTCTATCCGCAGAAGCAGACACAGGTAATGAACGAAGGCTGGGCGACGTTCTGGCACTACACCATCCTTAATCACCTGTACGATGAAGGCAAAGTGTCGGAACGCTTTATGATGGAGTTCCTGCACAGTCACACCAACGTCGTGTATCAGCCGCCCTATAACAGTCAGTGGTACAACGGTATCAACCCTTATGCGTTAGGGTTTGCGATGATGCAGGATATCAAGCGGATCTGTCAGTCACCGACAGAAGAAGATCGCTACTGGTTCCCGGACATCGCCGGCTCCGACTGGCTGGAAACGCTGCATTTTGCGATGCGTGAGTTTAAGGATGAAAGTTTTATCAGCCAGTTCCTGTCGCCGAAAGTGATGCGTGATTTCCGTCTCTTCACCGTACTGGATGACGACCGCAACAACTATCTGGAGATCGCCGCCATCCATGATGAGGCAGGCTATCGGGCCATTCGCCAGCAGCTTTCTGCACAGTACAACCTGAGTAATCTTGAGCCTAATATTCAGGTTTACAACGTCGATCTGCGTGGCGATCGTTCGCTGACTCTGCGTTATGTGCCACAGAGCCGTACGCCGCTCGATAAGAGTCGTCGTGAGGTGCTGAAGCATGTGCATCGTCTGTGGGGATTTGATGTGATTCTGGAACAGCAGAACGAAGATGGCAGCGTCGAGTTACTGGATCGTAATCCGCCGCGCGGTTCATCGCTCTGATAGAGCTAAAAACAAAAAACCGGACGCGATGTCCGGTTTTTTTTATCGTTTATTGCCAAGGTCATCTGGCAGGTTCTTCTGCATACTGTGCCAGATTTCGCCGCTACGGCGGCCATAGTTGCGTACCACCTCAACAATCTCATCCTGGCCTGGCTGTTTGTCGCACAGCGCCAGAAGTGTCAGATAGAAATCCCGCGCAACCTGGCGCGCTTCCGCACTGGAAAAGTAGTGGCGACCCACCCGGGTATAGAGGCCTTTCAGACCATTGAGGATCAGACCGTAAATCGGATTGCCCGATGCAAATGCCAGACCGCGGAACACCCGGTAGTCGAGTTCGGTATAGGCATCCGCCTGATCGGCCGCGGCACTTACCGTCTCGAGCACTTCACGCGCCTTCTCCGGATGATGGCGCAGCGCACGGCTGATAAAGATCGACGAAATATTGCTGCGGACCGATAGCAGGTTATCAATCAGCACCGGCACACTGTCATGATCGAGGCGGGCGAGCGTTTCCAGAATATTAAGGCCGGATGTCTCCCAGAAATCATTCACACGGGTCGGTTTGCCGTGCTGAATCGTCAGCCAGCCGTCACGTGCCAGGCGCTGTAACACCTCACGCAAGGTGGTACGCGTTACCCCAATCAATTCAGAAAGCTCACGCTCAGCAGGAAGAATCGATCCGGGCGGAAAGCGACTGTTCCAGATGCTTTCAATAATATACTCTTCAGCAAATCCCGCTGGACTCTGAGCCTTTATAACCATAGCAATGTGTTCTCGTTGCTTTTCTAATCATGATAGGGACTCATCATACCAGACGCCCTATAGCGGATATAGCCTGCGTAACCATTAAAACCGGGCGCGGGCGCATATTTCAGACAGGCTGGTGGCGAACGCTGCTGTTATAAGACGATGGCCGGGTGCACGATTTTCTGCACCGGAATATTCCGTCTCAAAAGCAGCAGAAAATCATCCTTAAAGTACAGCTTGCGGGTTCCGGATGGCCTGCACTTGCCGTTTCGCTTTCTGCCGTTCGCAGCCGGGTTTTTCGTAACGTCGCCATCTTCGCGCTGTTTACTGAGCAGGCATCAGCTGGAGGGACTCCGCTTATCCTCCTGTAACCTGCTCTGGATCAGAATCAGGTCATGTTTGCACACGATTTTTCCCTGTACCTGGCTGGTTTGCCCGCGCTTTTGGTTTACACTGCGTGGCATTAACGTTTACAGGGAATGCAATATGTTGCGATATCTGAATCAATGCTCTCGTGGTCGGGGAGCCTGGTTATTACTGGCACTGACGGCGCTTGCACTGGAATTGACGGCACTCTTTTTTCAGCATGTGATGGGACTAAAACCCTGCGTGATGTGTATTTATGAACGTAATGCGCTGTTTGGGGTACTGGGCGCGGGTCTGGTGGGCGCGATTGCGCCGAAATCACCGTTGCGTCTGGCGGGGCTGGCATTATGGATTTACAGCGCCTGGGAAGGTCTGCGCCTCTCTTATGAACATACGATGATTCAGCTGCATCCGAACCCGTTTACTACCTGTGATTTTGCTGCCCGTTTTCCCAGCGGATTACCGCTGGATAAGTGGCTGCCGTCGGTGTTTCTTGCCAGCGGTGACTGCGCAGAACGTAGCTGGACTTTCCTGACGCTCAGCATGCCGCAGTGGATGATTGGGGTCTTTGCCGGTTATCTGCTCGTCGCCGTGCTGGTACTGATTGCCCAGCCTTTCAAACCTAAGCGTCGCGATCTCTTTGGACGCTGACACGAAACGTTGCTGAGATCAAAAAAGGCTGCCACTGGCAGCCTTTTTACGTTTCATATGATGCAGTGGCGCTTAGCCGTTAAGATCGGGCCGATCAATAATGTGATCTTCCCAGTCACGCACTTCACTCTCCCGCACCGCAATATAGCGTACCGATATACGCTGCGCATGCATCGCGGTTTTGGAACCGGCTCGCAGCGGATGCCAGGCCGGCAATCCTTTGCCCTCACCCAGCAAACGATAGGCGCAGGTGCGCGGCAGCCAGTTGAAGGTGGTCAGATTTTCGCGCGTCAGCTTGATACAATCCTCTTCTAATTCGAAGCGGCGCTCATAGTTACGGCACTGGCAGGTTTTAATATTGAGCTGATTGCAGGCGACGTTGGTGAAGTAAATCTCATCCGTGTCAGCGTCCTGCAACTTGTTCAGGCAACACTGGCCACAACCATCACACAAGGATTCCCATTCCTCATCGCTCATTTGTGCCAGGCGTTTTTGTTGCCAGAAAGGGGTGTCAGTCATGATGATTTGTCCGGGTTGTGCCTGAAACGCACCTTATAAAGCCTATGTTGCGGTGATGCAAGTTTTTAGAGTACGCGCGTGCTGATGCCGTGACCCGCCAGCGACACTTCCAGCTTGTCACCCGAGCGCATCGGCCCCACACCCTCAGGTGTCCCGGTCAGAATGACATCGCCTGCACGCAGTGTAAAATAGTGGCTCATATGAGCAACCAGCGGCAGAATTTTGTGGATCATATCGGCGGTGTTGCCGTGCTGACGCACTTCTCCGTTTACCACCAGCTTTAGCTCGACATTCTGTGGATCATCACTGAATTCGGCTACCGGGATGAAACCGGAGATGGGACAGGCGTTATCAAAGCCTTTTGATTTTTCCCATGGCTGACCCGCTTTTTTCAGCCCGGACTGCAGGTCACGCAGCGTCAGATCCAGCGCCACGCCATAGCCTGCAATCGCCTTAGCCACGTGTTCTTCACTCGCCTGCTTCAGCGTCGCACCTATCAGCACCGCCAGTTCGACTTCATGATGAACTTCGCCAAAGGAGTCGGGAATGGAGAGCGGCTGGCGCAAATCACACAGCGCCGTTTCCGGTTTGATAAAGATTACCGGCTCGGTTGGCGTCGCACTGCCCATCTCTTTAATGTGTTTTGCATAATTACTGCCGACGCAAACCACTTTGCTGACCGGAAAATCTAACAGAGCGCCTTGCCAGTTATGATGCTGATACATGCTCATTCCCTGTTCAGGTTAGGTGTGATGCCAGCGCGGCTGGCGGGTTGATGTTTACTGATGCGTTGATCGAAATGCCAGCAACAGAGCGTGATAATAAGATCCTTTTAACCAGTCGGGGTGCGGAATTTGTCAAAAAGCGTAAACGATGTCCTGGTATGCTGAATAATCGTACAAATAAGGTGGGGAAATGTGGACTGGGTATTTAAACAGGGGTGAAACAGATAAGCTGCGCCGTTAATTTTGCGCAGCTTCAGAGCAATATTAACCCTGCAGTATCGCACCAACAGGATTTATATTTACAGAAGAATCCGAGTTAAACTTTTTTATCGGCCTCTAAATGAATTTTTAGCAGACTTTCAATCGGCGGTGGAAGCTGTAAATAATAACCCTGCTCGCTCAATCCCTGCTTAACTTTATTGATATCCGCATTAGCCAGCCTGTCGCGGCCCGCCAGCTTTAGCACCATCGCCAGCTGCGGCTTGCCAAATCCTTTCAGCAATTCTTCCGGAACGCGCGAGAAATCGTCCTTTTTTTCAACATAGAGATAAGTCTGGTCACGTAACGGGCTTCTGTAGATCACACAAAACATATTTTTTACTCGAATTAACCGGCGTTGAGGCTTGTCTGAATATAGCTGTAACTATAACATGCTTGCAGAACTTCGAATATTCACCGTTAGCGCTTCAGCGATGATTTTATCATCGACAGGTTAACGGTAGTGAAAACAGGACTGAGTCGGGACAGATGTCGCAAACGCCAATCGAATTCAAAGGTAGCAGTTTCACCCTGTCTGTCGTCCATTTGCATCACCATGACCCTGCGGTGATTCGCAAGGCACTCCAGGACAAGATTGATCAGGCTCCCGATTTCCTGAAAAACGCCCCGGTGGTGCTTAACGTCGCCACATTGAGTGCCGATGTTAACTGGAAACAGCTGCAGCAGGCGATTCTTGCTACCGGTTTACGCATTGTCGGCGTAAGCGGCTGCAAAGATGAAGCACTGAAACGCATGATCGCGCGTGCAGGGCTGCCGGTACTGGCGGAAGGCAAAGAGGCCAGGCCGCGCGCCGAGACACCGCAGCCGGCCCCCACTCCTGAACCGCAGCCGGTTGTAACCGAGACGGCAGCAGCGAAAACCCGCATCGTGAACACGCCGGTGCGCTCAGGCCAGCAGATTTATGCGCGTGACGCCGACTTAATCATCACCAGCAGCGTCAGTGCCGGTGCTGAACTGGTCGCCGATGGCAACATTCACATTTACGGCATGATGCGCGGTCGCGCCCTGGCAGGTGCCAGCGGCGATCGCAACTGCCAGATTTTCTGTACTAACCTGGCTGCCGAGCTGGTCTCAATTGCCGGGGAGTACTGGATCATGGATCAGATCCCGCAAGAATTTTTTGGTAAAGCCGCGCGCCTGTGCCTGCAGGATGGCGCGCTGACTATCCAGACACTTAATTAGGCCCCTTTTCTTTTGTTAAGGAAATCAACATTTATGGCACGCATTATTGTAGTTACATCCGGTAAAGGGGGCGTTGGTAAGACCACGTCAAGCGCGGCCATCGCCACCGGTTTAGCGCAGAAAGGCAAAAAAACGGTCGTTATCGACTTTGATATCGGTCTGCGTAACCTGGATTTGATCATGGGCTGTGAGCGCCGTGTGGTCTACGACTTCGTTAACGTAATCCAGGGCGATGCCACGCTGAACCAGGCGCTGATTCGCGACAAACGCACTGAGCAGCTCTACATTCTGCCTGCATCGCAGACCCGCGACAAAGATGCGCTGACCCGTGAAGGTGTTGAAAAAGTCCTGAACGATTTAGCCGCCATGGAGTTCGATTTCATCGTCTGCGACTCACCGGCAGGGATTGAAACGGGCGCACTGATGGCGCTCTACTTTGCTGACGAAGCGATTATCACCACCAACCCGGAAGTCTCTTCTGTCCGCGACTCCGACCGCATCCTCGGCATCATCTCCTCTAAATCCCGCCGCGCTGAAAACAGTCAGGACCCGGTGAAGGAGCATCTGCTGCTGACCCGCTATAACCCTGGCCGGGTAAACCGTGGCGATATGCTGAGCATGGAAGATGTGCTGGAAATCCTTCGCATTCCTCTGGTCGGTGTGATCCCTGAAGATCAATCGGTGTTACGTGCCTCTAACCAGGGTGAGCCGGTGATTCTTGACGGCGAATCTGATGCTGGCAAAGCCTATGCCGATACCGTTGAACGGTTACTCGGTGAAGTACGCCCCTTCCGCTTTATCGAAGAAGAGAAGAAGGGTTTCCTGAAACGCCTGTTCGGGGGATAAACCATGGCATTACTTGATTTCTTTTTATCCCGGAAGAAGAACACTGCCAACATAGCCAAGGAACGGCTGCAGATTATCGTGGCAGAACGGAGAAGGGGCGACAGTGAGCCCCACTATCTTCCGCAACTTAAGCGCGACATTCTGGAAGTGATTTGCAGATATGTGAAGATCGATCCGGAAATGGTCACGGTCCAGCTCGATCAGAAAGGTGATGATATCTCGATTCTGGAGCTGAACGTCACGCTGCCGGAAACGGATGAAGTGACTAAATGACGCTGACCGTTTCCTGAATTTCCCCTGCGCAGTGGCAGGGGAAATTTAACCGGTTAACAACCCGCAAGAATCTCTTCAATGCCGGGTTTCAGCAGTTCGCCCCGCCATCCGGTAAGTAGCTCCGGCTGACGTCCCTGTGGCTTCAGGCCCCAGTGCAGGCTTAACACCTGATTTATCTGACGTCGCGAGGCCAGTAACTCCTGACTGAACCCGCTCTGTTCGCTGACCTGCTGCACCAGCGCCTTCATCGCTTTGAAGACCGATTTGTAGTTCGGATGGTCGATCAAATTTCCCAGCGGAGCCGGTAATTCACTCTCCTCCAGTGCCGCCGCTTCCGCCACCAGCGCCACCAGCGTTTTGCCGTGGAAACGAATTTCGTGGCCTGACAGCCCCAGATGATCCAGCTCACCCAGCGAGCCAGGCATAAAGCGCGCCACCTTCCACAGATGCTCTTCGCGCACCACAAAGTTCACCGCCATATCTTTTTCACGCGCCAGTTTCAGACGCCAGGCCGCCAGCCGTTGCAGTGCTGCCAGCTGACGCGGACGCAGTTGCCAGGCGTTGGTGATATCACGCCAGGCTTCATCCGGTGCCACGCTGTCCAGACGACGCTGACACAGGTTATCGCACTCACTAAGTGCCGCCGCCATGTTGCCAGCCTCTTCCGTGTTGATCATCAACTGACGGGCAATCGGCAGCAGATAGTGAACATCCGCCGCCGCATACTCACACTGACGCGGGGTCAGAGGACGTGCCAGCCAGTCGGTACGGGATTCACTTTTATCCAGCTCGACCTGCGTGAAATGCGCCACCATGGAAGCAAAGCCCCAGGAGAGGGGCTGACCGGAGAAGGCTGCCAGAATCTGGGTGTCGATCATCGGCGTCGGCAGCACGCCGAAACGATGCAGGAAGACTTCCAGATCTTCCCCTCCTGCATGCAGGAATTTAGTCACGCTGGTGTCGGTCAGCAGCGCAATAAAGGGTGACCAGTCACGGATATTCAGCGGGTCAATCAGCACCAGCTGGTGATCGTCGAACAGCTGGATCAGGCCAAGCTGAGGGTAGTAGGTGCGAGTGCGGACAAATTCGGTGTCCAGTGCCACCGCTGCATGCTGGCGGGCTTTCTGGCACACGTCAGCCAGTTGTTCATCCTGGTCAATAAGGGAATAATTCACGTCTGATTTCCACCGCAGCCAACAACGCGCGGCGCTCCATGTTAAAAACAGTAAAAATCCGCCTTCATAGAAGGCGGCTTTGTTTTCCGCCCCATAGGGGCGTACTAAGTTCGGACTCTTAGAGCCCTCTCTTCACACCTCATGAAGCGACAGTTGTTTATCTTCAACTTCATGCT